>NZ_CP102277.1:306642-613284 GCF_025149785.1 Coprococcus comes ATCC 27758 | reverse complement strand
GACAAAACTCTTGGCAGCATCGGGATCACACGGTCTGCCAGATAGACACTGGTACCTCTTTTCAGTGCTTCCCGGTCAAGAGCGCTGTTCTCCTGCACATAATTGGTCACATCAGCGATATGCACGCCCAGAATATAACAGTCTCCCTCTTTTGTCAGAGTGATCGCATCATCCAGATCCTTCGCATCCTCGCCGTCGATCGTCACGGTCTGCCAGCTCCGCACGTCCTTACGTCCTGCCATATCAGCGGTCGTCACTGCCTTTGCCACACGCTCTGCCTGATTCAGTACCTTCTCCGGAAATTCGGTTGGCAGATCATATCCTTTGACAATCGACAAAATATCAACTCCCGGATCGGTCACATGCCCCAGGATCTCTACGATCTTTCCTTCCGGCTTCTTTCCATTCTCCCCATAAGAGGTCAGCTCTACCACAACCTTATGCCCGGTCACAGCTCCTTTAGAGCGCTCTGCCGGTACGAAGATATCCTGCAGGAAACGCTCATTATCCGGCACAACGAATCCGAAATTCTTCCGGCTCTGATAATAGCCGACGATCCGCTGGGTTCCCCTCTGTACGATTTTCGTGATCTTTCCTTCTCTTCGCATTCCTTCCGGTGCTTTGGTGATGACAACCTCTACCTCATCTCCCTGCATGGCACCGTTCATATCATTTTCTGAGATAAAGATATCTTCGCTCTCACCTTCCACAGTGACAAAGCCGAAGCCTCTCGCGTTTGCCTGGAACATTCCACGCAGCTGCTTTGCCTCACCTTTGATGTATTTTCCTTTCTGTGTGACATGTACCCTGCCTTCTTTTTCCAGGCTGTCCATGACAGCTTTGAGTTCCCCTTTCTGATCTTTCGGGACCTGAAGCAGCATCGACAACTCTTTCAGCTTCATCGGCACATAAAATTCGTCACAGATAAATTCATAAATAATTTTCTTTCTTTTTTCAAATAATTCGTCCATCTCTTCTCCTGTCAAAAAAGGAACACCCTATAGATACTATAGAGTGTTCCTCATCTTCTTTCAATCATTCGTTATGCAAAAACTTTCAAGTTCAGGACTGCTGCAAGTACAATAAACAGAATTGCTAAAAACTTGGTAGACTTAACAAGTGCGCCTTCCATAGAACGTCCTTTGTTCTGTCCCCAATAAGAATCTGCCATACCTGCGATTGTTCCAAGACCTGCTGACTTACCTTCCTGCATCAATACGATTACTGTCAATGCGATACAATCTATTGCAAATAAAATTAAAAGTACTGTTTTTAAAATTTCCATTACTAATCACACCTCCTGATGGCTAAACCACTCATGTATTTTACCATAAATCTACTTCCGATTCAAGCAGATTTCATGGATTTCAGTCTTTATTTTACCAGTTTGCTTCCTTTCAGCTTCACAACACGGTCAATTCGGTTAATGGATGACATCCGGTAGGCATAAGCCCCCGACTCGAAAAGTGCATAAATGCTGCCACCGTCCTGATAGATCTGTTCCAGCCTCTCCGGAAACTTGATCGTCTTATAAGCTTCGGAGGTTGACAAGATTCCATATCTGGAATAGTTGAAGATCTGTACCTCCGATGGCAGGATCCCCCAGGATCTGGTAAGCAGGATCTTATTGTTGTAAAATGCCATTCCCTGCACCTTACCGGAAATTACCTGCATACTGACCGCATAGGCAACCGGCTCCGTCACGCCGACCGTCCGTTTCAGGTTCATGTCTTCTTTTTCATACAAGGTGCCGTCTGCATTGATCAGATATTTTTCAATGACACTGGCATTATCCTGTGTAAAGAATCCGACAAACAATGCGCCATCATGATACGTCATAAATGACGCCCGCTTGATCTTATAAAGGTTGTAAGACATATCGAATTCAATCGGATGATATCCGTCATCAAAGGAATAATTTTCCAGATGAGACAGTGTGATCGCATTTGCCTGCGCCCAGGTGGAACCCTGTCCTGTCACCCACAGGATCTGGTTCATCGTATCGTATGCCATTCCGCCCACATGGGCTTTGGTGTTCAGCACAATCTCTTTCACAAACCGTCTGCTTTCTTTGTCGATCACATAGATCACCGAATCATGTGCCTTTGTCTTACAATAAGCACTGACCAGAATATAATCCTCTGTAAATGCAAGTCCCTGTGGTGTCATGGATGTGCAGACTTCTGCTTCTCCGTCCCCTTTTACTTTCAGCGTCCTTGTTGACTTCAGTCCAGGCACAACATAAGTCCCGTAGTCATTGTCCACTTCGGCTTCATCGCACGCGTACTTATAAACAGTCTGGTTGCGCTTCAGCGTTTTCAGATACTGCTCCATCGTGTAAACGGAATCCGTATTCGTCACCTTCCGGTTTGTCTCCGGCTCCACCTCGGCTCTGTACTGGAATGCATAATACCAGTAGCTTCCTCCGATGATTCCCACAACCAGAAGAATACTGATGATACTGCGGATATGTCCAAACATGGTCTTCTTTTTCCGGACCTTTTTCTTCTTTGTTTTTTTCTCTTCCTGTCTTACTTCCTCATTCTCAAGCTCTTGTTTATTCATTCATGCCCACTTCGTTTTTATATACTTTCTGTGTTGAAAATCCCCGTCCTCTGACCTCATTTACATTGCCAATGATCATAAATGCCTGCGGATCTGTCTCCTGCACGATCTGGTTCAGCCGCATCAGTTCACGGTTAGACACAACGGTAAGGATCATCGGCTGATCCTTTCTCAAATAACCGGTCTGCGTGTAGACCAGTGTAGTTCCTCGGTCAAGTTTCTCCTGGATCAGATGGTTCAGCTTCTCATACTCTCCGGAAATGATCTTGACCTGTGTTCTGGTCGATCCCATCAGAAGCACTTTATCCAGCATCACCGTGTAAATCAATACCAGAAGGATACCATAGATGATCTCTTCTTTATTGGTAAATACCATCTGGAAGATCAGAATCGCAAAATCAAATACATAGAGCATAACAGATACCGGAAGTCCGAATTTCTTATTCAGTACCAGCGGCGGGATATCCATACCTCCTGTTGATGCTCCGCATCTTATAACAACTCCGATTCCAAGTCCGATCATCAGACCTCCACAGATCGTTGAAAGCATCTTATCGTCTGTGACGTTCTGTAATACCGGAACATTCTCCAGTATTCCCAGAATGATCGGATAATAAAACGTACTGACCAGTGTAGTAAGTGCAAATTTCATACCAAGCACTGCAGCCCCCAGAAGAAACATCAGTGTGTTGAAGATCAGTACAAATGTATGGATCTGGAATCCAAAATAATGATTCACGGCAATTCCAAGCCCCGTGGTCCCTCCGGTAATGATATCATTCGGCAGGATAAACATTACAATTGCAAGTGCATATACTGTATTCCCCAATAAAATCAGACACAGATTCCTCATATTTGACATTTTCATATTACGCTCTCCTTGACATATGTATTTTGTCTGCAGATTTCCCCAATTTTCTACAATCCAATACTTTATAGTATACTCGGTGCATGTTTTTGGGACAAGGAATTTTTTTATTTTATTCTCTTTTTTCGTTTCATTTGGTATACTGTGATTAAAAAGACAGGTTTTGATTTTCCAAGAAAAGAGGTTATCAAATTATGGACAAGATCAGACAGTTACAGGACATGATTAACGAGAGCAACCGAATCGTCTTTTTCGGCGGTGCCGGCGTCTCTACCGAGAGTAATATTCCGGACTTCAGGAGTGCAGACGGACTCTACAAACAAAAGTACCGCTACTCACCGGAGCAGATTGTAAGCCACAGCTTTTTCATGCAGCATACGGAAGAATTTTATGATTTTTATAAAGAGAAAATGATGTTCCTTGATGCGAAGCCAAATAAAGCACATCTGAAGCTTGCCGAACTGGAAGCCGCCGGAAAGCTGACCGCCGTTATCACACAGAATATCGACGGACTCCACCAGGCTGCCGGAAGCAAAAATGTACTGGAGCTTCATGGAAGTATCCACCGCAATTACTGCATGCGTTGCAAAAAGCAGTACAGTGCACGTTTTGTAAAAGAATCGAAAGGAATCCCAACCTGCAACTGCGGCGGAACTATCCGCCCGGATGTAGTTCTCTACGAAGAAGGACTGGATAATCAGATTATCCAGAAAAGTATCCGCGCCATCTCAGAAGCAGATATGCTGATCATCGGCGGTACTTCTCTTGTGGTCTACCCTGCTGCCGGATTTATCGATTATTTCCACGGCAAATATCTGGTACTCATCAACAAAGATGCAACTGCCCGTGATGTAGGCGCAACTCTGACGATCCATGAGCCGATCGGAGAAGTATTAGACCGGATCCATGTATAGCCGGAGAATCCAAAAATCCTCTGCCTGCCCTTTCTAATGAAAGAGTGACAGAGGATTTTTCATTTTAACCGTTATACGTCTTAAAAAACTGATACAGGTTGTCCAGTGCCTTTGTCAGAACCGGGATCTCTTCTTCATCCAGCGTCTCAACAACAGCTTCTACCATCTTCTTATGAAAATTCGCATGATGATGATATGCCTTCTCCCCTTTTTCCGTCAGCTGGATATTGACGATCCTCCGGTCTTCTTCGCTCCGGTGGCGGACTGCATACTTTTTATTGACCAGACTGTTCATCGAAGTTGTCAGTGATCCGACCGTGATTCCGAGCTTCTTCGCGATCGTGGACATATTATTCCCGGTCCCAAGTCCGATTGCTTCAATAATATGCATATCGTTATTCGTCAGATCCTTGAATTCTTCTGTGATCACTGCCTTTTCTTCTAATTCCCATATATCATTAAAAAGATGTACCAATATCTTATTGATGCTTTCGTATGCGTCCAATTCCCCTTCTTCTCCTTGCTGTGTCTTTTTCTAGTTCAATTATACACAGTCACCTAACAAAGAATCAATCACTTCTTTCACAGTTTCTATTTTTTCTGCTTTCCACACATCCGCTCCGCAGAACAGAAGTGCCTCTCCAATCTCACCTTTTGCCGCTTTGATCAGCGCTTCCGTGATACAGTATGGCACTTCCGCCGGGTTACAGTTTTTCAGACACCCAAGACATCTCTTAGGCTTCACCCTCTCTCCTGCCATTACATGACTGATAAATGGATTCTTAATTGCCCTTCCCGGCATTCCAACCGGACTTTTCACCAGAATGACATCCTCTTTCTTCGCATTCAGATAACTCTGTTTGTAACTAAGATCCGCATCGCACTCCCATGTCGTGACAAATCTTGTTGCCGCCTGGACTGCATCTGCTCCTAATGAAAAGGCATGCTCTGCCGCATCTTTATCCGAAATTCCTCCGGCTACTGCCACCGGGATATGCACCTGATATTTTTTGGCGTACTTTCTGACCACTGCCATGATCCTCTCGATTTCATTATCATAGCTTTCCTGTGTGTAAGTTTCCAGCTGCTCCCGGTCAAATCCCAGATGTCCTCCGGCTTTGGGGCCCTCGATCACAACCAGGTCTGCGGTTCTGGAAAATTTTTTATCCCAGTATTTTAAGATAACTTTCGCCGATTTTTCAGTCGATACGATCGGAGCAATCTTGGTACTGCTGCCCTCCACAAGTCCCGGCAGCTCGATTGGAAGCCCTGCCCCGGATACGATCAGATCTGCTCCGGCGTCCACTGCTGCTTTCACATGCTCGTCATAATCTTTCAGTGCAACCATGATATTAAATCCGATCACGCCATCCGGAGCCGTCTCTCTTGCTCTTTGAAATTCAGATCCAATTGCACGGATATTTGCCGCCCTTGTATTCGTTTCAAAATCCGGTTCACGGAATCCGATCTGTGCGGTTGAGATGATCCCGACTCCACCTTCTTTTGCAACCGCTCCGGCAAGCTGCCCAAGGCTCACACCGACTCCCATTCCCCCTTGAATGACCGGTCTTTTTACTTTCAAATCACCAATCACAAGTTCCGGTAATCCTTTCATTTTTCTTCTCCTCTTTCTACTACATCCTGCGGAATCTGTCATACCGCTTTTCGGTAAGTTCTTCCTTTGTCATTGCACCATATTTTTTCAAAAAAATACTGATATAATCATCCATCGGATCTGTCACTTCTGTAAATGTTTCCAGATTGAAGTTTTCCGGCTCCGGAATCACCCGTTCTACGATACCGGCTTTCAGGAGACGATCTGCTGTCAGCTTCATCACACCTGCCGCCTCTTTTGCGCGGCTGCTGTCCTTCCACAGGATACTTGCAAATCCTTCCGGCGAAAGAATGGAGTAAATCGAATTTTCAAGAAGCCACACTTCATCTGAAGTTGCCATCGCAAGAGCTCCCCCGCTTCCACCTTCTCCGATCACAACTGACAGGATCGGAACCTGAAGATTTGACATCTCAAATAAATTTCTTGCGATTGCCTCACCCTGTCCTCTCTCTTCTGCTTCCAGCCCGCAGAACGCTCCCGGCGTATCTACAAAACAGATGACCGGACGGTTAAATTTCTCTGCCTGTTTCATCAGACGAAGGGCTTTGCGGTATCCGTCCGGTGACGGCATTCCAAAGTTACGCTCGATATTTTCTTTTGTCGTGCGACCCTTTGCCTGCGCGATCACCGTCACCGGCATTCCGTGAAATCTTGCAATCCCGCCAATGATTGCCTTATCATCCTGGTAATAACGGTCTCCATGAAATTCCATAAAATCTGTAAATAATTCTTCAATGTACTCCGCACCGACCGGACGAGCCTTGTCTCTGGATAACTGCACCCGTTCCCATGGTGTCAGATTTCTCTGTACCGCCTGTGTTTCCTTTTCTTCTACTTCTGGCAAATCGTATGTACCCTGCTTATGCATTGCTACAATTTCCGCCAGTGTTTCCCTAAGACGCGGACGCTCCACAATCTGATCCACAAATCCGTGCTCCTGAAGAAATTCTGCCCTCTGGAATCCTTTCGGAAGCTTCTGCCCTATGGTCTGTTCAATCACACGCGGACCCGCAAAACCGATCAGCGCCCCCGGCTCGGCAAGAATGATATCTCCAAGCATGGCAAAACTTGCCGTTACCCCGCCGGTTGTCGGATCGGTCAGCACACTTACATATAAACAGCCTGCATCATGGTGTCTTTTCAGTGCCGCTGAAGTCTTTGCCATCTGCATCAGAGAGTGGATCCCCTCCTGCATTCTGGCGCCTCCTGAACAGGCAAATATAATAATCGGAATCCTCTCACTGGTTGCCTTTTCTACTGCACGGGTAATCTTTTCGCCGACCACCTTTCCCATGCTCGCCATCATAAACCGCCCGTCACAGACTGCAAGAACTACTTCATTTCCCGCGATCCTTGCTTTTCCGGTTACAACCGCCTCATCAAGCCCGGTCTTTTCCTGCAGTGCTTCTACCTTTTCTTCATAGCCTTTATAATGCAGCGGATTTCCTGAAGTCAGTCCCTTGTCCCACTCTTCAAAGGTGCCCGCATCTGCTACCATTTCAATCCGGTGCATCGCATGCACACGGAAATAATTCTGACATTTTGGACAAATATAATATCCATTCTTCACATCTTCTGTCAGAATGGCAGATTTGCAAACGTTACATTTTTTCAGAAGTCCCTCCGGAACTTCCGGTGCCATATGGGCAGGCTTTCCTTCGCCAAGATATATATACCCTCTTCTGCTTGTTTTTTTAAACATATTTGACAGTTTCAAATTGCTTTACCTCCGCTTTTGTAGAGCTAACCTTGCCGATTCTTTGCTTCTTTTTCGGCAATAAATTCAATATCAAAATCTCCTGCCTGATACTTTGAATCATGCAAAATATCATATTGATAATCCACATTGGTATCAATGCCTTCTATAATTACTTCACCAAGTGCACTCTGCATCTTCCGGATCGCTTCAGTACGGTTCTTTGCAAATACGATCAGCTTTGCCAGCATATTATCATAATATGGCGGTACAGTGTATCCACTGTAAATTGCTGAATCAATCCGCACACCCTTGCCTCCCGGAAGGTACATATCGGTGATCGTTCCCGGACACGGACGGAAATTCTTTTCCGGATTTTCCGCATTGATCCTGCACTCAATGGCATGACCGGTCAGTTTTACATCTTCCTGCGTAAAGGAAAGCCGCTGACCGTCTGCGATCCGGATCTGTTCCTTGATCAGATCGATCCCCGTCACCCATTCTGTGACCGGATGCTCCACCTGGATTCTGGTATTCATTTCCATAAAATAAAATTTTCCACTCTTTTCCAGCAGAAATTCAATGGTTCCTGCATTTTCGTAATGCGCTGCCTTTGCCGCTTTTACCGCTGCTTCGCCCATTCTCCGGCGAAGCTCATCCGAAATCACGGCACATGGGGATTCTTCAATCATCTTCTGATGATTTCTCTGCACCGAACAGTCCCGTTCTCCTAAATGCACCACATTTCCATACTTATCCGCCATGATCTGAAATTCAATGTGCTTCGGATGCTGCACAAAATGCTCGATGTACATAGTGTCATCTCCAAAAGCTGCCTTGGTCTCTTTCTGTGCAGTACGGAATGCCATGTCAAATCCGGCTTCATTTTCCGCCACACGCATTCCTTTTCCGCCTCCGCCGAGAGCCGCCTTTACGATCACCGGATAGCCGATCTCTCTTGCAACTTCTTTTCCTTTTGCTGCATCATAAATCGCTTCCCGGCTTCCCGGAATGATCGGAACCCCGGCATTTGCCATGGTATTTCTCGCCTCGGATTTATTTCCAAGCCTGCTGATCACTTTCGAATCCGGTCCAATAAAAATGATGTTGCACTTCTCACAAAGCTCTGCAAATTTCGTATTTTCAGAAAGGAAACCAAATCCCGGATGGATCGCATCTGCTCCCGACACGATGGTCGCGCTGATGATCTGCTCCATATTCAGATAGCTTTCCGAAGATGGTGCAGGTCCGATACAGATTGCTTCATCTGCAAGCTGTGTATGCAATGCTTCTTTATCTGCTTCTGAATAAACTGCAACCGTCTCGATCCCCATTTCCCGGCAGGCACGGATGATCCGAACTGCGATCTCTCCACGGTTTGCGATCAATACTTTCTTAATCATCTGTTTCCGCCTTCCCGATCATCAGAGACAACTCTGCCTTTACTGCAACTTCTCCATCCACTGATGCAACAGCTTCTCCGATTACCAGTGGTCCCTTCTGACGAATAATTCTTGCTTCCAGTTTTAACTTGTCACCCGGAACAACTTTTCTGCGGAACTTGCAGTTCTTAATCCCACCAAAATAACCGAGCTTTCCTTTATTTTCTTCCTGCATCAGAACCGCTACTGCACCGACCTGCGCCAGTGCTTCTACGATCAGCACTCCCGGCATCACCGGCTCCTGTGGAAAATGTCCGGCAAAAAAGTCCTCTCTGTAAGTCACACATTTATAGCCAACTGCATATTCCCCCGGCTCGTAATCTTCGATATAATCTACCAGCAAAAACGGATGTCTGTGCGGAATGATTTTCTGAATTTCCTTGATTCCCAAATGTTTCATGCTTTTCGCCCTCCATCCAGCTATGCGATTCGGAATAATGGCTGTCCGTATTCCACAGTTTCTCCATTTTTCACGAGTACTTCCGATACCACACCGTCAAAATCACACTCAATATCATTCATCAGCTTCATCGCCTCTACGATGGCAACCGTCTGTCCTTTTGACACATGATCGCCAACTGCCACAAATGGTGCTGCCTCTTCCGACGGTGCTGCATAAAAGGTTCCAACCAGAGGGGATTTGATCAGCTGCCCTTCTGCTTCTTTTCCTTTTTCCGGTCCATCCTCCGACTTCAGTGCCGATACCGCATTACTCTGCGCTCCTGGCACGTTTTGTACTGTCGTCAGCTGTGCTGCCCCTGTACTGACAACCATCTGTTCTTTTTCTTTCTGTATTTTCAATTTCACACCGTTTTCTTCATACTGAAATCCTGTCAGGTCCGAATCTGAAACGGTCTGAATCAGTTTTACCAGATTTTCTAATTCCATCCTTCTACCTCTATCCTTCATACTTCTTCAAAAGAAGGGTTGCATTGTGCCCGCCAAATCCAAGGGAATTGGTGAGCGCACATTTGATCTCTTTTTCGACCGGTGCGCCAACTGCATAGTTCAGATCACATTCATCATCACATTCCCTGGTTCCAACGGTCTGATGGATAAATCCATCCTGAATAGATTTTACAGTAACGATACACTCAACCGCACCTGCCGCACCAAGAAGATGACCGATCATGGATTTCGTTGAATTCACAACCACATCCTTTGCCGCATCGCCGAATGCTTTCTTGATCGCATAGGTTTCAAACAGATCATTATGGTGCGTGCTGGTTCCGTGTGCATTAATGTACTGTACTTCTTCCGGTGTCACGCTGCCCTCTTCCATCGCAAGCTCCATCGCCTTTGCCGCACCGCTTCCGTCTTCTGCCGGGGAAGTGATATGGTAAGCATCTCCGGTTGCCCCGTAACCTGCAAGCTCTGCGTAAATCTTTGCGCCTCTTGTTCTCGCATGCTCCAGCTCTTCCAGAACCACCACACCGGCTCCTTCTCCAAGAACAAACCCACTTCTGTCTTTATCAAATGGAATTGATGCACGCAGTGGATCTTCTCTGGTAGTAAGTGCGGTAAGTGCGGTAAATCCGGCAATCCCCGTCGGACAGATACAGCTTTCCGTACCACCTGCAAACATTACGTCCGCATCTCCGTACTGAATGGCACGAAGCGCATCCCCGATACAATTGGTTCCCGTTGCACATGCTGTAACGACATTTGTGCACTTTCCTTTAAGCCCAAGCTGGATCGATACATTTCCGGCTGCCATATTGGAAATCATCATCGGAACCATCAGTGGTGCTACCCTTCCCGGTCCCTTTTCCAGGATTGTCGTGTACTGTTTCTCGATCTGCTGCAGACTTCCAATTCCTGAACCGATGATCACGCCACAACGGTACGGATCCTCTTTTTCAATTTCAAATCCCGCATCCGCACACGCTTCCTTCGCCGCTGCAACCGCATACTGGGAAAATGTTTCCATTCTCTTCGATGCCTTGAAATCCATCCGTTCCTTTGCAACAAAGTCCTTGACTTCCGCTGCGATCTTCACTTTATATTCGGTTGTATCAAATTTTGTGATCGGACCGATTCCTACGGTTCCATTTTTGATACCGTTCCAGAATTCTTCTACTGTATTACCAATCGGGGTAATCGCTCCAAGCCCCGTAATAACAACTCTGCGCTTCATATTGCCTCCTTTGGTGTGTTGTTGACTGTTTCACTTTTTGATAAAATTTATCATCTTATAAGTATTTTTAGGTTAAGTTGAATGACAAACTGTACAAAAGATGTCATTCAAATTCATTTTTCGAGCAATGGAGATGAGACTCAAAGGATTGTGGAAGCCTTTGCTGACACAATCCTTGGTTTCAGAGGCTCATCGGAATGGTTTGCGAGTCTGAATTTGAAGGACATCTTTTGTACAATTTGTCCCACAAGCTCCCGTCAAACCATTCCTACATCACCATCCCCCCATCGACCTGCAGAACCTGCCCCGTAATGTAGCTCGCCTGCTCAGACGCCAGAAACGCCACTGCCTTCGCGACATCTTCTGGCTGTCCCATTCTGGCAAGAGGAATCTGACCTCTCATTTCTTCTTTGAGCTTATCGGAAAGAACTTCTGTCATCTCCGTTTCAATGAAGCCCGGTGCAACCGCATTAACCGTGATTCCGCGGGATGCCAGTTCTTTTGCCGCAGATTTGGTCATTCCAATAATTCCTGCTTTAGATGCAGCATAGTTTACCTGACCGGCATTTCCGCTGATTCCAACTACAGATGCAAGATTGATGATCTTTCCGCTTCTCTGCTTCATCATCTGTCTGGATGCAAAACGGATGCAATGGAAAGTTCCTTTCAGATTGACATCAATGACATCGGAGAAATCTTCTTCACTCATACGCATCAGCAGACCATCCTTTGTGATCCCTGCATTATTTACCAGAATATCGATTCTTCCAAACTGCTCGATCACTGCTTTTATAAATGCTTCACATCCCTCGTAATCTGCCACATTGCACTGCATACACTGGGCACATCCACCCTTTTCTACAATTTCATGTTTTACTTCATCTGCTTTTGCTTCAGAACCATTGTAATTGATCACAACTGTTGCTCCCTGTGCAGCCAGCTCCTTCGCAATTGCCTTTCCAATTCCACGGGACGCGCCGGTAACCACCGCGATCTGTCCTTCCAAATTTGCTCTGTCTGTCATATGCTTTTCCTTTCCATTGCCTGTTTTTTACACCAGTTCAGCAATTACTTTTTCCATATCTTCCCAGGTTTCGATATTATATACTTTGACACCTTTGTCGATACGCCGCATAAATCCGGCGAGTGTTTTTCCCGGTCCGATTTCCACAAAAGTGTCTACACCATCTTCAATCATAGTTCTCACACTTTCTTCCCATCGTACCGGTGAAGAAATCTGTTTTGCAAGAAGTGCCTTTGTCTCTTTGATATCCGTCACATATTTTGCCGTAACATTCGTCACATAAGGAATGGCAAGTGGTTCAAAATTTCTCTTCTCCATTTCCTTCGCAAGCTCTTCGCCTGCACTTTCCAGCATCTTTGAGTGGAACGGACCACTTACATTTAACAGAACCGCCCTTTTTGCTCCGGCTGCTTTTAAAGACTCTGCTGCCTTTTCTACCGCTGCGGTCTTTCCTGTAATTACAATCTGTCCCGGACAGTTATAATTTGCCACAGACGCACCCGGAATTTCTTCCGTCACTTTTTCAACCGTTTCTCCATCCAGTCCCAGGATTGCCGCCATGGCTCCTTCACCTGCCGGAACGGTATTCTGCATCAGAATCCCTCTTTTTCTCACAAGAGAAATGGCGTCTTTCGGCTGCATGCCTCCCGCTGCGCTGATCGCACAGTACTCTCCAAGGCTGAGCCCGGCTGTCACATCCGGTGTAAGACCTCTCTTTTCAATCTCGGCTGTCATTGCAAGACAGGCTGTTACCATGGCTGCCTGAGTGTATTCTGTCTGATCCAGCTGCTCATTTTCTTCAAAGCAAAGCTTTGTCATATCAAGTCCCAGCTCTGCTGTTGCTGTATCAAAAATCTCTTTTGCAAGTTCACTGTTTTCATAAAAATCTTTTCCCATACCGCACTTCTGCGCGCCCTGTCCCGGGAAAATGAATGCTGTTTTATTCATAAAATCCTTTGCCTCCGATCAGTGCATCCGTCTCACTTACCAGCTTTTGGATCAGGTCTTTACAACTCATGATCTCTTTTACCATGGCTGCACTCTGTCCCGCCATTACGCTTCCGTTTGTCACATCTCCGTCTACAACGGCCTTTCTTAAGCCTCCAAGTGTAAGGTGCTCAAGTTCTTCAAAGGATGCACCGTTTTTCTCAAGGTCCAGATATTTTTTCGTCATTTGGTTGCGAAGTGCTCTTACCGGATGTCCTGTGCTTCTTCCGGTTACTCTGGAATCAATGTCCTTCGCTTTGATGATCGCATTTTTATAATTTTCATGTACGATAGATTCTTCGGTCGCAACAAAATGGGTTCCCATCTGTACGGCTTTTGCTCCCAGCATAAATGCTGCCGCAATTCCTCTTCCATCTGCGATTCCTCCGGCTGCGATTACCGGAATCTTCACTGCGTCTACAATCTGTGGAACCAGTACCATAGTCGTATTTTCTCCGATGTGTCCTCCGGATTCACATCCTTCCGCAACAACTGCATCTGCCCCGCACCGTTCCATTCTTCTTGCAAGTGCAACGGATGCAACCACCGGAATGACTTTAATTCCTGCTTCTTTCCACATTTTCATATATTTTTCCGGGCTTCCGGCGCCTGTCGTTACAACCTTTACGCCTTCTTCCGCTACTACTTTTGCCACGTCCTCTGCATAAGGACTTATCAGCATGATATTTACTCCAAATGGTTTATCAGTCAGCTTTTTTGCTTCTCTGATCTGTTCACGTACCCACTCAGCCGGGGCGCTTGCAGCCCCGATGAGCCCAAGCCCGCCGGCATTTGATACGCCGGCCGCAAGATGATACTCAGCAACCCAGGCCATTCCGCCCTGGATGATCGGATACTCGATTCCAAGTAATTCGGTTACTTCTGTTTTCATATTACAACCTCTTTCTGTCTGTGTTTTTGCGATTCTTATTTTTTCAGTCCTTCGATGTATGTTACAACACTTCCGATTGTCTTGAGATCACCGATTGCTTCCGTATCGATTTCCACACCAAATTCATCTTCAAATGTCATAACCATATCCATCAGATCAAGGGAATCTGCTCCAAGAGATTCAAAAGTTGTCTCCTCTGTGAGGTCTGCTGCGTTTACGTCAAGTCCTTCTGCTACGATTTCTTTTACTTTTTCTAACATGTTCTTAGTCTCCTTATTGTTTGATTATTTTTATATTTACCACTCTATGAGTGTGGCTCCCCAGGTGAGTCCGGCACCGAAGCCGCAGAGAACAATCTTCTGTCCTTTGTGGAAGCGACCGGTTTTGTTCAGTTCATCCAGGAGGATTGGGATGCTGGCGGATGATGTATTACCGTATTCTTCAATGTTGACCGGGAATTTTGCAAGGTCTGTTTTCATCCGTTTTGCCACAGATTCGATGATCCGTAAGTTTGCCTGATGCAGAACGAAAAGATCAATATCTTTCTCGGTCAGATCTGCTTTTTGCAGAAGTTCTCCGATGACTTCCGGCACTTTTTTTACGGCAAATTTGAAAACTGCCTGTCCATCCATGGATACATAAGTCTGTTTTTCATTTTCTTTGTCCTGCCAGTTTTTCTGCTGACGGCTTTCGCAGGCAAGTACCTGTCCTTTTGCTCCGTCAGAATGGGTAACTGCCGGAAAGATTTCACCTTCTTCTGCACAGATCACGGCTGCTCCTGCCCCGTCACCGAAAAGAATGCAGCTCCCTCTGTCTTTCCAGTTGACAATTCCGGATAGGGTTTCACTTCCGATCACCAGAATGTTCTGATACATTCCGGCTGCTATGTAAGCCTGCGCAGTATTGTAGGCATACACAAAACCGCTGCATGCGGCACTGATGTCGAAACAGGTTGCATTTACTGCTCCCAGCTCTTTCTGGACTTCGCAGGCAGTGCTTGGGATCACGGTGTTTGGCGTGATTGTAGATACCAAGATCAGATCCAGATCGTCTGCATTTAATTTTGCATCTGTAAGTGCATTTTTTGCCGCTTTTATCGCCATGCTGACTGTTGTATCTTCTTCTGCAATATGTCTGCGCACAATTCCGGTCCGTTCACGGATCCATTCATCATTCGTCTCCACAAACTTCGCGAGATCATTGTTGTCGTAATAATGCTCCGGTATATAAGAACCGGTACCGCATATCCTTCCTCTCATGGTTGTTCTCTCCATTTATTTTTGTTTTAAAATCTTTTTCGTTTAAAATATTTTTATATTCAAACTATTTGATAATATAACATAATCGGAATGATTTGACAAGAGGGAAATTTTTTTGTTTGACGCGAGGGGCAAATGAATGGAAAAGAAGAGTTCCTGTTCTCTTCTTTTCCATTCATCTGCCATTCAAATCGGTAAAAAAATGACGTGCTTTAGTCTCTGTATTTTCTGTTCTGAGTACAAAAAATCCTGCGGTTTTGCCAATTCAAAATCGCAGGATTTTTCTTATTCTGTAACTTCCTGATATGCCTCTTTCGTCTGTTCTCCGCTCCGGCGGATCCCTGCAAACAAAGATCCGGATATATTATGCCATACACTGAAGATCGCCCCCGGAAGGGTTGCCAGTGGATTTGCCACGAAATTGGCAGTTGCAAGGGAGATTGCAAGTCCACTGTTCTGCATTCCGACTTCGATGGCAATGGCAGTTGCCTTATCGTACTCAATATGTAAAATTTTCGCTGCACCGAGTCCGATTCCCATTCCGCAGAGATTGTGAAGCATCACAACTCCGAGGACCAGAAGTCCGCAGCTTAAGATTTTTTCTGCATTGACGGCTACGATTCCGCTGATGATCATTACGATCGATACAACTGAGATCAGTGGCAGAACCTCTGATATTTTCTGGATCTGTTTCCCCCAGACCCAGTTGATCAGAATTCCCAGAAGTACCGGAACCAGAACAACCTTTACTACAGAAATTACCATTGCCCAGAAGGATACCTCTACCCAGGCTCCGGCGAGTACATACACCAGAAGTGGTGTTACAATCGGTGCCGCAAGAGTTGATGTGATCGTCATTCCGACAGAAAGCGCCACATCACCTCCGGCAATATAGGTGATCACATTGCTTGCCGTTCCACCCGGGCAGCAGCCAACCAGGATCACGCCAAGTGCCAGATCTGTCGGCAGCTGCATAACCTGACACAGGATCCACGCGATCACCGGCATGATTGTGTACTGTGCGATGAATCCGATCAGGATTTCTTTTGGTCTGGAAAAGACTCTTTTGAAATCGTCCATCTTGATCGTAAGCCCCATGCCGAACATGGCAACTCCGAGAAATACAGAAGTGTAGCTCGTTGTCCACACAAAGCCGTCACGCCAGAAGAATGCAATGACGGAAAAACAGATAATGATGCCCCCGATATATTTTGTAAGAAAAGAGCTGACCTTTCCCACTTTTTTCATTCTGTTTTCCATAGGCTATACCTCATAGCTGAAATTGTCGATTAGCCTTGTTTTTCCAATATAAACTGCCATGGCAACCAGAACATCTTTTTCCACACTCTCGACCGGCTGCATATCCAGTGCATCTACCATGGCTACATAGTCGATCTTTGCAAGCGGCTCTGCTTCGATCACTGCGCGCATCTTTGACAGAACTTCTTCTGCCTTAATTCCCTTGCAGATCGCCTCCTGACCGGTTTTAACGGCTCTTGAAAGGCACAGTGCAGCCTTTCTCTCTTCTGCGCTTAAATAGGTATTTCTGGATGATTTGGCAAGTCCGTCTTCCTCACGGATGATCGGGCAGCCTACGATCTGGATATCAAAATTCAAATCCTGCACCATCTTGCGGATGATTGCAAGCTGCTGTGCATCCTTCTGTCCAAAATAAGCTCTGTCCGGTGCTACAATATTGAATAATTTGGAAACAACCGTACATACCCCTTTAAAATGGATCGGTCTTGTCTTTCCGCAAAGGGTATCAGATAACGTATCAATACTTACGTAAGCATGTGGATCATGATACATATCCTTCGGTTCCGGATGGAAGATCAGATCTGCTCCAAGGCTCTCACAAAGCTCACTGTCACGTTTAAAATCTCTCGGGTATGCTTCCAGGTCTTCTGTCGGTCCGAACTGTGTCGGATTGACAAAATCGGATACCACAACGATATCGTTTTCCTCACGGCATCTCTTTATCAGGCTTGCATGCCCTTCATGTAAGAATCCCATGGTCGGTACAAGACCTACGGTTTTTCCTTCTTTTTTCCAGTTCTTAACTAATTTTCTTGTCTCTTCGACTGTTGTTGTTACCTGCATGATAATTCTCCTCTTTATAATAAATTCGGAGATAGCCTCTTGTTCTGAATTCAACTAATTTCATGTTCTGTTTTTGCATAATCTACGGATTGCTACCCACTTTGAGCTCCCACAATCCTGATTATGCCATATCTTTCAACAACCCATGTTTTTCATAATTTGTCACACGGCTGATCTTATTTTCATCATCCACGAAAACAACTTTTGGTTTATGTTCTCTGGCTTCTTCTGCATCATAATTTGCATAACACATGATAATAACCTTATCACCTGTACTTACACATCTTGCCGCAGCGCCATTTAAGCAGATCATTCCGCTTCCACGCTTACCACAGATCGTATAAGTTTCAAATCGGCTTCCGTTATTCACGTCCACGATCTGAACCTTCTCATATTCCATAATTCCTGCTGCCTCCAGCAGTTCCTCATCAACGGTAATACTTCCCACGTAATCTAATTCTGCCTGTACTACCGTAGCACGATGAATCTTTCCTTTTAGCATCTCAACTGTCATGTCTTACTCCTTTTCTGTCCGGAAACACAAAAATAAGCATAAACATAGAGTGTAACCATGCTTTTTTCCATAATTCCAAATTATTATATGAAAAAAGCATCATCAAGGTATACTTCTCCCTGCAAATGCTTCTGCTATTCTTCGTATTCCCTGAGTCTTATTTTACCTCTTAATAAATATAAGCTCCTTCTCCGTCACCTGTTGACGGAAACGATTTCGATATGAAATTGTTGTGATTCAGTCAGAGTATAGTTTTGTAGTTTTCCAAATACTACCTCCGCGGATAATTATGACACTTTGACAATGTGTTGTCAATTTGATATGAGATTGTATCTAATAAAAAAACACACCACTCTACAGAAAGATTAAAAAGCAAGACAGAACAACTGTCCCGCCTTGCTTCATTACTAATTTTTAAATTATTTCTTCCTTATCTTCTGTATTTCTTTCTTAACACAATCGCTAATACTAATAAGATCGCTGCCATTCCAATTCCAGCAATAGGAATCATAAAGTTTGCCGTATCACCTGTCTTAACAGTTGTATTCTGTGCAGCATTTGTCAGCTGTGTATTATTTGATGTCTGGTTTGTATCTGACGGTTTCTGCTGATTTGAATTCGGCTTGTTCTGATTTTTATCTTCCGGATTCGGAGTTGGAGTCTCTCCATCTTTCTTAACCAGTCCAGCTATCGCATCCCGAAGAGTTTTTTCTGCATTATTTACCTCTTCCTGTGTTGCAACAGCATTTTCATTTATTGCAACCGCATTTTTCAAAGCATTTTCAAAAGCTGTAAAGCTTGCATCTGTATAATCATCTTTCTTCAAAGCCTGTGCTTCTTTAATCGCCTTTCCTAATGCTTCTTTATTTACCGGCTGCGGAACTTCTTTTTTAACAAGACCGTTCATTGCATCGCGAAGAGCCTGTGCCGCACTGTCTATGTTTTCCTGTGTTGCATTATCGTCACGATCCACAGTTAACGCATTTGCCAAAGCCTGTTCCATCACTCCATAGCTTTCTTCTGTGTAAAGATCTTTTTCAATTGCCTGTGCTTCTTTGATTGCACCTTCAAGACCTGTCTTATCTACAGGCTGTGGTTTGTTCTTATCTCTAAGTACAAAAACAATCTTTTCTCCACCTGCAAATGCAGTTCCATCAATTGCTCTGATAACACCTCGCCCTTCTACTTCCGGATCCTCTGAAACTGTAAAGATAACCTGTTTATCGCATGACCACTGATCATTCGCCTGAAGACTTACAGTCATATCTGTATCAATATCCCATACGGTAACATCATACTGAATCATTCCATTTTCATCAGATGTAAGTACCTGCGGATCTCCATTCAATACATTGAAGCTTATTCCAGGAAGAATCTTTCCATCTTCATCTTGTACATATGCACGGAATGTAACCTTATCACATGCATCTGTACTCTTTGCAAGAAGCCGGATTCCAGCCTGTGCTTCTGCTGCCGGAACACCATTGATTTTTTCCACTACAGATGTTCCGTCTTCTTTTCCAATTGTAATCTTTGTTACAGCCGGAGTTGCAATATAAACAGAATCTTCCGGAAGATAAATTTCATATTCTCCTGCATCTTCATATCCTGTCAGTTTCCATACGAGTGTTCCATCATTTGCGAACATTGTATTCTGTACATTATAGTACACATTATCACGAATAAATTTGATATTACTCTGCAGCTGGCTTCCATCTTCACTCGATACAGCAATTGTCAGGGTACGCATTCCCCGTACTGTCTTCAGGTTGTTCTGTGCTTCTTCCAGTACAGACAGTGCCTGATCAACATCCTGCTGTGTTGCATTTGGATTATCAAGAGCTGTCTCTGCTTCTGCGATCGCCGTCTTAAAAGCCTTATAGCTGTTTAACGTATAATCTCCCTGTTTCATATCTTTTACTTCATTAACTTTCGCCTGAAGCATGCTCTTGTCTACAACCGGTACTGTTTTTTCTGTCAATATGAAAATAACTTCCTTTCCGTTACCTACATCTTCCCCATCTACTTTTGTCACTAAAGTTCCGAGTGTGCTTGATTGAATCGTAAATTCATGTTTTTCAGGCACTACAATGTATTCTTTTCCATCAAGCTGTACTGACTCATTCTTCAGCTGTACAGTCATAAGATTTGTTCCATAATCTCCGTCACTGACCGGATATTCTACAACTCCTTTAGACGCATACAGATTAAACGGATATCCCGTATCTGGAATTACTTTAAATGCAATCGAATCATTTACAGCTTCGCCCGCTTCATTTACCACTTTAATACGAATTGTATTCTTGTCTGTAACAACTGGCTTTTTGATTTCTACAAGTTTCTCTACCGCTGCTTTTAACGCTTCGATCTGTGCATCAACCTCTTCCTGCGTTGCATCTTCTTTGTCCAGAATCTTCTGTGCTTCTCCAACTGCTTTCTGATATTCAGACCATGATTCCGGCGTATAATCTGCTTCTTTCTTTAATCCGGCAATTTCCACAGCTTCTTTTAATTTTGTTTTGTCTGCTTTTACAGGTTCTGGGGTACTGCCACCGTCTTTCTTCAATACGAATGTTATTTCTCCTGCTTCTGCAAGGGCCGTATCATCAATTGATGTGATCGTTGCATTTCCAAAGCCATAGTATCCACCTGTTTTGAAACTATGTGTGTCCTCACACTTCCAATCTGCATTTTCTTTCATACCGACTGTATATGTTTTTTGAATATCTGTACTTGCATTTATCTGATGTTCAATTTTTCCGTTTGCGCTTTTAACTGTAATCGGCTCTGCATCTAAAGATGCTTTATCAATAATTTCAAATTCTACTCCATCTACGGATTTTCCTGTTTCATCTACTACCTTTGCACGGAATGTCGTTGTATCTGAAAGTACTTTATCCTCCGGTTCCGGTATAGGTGTATTGCCGCCATCTTTCTTTAATACAAAGGTAATCTCTCCTGCTTCTGCAAGGGCTTTTCCATCAATTTCCGTAATTTTTGGTGCTATTACATAATTACCATTCGTTTTATATGTATGTCGATCAGCACACACATACAGTTCTCCTTCAGCATCCTTCTGACCTTCTGCAAGTTTTACTGTAAATGTTACCATAAAATCGACATTACCCACTTTCTGTTCAATAACACCATTTTTGCTTGTTGCATGGTATGTATCCACAAGTGGATCATCTGGTGTTATATCAAACTCAACTCCATCTACTGCCTTTCCTGCTTCATCTATTATTTTTGCACGGAATGTCGTTTCGTCAGAAAGAACTTTATTTCCCGGTTCTGGTGCTGGTGTATCACCGCCAGATTTCTTTTTCAAAGTATATGTAAGCTTAATACCACTTATATACGGAATACCATCAATTGCATCTATTGTTCCTACCCATCCACTTCCTGATGCTGTAAAATAATGATCATCTTCCGTTTCATAGTCCGCTGTATCTGCTAAAACAATATGTGTTGTTTTACCGCCATTATAAATTCCAGTTACATTATAAGAAATAATACCATTACTGTCAGATACCATTGGATAATCATCTACTGTTCCGTCTATAACAGCATTAAATTTAACACCCTTTAACGGATTGCCATCTTCATCCATTACTTTTGCTCGGAATACTCCTTGATAGCATGAATAATCTACCTCTGTTGGTTTCTCAACCAAATCCTCCATTGCTTTTTCAAGCTCTGCTTTTGCAGAATCAATCTCTGCTTTTGTCGCATCTGCATTAGCAACCACGTCTTCCGCAGTTTTAATTGCGTTCTGCAATGCATCCCATCCACTCTGATAATCATCTTCGTTTAAATCTTTTGCCTTTTGCAGATTTTCTTTCAGTTTAGAGTTGTCAGCTCTCCATTTCAACTGGCTTTCCGCATCTTTAAGAAGCTGTAATGCTGCATCTACCTGTTCCTGTGATGCATTTGCATCTGCATTGACTGTTTCTGCATTTTCCAGTGCTTCTTTATATACTTTCCATGTTGCTGTTGTATAATTTGCTTGACTGTAAGAAGTCTTATAAGCAATTTCCTTTCCCAATGCAACCTTGTTTGCTTCCATCTTCAAGTCTGCTGCTGCTTTTTTTAGTTCTGCTACTGCTGCATTGTAATCTTCCTGCGTAGCATCTGCTTTGCCTGCAGTTTCCTCTGACTTGTTGATTGCCTGTGTTAATGCTTCAAAGCTTGCCGGTGTATATACCTCAGAAGTATAAGCTTTCATTTGCTCAATAACTTCTTTCAATACTGTATTGTCTGGTGTTCTTGGTTCAAATCCCGGAGTTTCTATACCAGTCCAGGTTACTGTAATCTCCTTTTCATAATCAACGCCGACCGTTTCACCATTGATCTCTTTAAAATAAGATTTTCCGTTTTCTTTGCCTACTGTAAAATTAATAACCGGATCTGCAGAATAGAGTTCCTGATAACACGGGAATAACTTCCATGTCTCTCCCTCTTTCCATGCAGCAGATGCTGGTAAATACATGATTCCTGTATATGCATCCGAATACGAATTATATCCTTCTTTGTCAGATGTATACTGGAACTTAAACGGTCTTGTAAATAAGTTACCATTTGCATCTCTAACAATCACTTTTAATGTCGTTAACTTGTCTGCTTTTTTCAATTCCGAAAGAGATTTTTCCAATTTTGACGTAACCTTTTGTACATCTTCCTTTGAAGCATCTACATCACTGAATACCTTTTGTGCTTCCGCCAAAACTTGCTGATACGCTTTGTATGTCTCTTCTGTATATTTATATTCTTCCTCAACACTTCCTGCTTTTTGTATTACTTCTTCCAGTCCAGTTTTATCCACATATTCATCTTCCGGAATCAGTACAAACTGCAATTCTTCAAGACCAGTTGCGGTTTTCCCGTTAACCGTTTCTGTCTGTATGGAACTATTGACTGTATATTCTATTTTTTCCGGATTCGAAACATACTTCACATCATCTGTATTATCTACTTCAACTACAATTTTATCATACCATGCATCAATAGATGTATGCTTCAACGTTAAGATCCCATTCTTATCTGTTGTAAAAGTATACTCTGACGGCGTCGCTCCCGTATTTATTCTTTTTCTTACAAAGTTTACCTTCGGAAGTGACTTGCCATTTTTATCTACAACCTTAATTTCAAGGCGGTCTAATATCGGCTGTTTTACGCCACCATTATCGTATTCCGGATAATATTCTGGTTCATCTCCTGCTTCAACTTTTGCTTTATTATTCTTAGTAGCCTCCACCTTTTTACTATCAATATATGTCTTCTGTTCATCTGATAAAGCATCATAAGCATCCAGCGCCTTCTGTACATTATCAAGATCACCAGTTGTCATCTTGCTGATATTAAATAATTCAAAAATTTTATTTACATCAATTGCTGCAAAAAGATCTGTTTTCATTTCTGCTGTTGGCAGATAAGTCCGATCCGGATCCAGATGTGTCAGTCCTGCAAGTGCTTTTACATCTGTAATTCCGCTGTTTTTAGTAAGGTCCAGTGCTTCAAGATTTTTCAGTTGTCCAACAGGTGTTACATCTGTCAGTTTATTATCTGAAGCCAGCAGTGTCCTGAGATCTGTGAGCTTACTCATATCAGGTAATGCAGATATTTTATTTCCTGATATATTTAAATACTGTAATTTTGTTAAATCTTTAATATCATCTACATTTTCAATCGCATTGGAAGATAAATTCAATGTAGATAATTTTTTCATATCCTTGATTGATGACACATCTTTAATCGCCCCATTCATGGACAGATCAAGCTGTGATAAATTTACCAGTGTTTTTAGTGCGCTGACATCTGTGATTCCATCCTGCTTTAAGATCAGAATATCCAGCTGCGTCAACGCAGAAAGAGGGCTCAAGTCTTTGATGCTTTTTCCCTCAATCGCTGAAGTATATCCGATATCTACCATCGTCGCTGACTTTGCATACTGAATTCCCTCTAAATTTTCAATCCAGTATGGTTTTGTCCAGTCTGCGAAATCATCCGCATGACTGCATAATTCAAACGAAATGTTCCGAACAGATTTATCCCCCACCATATCTGCTGTCAGTTTTACATTGCTTTTAATCGCGTTCATTGATGAACGGATTGCCCAATGGAGTAATGGGTCTTTAATAACTTCATCCTCTCCGGGAGTATATACATCTTCCTCCGCCAATCCGCCACAGCTGTCCGCTTTGGCTGTCATCCCACTTCCAAGCATTCCTGTTACAGTCAATGATAAAGCCATTAACACTGTAACAATCTTTTTCATTCTCCTCATGTCTTCCTCCTTTATGTATTTTATATGAAGATACATATAAATTATGCTTCATCATATCAATATTGTCCAATTGATATTTTCGATTTCTATTTTATTTATAGTTTTTTTGTATATATTTTTATTGATTATGATATATTCTGTAGTAAATTGTAACAATATACCTCCTTCAATTTTTCTGTAAAATATAAGACGGAACACATAAATGTCCCGTCTTATACCATCAGTTAAACTACATGATGTTTCTTATTTATCTTCTTTTTTTCTTTTGAAAAGAGCTGTCACAATTCCAAGTAATGAAATTCCTGCTACAACTGTATAAGGAACTATCGGTGCTTCATCACCTGTTTTCACAGTATTACTCTGTGCAGTTGTTGAAGTATTCTGTACAGTTCCAGTTCCTTTTCCCAAATCAGCTGGCTTGGTTGTACTTGGCTTATCAGCTGGTTTTGATGGATTCTCTGGATTTGAAGGTTTTTCCGGATTTTCCGGTTCTGTTGGTTTTTCCGGTTCTTCTGTTAATCCATCTGCCACATACTCAAATACAAATTCAGATGTTGGTTTATCTCTGTAGAACAGATCTTTATACTCATCCATATTCGGTGCTTTTACAAGCTTATAACCTTCAATATCTTTTGCACCGATATCAAACTGTCTGTACATGGAAATACTATATCCCTGATAAACATCTGACTGTACAATTTCTTTTCCGGTCTTCTGATCGATATATTTTGCGGTGATATTAATAATATCATCTTTTCCACATTCTACCCATTCATCTTCCTGACCTTTTACCTGACTATTATCGACAGTTAACGTAACTGTCGGGCTGTCGAGAAAATGTCCCCCGTCTAACGCTACCTGGATCGTATATGTCTTATTTGTTCCTGCATAACGAGGTGGGAGGATTTCAACAAACTGACTGTTTCCGTCTCCAATTACTCCGTTTTTATTTACACCATCAATTCCAACGAATCTCCATGAGCCATCGCATTCCGGAATATGATAAACCGGCCAGATTACTCCGTTTTCATCAATTGCGCGTACTTCTGTCTTCGTTGCATCCAGATTGGTTCCTGCAAGTCTTAATACTGTTTTTAAGGATCCTACCTGTTTTTCTAGATTAGAGACTTTCACCCATTAGAAACGTGCGCCGCTAGGCGCACGGCATAAAAAAAGGACCTTGTATCTCTACAAGATCCTCATATCAAAAATCTTATTTTGTTTTGACACTTACCTTCTTTCCAGAAAATGCAATTCCAAATTTCAAAATATCCTGAATGCCATCTTCTTTCATTTCAGCGTCATATCTCTTCTCATCAATCTGAATTAACGCTTCATCTGCAAGCCCTAAAAACTCATCTGCACTCAAGTCCTTTTTCCACTTAAGCTCCATAATGATTCCAGGATATCTGCCTTCTCTTGGGAATAGACTAATATCATATCGTCCATCCCCGGACTCTCTGTTTGACTTAATCTTATACTGATTATCCATCAAAGCAATCAAACCAAGAACTAATCCATGATAAAATCCTTCTGCGCCAGCATCATAGAAGCTGATGGATTTATCCATATATTCAGCAATTGCTTTCTGCAGTTTCTTATAATCATTTGCATAAAGACTTTCTGCAATCTTATTGGCGGTCGTTCTTGTGATAGCTCCAATCTGTAACAGGTGCGATAATATTTCACTCTTATATACGGCTGCAATCTCTCTGTTCGGAATGGATACCTCACACATATAAGAACCATCTGCCTGCAATTCTTTCTTTGGTGTTTTCAAATAGCCAGCTACTAACAGTAAACTGTAAATATTTGCCGGATCCTCTGAAAGAGATCTGTAAACAACATTCTGATCAATTTTAGCAATAACTCTTTCGCCTTGTAGCAAGGAATAAAGTCTTTCAGTAATATCATCCGTTGCCACCTTAAGGACATCTTCCAGAATTTCATTTTTTCCGGTATTTACCCAATAGGTCTGCGGAATGCAGCCCTTAGAAATATAATTGATTACTGACCACGGATTATAGATCTCTGTAGATCCAAATAAATATCCGTCATACCAATCCTTCAGCTCTGCTTCTTTATCCAGGACACCATAATACTCCAGCATATCTCTGACTTCTGAATCAGTAAATCCAAAGAACTGATCATACTTTTCATCCATCACGGAATTCACTGTTAAATTATTCAAGCCACTAAAGATGCTCTCCTGAGCAATTCGAAGAATACCAGTTAGGAATCCATAAGTCAGATTCTTATTATCTTTAAATGCTCCAGAGAAGAAATTTCTCATGAATCCAATTATTTCATCATAAAAATCCTTGGAATACCCTTCCTGAATCGGTGTGTCATATTCATCAATAATAATGATTGGCGCTTTACCATAATGTTTTGTAAGCATCCGAGATAACTTTGCTAATGATACAGTCAAGTCAACTTCTGAGGCCTCACCATTTATGATTTTCGCAAAATAGGTCTTTTCATACTCTGCAAGTCTATCACTATCCGCAATCTCCTGATGTCTTCCAAACTCCTCCTGCAAAAGATCTTTAATCTTATCAAGAGTTGCTTTCCAGGAATCAAACTTAACATCCTTGAAAGTAAGGAATACAACTGGATACTGTCCCTGCTGTCTTCGATATTCTTCACCGCATCTCCAGATTGCTTTATTCTCGAAATATTTACTTGTATCCTCCTCTGAAATCTCAAAAAAGACTCTGAGCATATCCATGTTCAATGTCTTTCCGAAACGTCTCGGCCTTGTAAACAAAGAAACCAATGGCTTCTGATCAAGGAATTCCTTTATAAACAAAGTCTTATCTACATAGTAATAATCTGCCTGTGCTCTGACATAATCAGAAATACCAATAGGTAATGACTTATTATTCGCAGCCTTCTTCTTTGTGTACTTCCCTGAAGAAACTCTCTTATCAACAGGTCTTACTGCGTCATCCGGAATAAGCCACTTTCTTCCTTCTTTTATAGCACCTGGGATTTTTCCTTTATTGCACAAATCATTGATTGTACGTTTTGAAAGGTTCCATTCAATTGCAAATTGTTCACTAGATTTCATAAAATCCATCATCTCCTTTGAAACTAGAATTTCCTATCCTGCTCAAAGTACACATTATTTCGAGCGAAATATCAATTATGTTTTGGCTTTTTGCCCAAAATCGTATTATTATGCTCGAAACCTGTGTCAATACCCCCTACCCTCGCTCTCAAAACTTATACTCCACATATCTCTCTTCCGTCATAGTCTTTACATTATGATGATGCTCACATAACGGAAAAGAAGTTTTAGGATATATATTGCAAGCAGTCCATTGAACACGGCTACGAATAAAAGACGGAAAGGAGGTCAGGAAGTGCCTAAAATCAGGGATTTTGAGGCAGAAACTATTTTGAGGTCGGCTTTTATACCGAGATTCTGTTTCCCAAAAAGCAGATACTCTTTATCGCAATCAATAACAGCGTGGACAGCGACACCTGCGATATATCCGCAAGCACAAGGTCAGCTTGTATGCCGAGCTGCTGACTACCGGCAAGCTGAACGATTACCTCGCTGACCTCAACGAGCAGGCAGAAGCAATGTTTTCCCGGCTGGTAAAACAGCTTTCCGAAAAAGAGAGAGTAACGGAAGCCCTCAAAGCGGAAAATCAAATGCTGTGGGTACAGAGAATGAACAACATCCGCAGCGCTGCTATGGAAATCGTTTCGAGTGAGTTTATATACCATTAATACTAAGTAAGAAAAGTCGCTGTCAACAGACGGCGGCTTTTCCTTTGCGGGTAGTATTCAAGAAGTCATAAAGTTCCGAGAGTAATGGAAGAAGCCAGCGTTTGCGGAAATGTCACAATTTACGGAGGTAAAGTTTCAAATACCGATTGTCTTTTTGCACTTGTTTTGATATTATTGGTATATATACTAAAATATTTGAAGAGAGGTGATATATTTGCGGAGAGACAGCAGTGAAACAAAGAGGAAAATACTGACCGTATGCGTCCGTCTCTTTCTGGAACAGGGGTATAAAAACACCTCTGTCAGTCAGATTGTGGATGAAGCAGGTGTTGCAAGAGGAAGCTATTTGAATCTGTTTCCTACCAAGGACAGAATTTTGCTGGAATTGACCGAAACGATGTTCGGCGGACAGTTCGGCGTGGCAAGAAGCATTGCGGACAGCAAGCTACCGCCGGTTTACGCCTATGCTGTAGAAACAGCAATCCAACTGACTCTGACCGAGCTGAATGAGAACCTGCGAGAAATCTACATTGAAGCCTATTCCCTGCCCGACACGGCGGAATATATTTATCTGCATACCACGTCAGAGCTGAAGCAGATTTTTGGTGAAAATTTTCCCGATGATACCGAGATCGACTTTTACGAGATGGAAATCGGCACGGCGGGACTGATGCGTAGCTATATGGCGAAAAAATGTGATATTCATTTCCCGTTGGAACGCAAGCTCAGCCGTTTTCTGACGGCGGCAATGCGGGTGTATCGGGTACCGGAGGAGGCACAGGCAAAGGTGCTTGCCTTTATTCAATCACTGGATATCAAGGCAATTGCCACAGAGGTTATGTATAAGCTGTTTGCAATGCTGGAAATGAAATATGACTTTAAGCTGTCGAAAGGCAGCGAAACGGAGGTAAAAAAATGAGAAAACGATTATTCAGTATCCTGCTCGCTCTGTGCATGGTGCTCTGCTTTGTGCCGACCACGGCGTTTGCTGAGGGCAAGACGGAAGAAACACCTGTATGCACCTGCGAAATGGCTTGTGCGGAAGAAACAATGAACGCAGAGTGCCCCGTCTGCGGTGCAGATGGTGCTTTGGCAGAAAACTGCGGGAAATATGCCGCAGAAGAAAGTGGACAGACAGGTACGTCCAACGACGCTCCGACCATCACCGCAGCAGATGTGCAGGCATTGATCGACGCGCTACCGGAAGCGGAAACAATCAGCGAAGATAATACGGCGGACGTAGAAGTGCAGTTAGAAGCCATTGACGAGGCGAAGGTACAGCTTTCTGATGAAGATTTCGCGGTACTCGATTTTACCCGCTATGATGCCGCAGTTGCCGCACTTATGGCGCTAAGCGGCGAACCGGATAATGCCTTCGCGCCCCAGACTGCGAATGACCACACCCATTGCTACTGCGGCGGCAGTAGCACGGCGGGCGACCATGCCAGCCATTCCGACGTGACCTATACGGCATGGGACGGCACGAGCAGCATCACATATACCAACAATACCGCCTACGTTTACCTGACGGAGAACGCCACCCTCAACGGCCATCTGACGGTGGATGGCAAAACACTATATCTGTGCCTGAACGGCAAGACCCTTGCCAGCAACGGCACAGCCAAGATTCAGGTCAAAAACGGCGGTCGACTTGTTCTCTGCGACTGTCAGGGTGGCGGCACCTTTAAGGGCGCGACGCAGAGTGTCTGGGGCGGTGCCTGCATTTACCTTTATACCAGCACGCTGGATATGTTCGGTGGCAAGCTCACCGGTGGCAAAGTTACCAGTGGTGGTGGCGGTGGAGCTATCGCTCTGGATGACCAGCAGTGCATATTCAACATGTACGGTGGCGAAATCTCCGGCAACAACGGCAATAACTACGGCGGTGCCGTTTTCCGGAAATTCAATAATAACATACCGAACACCACCGGCGGCGCTTTCAATATGTACGGCGGCACCATCAAGGATAACACCGCCAAGAACGGCGGCGCATTCTTCTCCACCACCGGCGGCACCATCAACATGACCGGCGGCACCATCTCCGGCAATAAAGCGACCCAAAGCAGCAACGATGCTGGCGGCGGCGCCATCTATATGCGCGGCAGTGGTACGATAAACATTTCCGGCAACGCGCAGATCACCGGCAATTCCTCCAGCCTGGACGGCGGCGCCATTCTGATGGGCTGGGGCACCATCAACATTTCCGATAGCGCAAAGATCAACAACAATACCGCCAACCGCTGGGGCGGCGCCATCTGCCTACGCCAAGATTCAAATCAGGTGACGACGCTCAACATGCGAGGCGGCGAGATCAGTGGAAACAGGGCCACGAAGGAAGGCGGCGCGGTTCATGTGCTTGACAAGGACTGCATGTTCTACCTCTATGACGGCAAGATCACCGGAAACATCAGCGGCGACGGCGGCGCCATCTATCTGAATCAGGAGCCGTCATGGCTGATTATGCAAGGCGGCGAGATCTCCGGCAATACGGCCACCGGCAACGGCGGCGGCGTATATATTTACCGCACCGGCTCGGTCTGCCAACTCTATAGCGGTAAGATCGAGAATAACAAAGCCAGTGGCAATGGCGGCGGCATTTATATCAACCCCAGCAACAGCGGCCGGCTGAGGGTCGGAAACAAGCCCCTCGTGCAGAACAACACGGTTTCCGGCAAGGCCAACAATGTGTATCTGCCCTCCGGCAAGACGCTGACCATCGAGATCGGCATGTCCAAAGGCGCGTCCATCGGCGTCACCACCGCGAATATCAGATACCCCGTGGCATTTTCTAATAATTACAAAAAAGACTACGCGAATTACTTTTTCGCGGATGACGCCAATGCCCACGTGGAGTATAAGGATGACCAGAAGCTGTACCTTGTTTCCGGCGCGGTTGCGCGGCCCCTCACTGTGACATTTGACCCCAACGGCGGTATGCTGGCCGAAGCGGACAAAACCAAATCGTTGACGACCGGCGAACCCTACGGCACACTGCCGGTTCCCAGCTATGCGGGATACGATTTTGCCGGCTGGTACACGGAACAGAACGGCGGCACCGAGATTAAGGAAAACACCACCGTGACAGTGTTCGGGACGCAGACCCTCTACGCCCACTGGACGCCGATCCATGTGCACTCCTACATACAGCAGGTTCAAAAGCCCGAAGCGCTGAAAACTCCTGCGGACTGCACCAATAATGCGGTGTATTATCTATCCTGTGCGTGCGGAGAAGTAAGCACCAACGACGCCGATACGTTTACCGCAGCGAATACCGCGCTGGACCACAACTGGGGCGCTTGGACGCAGAACAGCGATCAAAAGACCCACACCCGAATCTGTAAGCGTGACACCAGCCATACGGAAACCGAGAATTGCCACGGCGGCACGGCAGACTGCACGCACAAGGCTGCCTGTACGGTCTGCGGCGGCGAATACGGCGAGATGGCGGCACACAGCTTCACGGCTGAAAAAGCAGAGACGCAGTATTTGAAGTCTGCTGCAACCTGTACCGAAAAGGCGGTCTACTACAAGTCCTGCGCAGTCTGCGGTCTGAGCTCCGAGGGCACGGCGGATGAGGCGACCTTCTTCTCCGGCAATGCGCTGGATCACGACTGGGGCGCTTGGACGCAGAACAGCGATCAAAAGACCCACACCCGAATCTGTAAGCGTGACACCAGCCATACGGAAACCGAGAATTGCCACGGCGGCACGGCGACCTGCACGCACAAGGCTGTCTGCACGGTCTGCGGCGGCGAATACGGCGAGATGGCGGCACACAGCTTCACTGCCGAAAAAGCAGAGGCGCAGTATTTGAAGTCTGCTGCAACCTGTACCGAAAAGGCAATCTATTACAAGTCCTGCGCAGTCTGCGGTCTGAGCTCCGAGGTCACGGCGGATGAGGCGACCTTCTTCTCCGGCAATGCGCTGGACCACAACTGGGGCGCTTGGACGTCCAACGAAGACGGCACCCATACCCGCACCTGCACCGTTGACGGATGCTCTGCAGGCACGCAAACGGAGAATTGCATCGATGCAAACAAAGACCACAAATGTGATATCTGCGATTATATAATCAGCGAGTGTGCAGACGATAACAAAGACCACAAGTGTGATTATTGCGGCAAGAAGCTGACTGAGCACACCGGCGGGAAAGCGACCTGCAAGGACAAGGCAAAGTGCGAAGTCTGCGGTGCGGAATACGGTGAGCTTGATCCGAAGAACCACACCAACTTAAAGCACTTCCCGGCAAAGGCGGCGACAAAGACCACCGAGGGCAATATCGAGTATTGGTACTGCGACGGCTGCGGTAAATATTACAGCGACAAGGATGGTACAAAGGAAATCAAAAAAGCAGACACCATAACAACGAAGCTGAAGGACGATTCCAAATCTCCGCAGACCGGCGATTCCAGCAATCTTGCTTTGTGGCTTGCCTTGCTGTTTGTCAGCGGCGGTGCAGCCATTAGAACAACGGCAGTAAGCAGAAAGAAAAAGTACAACAAATAATTGAATAGTGCTCCCTTGCTCCATATCTTCCGAGCAAGACAAAAGCGTCGTAGCAATACGGCGCTTTTTTGTTACCCGGAAGCAACAAACAGCGGCTTTTGAATGGTTGGCGGTAAGGATACCGCCGTCAAAACAAAGTCACTCATATCGAAAGGAAACGCCCAAAATCGCCCAGAAACTATACAACGGGAAACGGTTTTGGGCGTTTCTGCGTTTCGGGAGCAAATCGGCAATTAGGCAGCGATAAGGAGGTGTCAGTTATGCCTAGTATGCCGAAATACCTCAAGAGAGAATGGGCGTTCTTTCTTGATGAGCGTGGCAGGAAGAAATATAACGAGCTTTGCAAAAAATGTGAAAGGAGCTGCAAGCAGAGCTTCCGTTCCACCGTGATTTTATGCCCACACTATCTATCGAAAAGGAGGACAAGACAATGACAGACTATCCGAACAATATTCTAGCAAAACTGGAAATCATCAAGGCCAGCGAGATTATCCCGAAAGAGATGCGCTGGCTGTGGTATCCCTATATTCCCTTCGGCAAAGTCACGCTGCTGCAAGGCGATCCCGGTGACGGCAAATCATCTGTCTTTCGTTCATGCTATTTGTTCTCCTCTCGATTCAATCTTAAAAGTTGCTCTTCCAATTACTGTTTCCTCATCATTCCATTGTGAAGTTTGATTCTGAGATGAAAATACACTTTGCTATAACTGTCTTGATTCATATTCAATATTAATTTATATCTCAAATAATCCAATCTCTGTTTCTTCATCAGATCTACGGTAAGCTGCTTTAATAATTGCAGTTTTGTTATTGTCAACTCATAATCCAGGCATCCCCATGAGTACAAGGACTCAACGTTTTCTCGCTTTTTATGTTAGACCATATTTTATGCAAATCTCATTTTCTGTGAGATTTTATATTTTCTCTGTCTTAATAATAATAATAACCCCTTCCGCATAATAAAAGAAACCTCAGGTAATCACCTGAGGTTTCTTTTATTATGCGGAAGATGGGACTTGAACCCACACGCCCTTGCGAGCACTAGAACCTGAATCTAGCTCGTCTGCCATTCCGACACTTCCGCGTCAACAAAAAGAATCTTATCACATACCAGCCGGTTTGGCAAGTGTTTTTTATATTTTTTTTGACTTTTTTGTATTTCATTAAATTATATCAATTATTTTGACTGCAATTTGCCGCATTAATCATAATCACCAGAGGAAGTAATGACAGAGCTTTTTCTTTTATCAATCCAAGTTCGTTCACTGCCATGTCATATACATGCAACCGGTGTTTGATCGACAGTTGCATGCTCTTCTCCTACTCCGGAAATTCAAATCTCCTCAGCTCACAGTTCTTAATCCCAAACGCAGCAAATTCTTCATTAGTCATATCATAAAAATAGGACTGGATCACTCTGGATATCCCATTATGCGCTACAAGAAGATAGACCTTATCATCTGCCTCTTCCCGGATATCATCCAGAAGATTGTAAATTCTCTGGCACAGATGAAGCATTGTCTCCCCGCCTTCAAAATGATTGATAAAGTTCTGTTTTGCCTTTTTGAACTCCTCCCCATTTCTCGGTGTAGATTCATATTTCCCAAAATTCTGCTCCTTCAGGCGCATCTCCTCACGCATCGGAATCCCTGTCATTTCCGAAATATGACGTGCCGTCTCCTTCGCCCGGACAAGCGGCGAATACAGGATTTCGTCAATCTTTACGCCCTCTTCCTTAATCTTTCTTCCAAGCTCCATTGCCTGCTCATGTCCAAGCTCTGTCAGCTCGATATCTGTCGCACCACAGATTTTATTTTCCACATTCCACACAGTCTGTCCATGTCTTGCAAAATAAAAATATCCCATTATTTTTTCTCCCAGTATTCTTTATTAGCTGAACATTTCCGAACAACTCCCTCCGGCAATCGTTCATAGTTTCTTCCAAACTGATATGCCAGATAACGAACAATGCCGCGTGTCAGCACTTCGCCCAGGTATTCCTCCATATGATTCTGTCTAAGCAGTGCCGAGGTTACACGTACCAACCGCACTCCTTCTTTACCCGGTTTTGTATTTTCGATCATCTCCGGATGCTCTGCGTGTGCAACCCCAATGTCAAAGTTGCGTTTCCAGAGCCCGTGCAAATCATCGTTCCGGTAATAAATCACTTCAGCTTCCGGCGCATAAACTGCCTGCCAGCCCTTTTCCAGAAGTCTTCTAGCCGCAAGCATATCCTCTCCGGCAATCATCCGTCTTCCAAAACCTTCTGTCTCCAGATATGCTCTTCTTCGGTATGCTGCACAGACATTGGAATTAAAAAATGTCCGGATTCCAAGCTTTCCGGCATCTTCCAAAGACTTTGTCATGCCTTTCGGCGGATAGTTAAACTGTCTCACACAGCACTCGATCGGACTGCATTCATCATCTGTCATATGCCGGCCATACACGACCGCCGTCCGCTCCTCTTTAAATGGCTCCGTCAGCTTCTCTACCAGATACCGGTTCTGCGGTATCGCCGTCTGTACCATAAAAATCACAATATCCGAATCCAGCTCACGCAGGATCGTATCTCTGCTTCCTGCCCGGTCATATTCTTCCTTTGGCGTATATCGGACCTCGATCCTCTCATCCATATAAACTTCGGGAATTTCCCTGTCTACCGGGTTCTCATAAAGTACATTCAGTAATATACGATCCGGCATCACACTCTGTCTTAATAATCTTTCAATACACATTTTCAGTCTTCCATCCGGCCGGAAGACCGGAATTACAATCGCTATGTTCACATCATCATCTCATTTCGTTTTTTTCACTAATCAGTATATACAAAATTCTTTTCTGAATCAATCCCAACCTATTCCCTGTTAATAAAAAAGACAGTTCCCATAAAAGAACCGTCTTTCTCATCAGCTCAGCGCTGCACTTTCTTCTTTTTTCTTCTTATCCATCACAGAAAGTTCCTTAAGCTCCCTCACCATGAAATATCCGCAGACGATTGCTGCTGCCGCATCTGCAATTGGTCCGGCATACATAACCCCGTCAATTCCCATAAACAATGGAAAAATCACGATCAGCGGCAATAAAAAGAGAATCTGTCTTGTCAGGGACATAAATACACCCAGCTGCGATTTTCCGATGGAGTTGAAAAAGTTCGATGTAACCGGCTGGATTCCATTGATAAGCGTAAGGAACATATAGATCCGGAAATACCGCTCTGAAAACTGAAAATACAGCTCACTTCCCGAACCAAATACGCTGATGATCTGTCTCGGGAATACCTGGAAACAGAAAAATGCAATTCCGGAAAGAACGGTTGCAGTTCCAAGTGCGAGCAGGTAGCTTTTCCGTACCCGTTCATACTTCTCTGCGCCATAGTTGAAGCCGATAATCGGCTGGATTCCCTGGGAAATTCCGATAACAAATGACATAAAGATCATATTTACTTTTGTAATGATCCCGGCACAAGCAAGCGGAATGTCACCGCCATATACAGACTGTGCTCCATAATGCGACAATGTATTATTCAGTACGATCTGTACGATCGTCATTGCAATCTGGTTAAAGCAGGCACTGGCACCGAATTTGAAAATATTCTCGATATGTCTTCCCGTCATATGGAAACTTTCCTTTGTAAGCCGGATCGTTTTAAAATGGAACATATACCGCAGACTGATGCAGAACGAAACGATCTGTCCTATGATCGTAGCAAGTGCTGCGCCCCTCATTCCCATATGCAGCCCAAAAATAAAAATCGGATCCAGAATTGTATTTACAATAGCACCCACCAGCATAGATGTCATCGAATATCGCGGACTTCCATCCGCAAGGATCAGCTTACTCATCCCCGTATTTGCGATCAGAAATGGAAAGCCAATTGCCGTGATCCGTGTATATTCCTGTGCATACGGAAGTACCTCCGATGTGGCACCGAAGAATTTCAGCATCGGAGTCAGCAAAATCGTCGTTACTGCAAAAAGTGCAATCCCGAAAATTGCCATCAGGCAAATTCCATTTCCCGCATACTCTGCAGATTCTTTTTCTTCTCCTGCACCAAGCTTCAATGAAAAATTGGTCGCACTGCCGATTCCAAGCAGCAGTGAGATTGCCGTACAGGAAGTAGAAAGCGGAAACGCAATATTCGTTGCTGCATTTCCCAGCATTCCCACACCCTGGCCAATGAAAATCTGATCTACAATATTGTAAAGAGCTGTTACCAGCATAGAAATAATGCATGGAATCGCAAATCCAACCAGTAGTTTTGATTCCTTTTCATACCCAAGCGGATTGTCCTGCTCATTCACTGTATTTGCCTTTTTATCTCTCACCTTTATAGCCTCCTCCAGATGTTCATATATAAATGCCGCTGTCTCACTTAGTGTCATCGTTCCATTTATCCGCTCCGCAGCTTCTCCTCTTGGAACAAGTACAAATTCATCTATTACCTGACGCATTACAAAATTCTGTGTTTTTTATACTTCTACTCCATCATCTACAATTTACATCTGTTTTCTGACGACTCTGTATTCATCTCCAGATCTGTAGTAAGGACACTGATAATGCTGATCCGTCAGAAACCGCATCATCTCATCCTCATCCAGGTCTCTGTCACACGTGTAACATTCATATTCATCATCGTAAATATAAAATGTACAGGTGTCACAACAGCTCGCTGTATTTGCCATAACCTGCCTCCTGTTATTTCTTTTCCTGTTCAAAAATCGGTATCAGCTGCAGGTGTCCTCCTTTAAAACAGGTTCCATCTTAGTTCATTCCTTTTTCTTTTTCTCCCACCGGTTTCGCCCAGTTGACAATCAGGATTCCGATAGAAACCAGCACCAGTGCGATCAGGTCTTTCATTCCGAATACATTTCCCTCACGCAAAATGATCGCGGAAAGGATCACCCCGAATACCGGATTCGTAAATCCGAAGATCGATACCTTGGATACCGGATTGTATTTCAACAGGATTCCCCACAGCGTGTATGCAACTGCAGAAATCAGCGCCATATAGATCAGAAGAATCATTGCCGGCATACTTGCCGTATGGATTCTTCCACCCATCACGAATCCGATCAGGATCATCACGAGCCCGCCTGCAGTAAACTGATATCCGCTTAACATCACCGGATCAGATTTGGCTGAATACTTCTTGATCAGTACAGAAGATAATGCATAAGCGATCGCAGAGATAAAAATAAATCCATCTCCGGTCAGATTAAAGCTCATATCCACATTGCTTCCGCTCAGATTGATCAGAACCACCCCTGCAAATCCGACGATACATCCGAGCACTTTTTTTTGATCCAGTTTCTCCTGATGAAAAATCAGGCTGGAAACAAGGATTGCAAGGAATACATTGGATGCCTCAACGATCGATCCTTTGACTCCGGTCGTATGTGCAAGTCCTACATAAAAGAAAAAATACTGGGCCACCGTCTGTAAAAGACAGATTTTTCCGATTCTCGGAAGATCTCCCTTCCCCGCTTTCAGAAAATGTCCCTGCAGGATCGATCCAAACAAAATAACCATAATGCCTGCAATCGTAAAGCGGCACCCTGCAAACAGGATCTGCGTGGCGGTATCGGCTGAATCGATCTGAAACAGCCGGTAGCCAACCTTGATACAAGGAAAAGCACTTCCCCATAACGCACAGCAGACCATTGCAAGAATACATACCACCCAGGGTTTCCTCATTGTAGTCTCTTTTAACTTTATCATCTCATTCTTTCCGTTTCTTACGCAAGAAGTTCATCTGCAAGTTCTTCCATTGCAGTTACATCTGCATCTTTCATCGTAGATTTGATCGTAACCGTCTTTTCGCAGAGAGTGATCTTCTTCATCTTTTCTACATAACCTTTCATCACACGTGCTGCTGTCGGAGCCCAGGAACCATTCTCGATAATTGCGATCTTACGGTTCTGGTAGTTCTTATTGGTCAGTTTGTTCAGGAAAGTCTCCATGCACGGGAACACACTTGCATCATAGGAAGCTGCTGCAAGAACCAGCTTGTCATAGCGGAATGCATCCTCGATTGCCTCTGCCATATCATCTCTGGAAAGGTCAGTGATCGCTACCTTCTTTGCACCTTTGGCTTCCAGGATCTCTTTCATCTTCTCTGCTGCCGTCTTGGTATTGCCATGGATTGATGCATAAGCAACCAGTACCCCGTCATCTTCCGGTTCATAGCTGCTCCATGTCATGTATTTTCCGATATAGTATCCCAGATTTTCTTTCAGGATCGGTCCATGAAGCGGGCAAATCGTCTGAATGTCCAGAGTCGCTGCTTTTTTCAGAAGCGCCTGTACCTGTGCACCGTATTTGCCTACGATATTGAAGTAGTATCTTCTTGCTTCACAAGTCCAGTCCTCATCTGCATCCAGCGCACCGAATTTACCAAATCCATCTGCTGAGAACAGAATCTTCTCAGACTTTTCGTATTCGACCATAACTTCCGGCCAGTGAACCATCGGAGCCATAAAGAACTGAAGGGTATGGCTTCCAAGGGAAAGTTCTTCACCTTCTTTTACCGCAACTGCACGGTCTGCCAGATCTGCGATTTCAAAGAACTGTGGAAGCATTGCAATAGCTTTTGCACTTGCCACGATCTTGGCTTCCGGATATTTGTCTGCAAATTCTTTGATGCTTCCGGCATGATCCGGTTCCAGATGCGATACAACCAGATAATCCGGTGTTCTTCCATCCAGCACCCTCTCCAGATTCTCTTTCCATTCGTCTGTCTTTCTCGTATCAATCGTATCCATAACTGCGATCTTCTCGTCCAGGATCACATAAGAGTTGTAGGATACTCCGTTTGGAACGATGTACTGGCTCTCAAAGAGATCCAGATCCTTATCATCTGCTCCGATATATTTTACTGCATCTGAAATTACTATGTCTTTCATGTTAGTTCCTCCTTGTAATTGGTGATTGAAAATATACTCCGGCACGTAGTGTCTTTTATTTGGCAGGAAGTTCCTACGGAATTTCCTGTTAAATAAGAAAGCTGGAAATATTACATTCCAGCCCTCTTAATTTCCACTCTTAATAATACTATGGAAATAACACACTTTCAATAAAAAAAGCGTTTAATTTTTTCATATCTGTTCTCATTTTTTACGTTAACCGGCACACACCATCTGTTCCTGCTCGTAAATGTGAAACGGCGCATCAATCGGATTTTTCATATCCCAGAGATAATATCCACCCTCTTTATAATACACCGGAAGAGTCTCACATCGTTTTACACTCCGGATCAGTTCCTGTACCGAACGGATCTCTCTTGGAAAATACGTTGCATAAATTCCCAGCTTCTCCGGCACATGGCAATCACTTGATCCAACTGTTGCAAGTCCAAGCTCAGCCGCATATTCTGCCGCCTTTCGATTTGCCTCGTAAAGTGTGCTGCCGTTCAGCACTTCGATTCCATCAAGTCCCTTTACAATCTTCAGGTTCTCTTCCAGTCCCCTGTTATTATTGCGGAATGGATGGGCACTGAAACACATACCGCCCTGTGCCTGTACCAGATCTACAAACTCCTGTGCCGGGATTCTCTCTTTTGGATAATCCTCAATTCCAAATGCTACAATGTCTCCCTGCAGGGAATAAAATTCAATTCCGACAAAAATCGGAAATCCTGTTTTCTCCGAATACTCTGCCGCAAATTCCTTCAGTCCCATACTGTCATGATCCGTAATACAGATTCCATCAAGTCCTCTGTGCTTTGCGATCTCTACCATGTTCTCCAATCTTAAAAAGCTGTCCCCCGAATAACGCATCTCATGCATATGCATATCAATTATCAACTATTAATAACCTCCTGTTAAAATGCCTTTTCATTTCTCTTTTCTTCATTTTAACATGTTGTTTTACAAAAAAATAATTGATAATTCACATGCAGAAATTCAATTATAGGGTTTTTCGATAAACACTCTGTTGCTCAAATATCTGCATAAGATGCACACAAAGTCCGTCCCACGAAATCTGCTCCAGATGCTCCTTCTCCGGCTTTAATCCAGGATATTTTGCGATCCCTTCGATGGCTCCGGCAAGTTTCTTTTCAAATACCGGAAGTTCTTCTTCCACAGGTTCATCTTCATTCACTCTTCTTGGCGGTTCTACAAAAACCACACCATTATCCGGAAGATTCTGATTGATCCAGTTCCTGATCCCCGGTAGATCTGTACAGATCACATAGGTACCACATGCCAGAGCCTCAATGATCACAAGCGGAAGACCTTCATAAAAAGATGGCAGTACAAAAACATCACTCTGATTCATCTTCTTCGCCAACTCCTGCTGTGTAATCTTCCCGGCAAAGGTAACTGCAAACGGACACTTTTCGGCAAGCTCCCGGATTTCCTGATATTCGCCCTCATCCCCGGCACCTCCTGCCAGTTCCAGAGAAATAATAAGACTGGAATCCTTCAGATAATCCAACGAACGGATCAGACTTTTCACACCCTTTTTCTCTGAGATCTTTCCGGCAAAGATTAGTCTCAGCTCTTTTTCTTCTCCCTGTGAAGCCCCCATCTCCTGCCGGAAAACATCACTGTTATAGCCGGTTCCGATCACCCGTACCTTCTCTCTGATATGCTCCCCGTAAATTCCGCAGATCATCTCTTTCTGCTCCTCATGCAATGCAAAAATCCCATCCAGCGCAGGAATTCTCTGTAAAATGTATTCCCGGTTCTGTTCTGTCTTGCGGATCTGCCGCAGGTCGGATCCATGGGATACCCCATATACCTTTTTATCAGGAAACAGCTCTCTTACAATCGCTGTAAGGAGATACAGATGGTGACACAGGATCACGTCCGGATCCAACTCCTCCACTGCTTTTTTCAGTACCTCGCCAAATGCGTTCCGGAACGTTTCTGTCATCTCCTCTGTCAGGTCTGAATACCTGGTACTCGGATAAGGCATCTCGTCCGACATTCCCGTGATCGGATACGGTAACTGCTCCGATTCAAAATATACCGGATAAAAGCTTACCCCCTCCGGAAGACATACCTGATCAGCTTTTGTAACTCCCGCGATCACTGACTGGGTGATTCCCTTTTTTTTAAATCCTCTGACCAGTTCCGTCAGATAGATACCGCTTCCGGTACTATCCGGCTTCTGGGCTGTGACACTTAATATTTTCATTCTTTCGTCCCTCTTACTTTGTTAAAATTTCCCTGTTACATGTATTTATTGCCGCAATGTGATCAATAAAAGCGGTACTCACCGTTTATCATTTATTCATGCTTTAATTATTCTCTAGTTTCTTTTTCACCTGTTTTTTTAGAAGTTCTTCCTTTCATTGGATGAAAATGTTCCGAAAGGAGAATGTTTTTGAGGATTGCGAGAGTGCAAAGCACGTAGCAATCTGGTATCAAAGGGGGCAAAATACCTTTGGATCCCAACATCTTCATATGATTATATTAACATATAGTTGGAATTTGTAAAAGAGACGATCTCGATCCGGATATTTTCAACAGAAATATCTAAATACTGCTTCTTCTTTTCTTTTTCCGCTTTTTCCTTAAAATCCATAAAAAAAGCAAAAAAAGAAACCTTTTTGGTAAAGGTTCCTCTATTACTTCTATATATAACTGGTTTTGTTATGTTTAACTAAATGCGGATGACAGGACTTGAACCTGCACCTCGTAGAGACTAGATCCTAAGTCTAGCGCGTCTGCCAGTTCCGCCACATCCGCATTTTTTTAGTCCCACAGAAAACCATGGGACTAAATAAGTGAGCGTGCGGGGATTCGAACCCCGGACAACTTGATTAAAAGTCAAGTGCTCTACCACCTGAGCTACACGCCCGTAACTGGGCCAGCTGGATTCGAACCAGCGAGTGCAGGAGTCAAAGTCCTGTGCCTTACCGCTTGGCGATGACCCATTATCTTTATGTCTTAACATAGAATGCGCCATGGCACATTCCCGCGCCTGCGACAATCGCTTAACTTATGGCATCCCGTAATCTGCCAAAGCTCTCATATCCTGCCGGAGACTTTTATGATATCCACTCTTGCAATGTCTATCATAAAAAAAATGCGAGCATTTCTGCTTGCCATTTCTTTCAAATATTATAAATTAAAGGGTGGATACAGGGATTCGAACCCTGGGCCTCCAGAGCCACAATCTGGCGCGCTAACCAACTGCGCTATACCCACCATATAAACGTGCTTGGAGGGATTCGAACCCCCGACCCACGGCTTAGAAGGCCGTTGCTCTATCCAACTGAGCTACAAACACACAACACTGGTTTCTCAGTGTAAGCGGGTGATGGGAATCGAACCCACGTATCCAGCTTGGAAGGCTGGTGTTCTACCATTGAACTACACCCGCAGATCACATCGGGGTGACAGGATTCGAACCTGCGACCTCCTGGTCCCAAACCAGGCGCTCTAGCCAAGCTGAGCCACACCCCGTTGTTTATCTGTTTGTCATCTCCGTGACGACAAAAGTTATTATATTACAAGGTTTTCAAAAAGTCAACATGTTTTTTGAATTTTTTTAAGAAATTTTTATTTTTCTTTTTCTTGTAAAAGACACGCATTTTTGCCCTTTTTTCAGCAAAAATACGTGCCACCTACTCTAATCCAGATAATGAATCGTAAACTCCGTATTCCCGTCCCGATCCATCTCCATAATAATATAACTGCCTTTTCTGCCTTCCTGCCGTGGAAATGCCAGACTGCCCGGATTCAGCACTGTAATATCACCAAACTTTTTCAGATACGGTCTGTGTGTATGACCAAACATCACGATATCTGCATTTCTCGATCTTCCCTCATCCAGGATCCGCTCTACACCAAGAGACACCGAATACTGGTGTCCATGTGCCATAAATGCTTTTTTCTTGCCAAAATAAATCTCCATCTCCCGGAGATTGCGTGAGAAGAAATCATTATTCCCAGCCAGTATATACGCCGGACATCCGCAGAATGCCTCAATATAGTCTTCTCCGCCCTCTGTATCCCCGAGATGCACCAGATAATCAATCTTTCCAGCTTCCATGATTGCCCGGTCAAATGCAGTATGTCTTCCATGTGTATCACTAATAATCAATACTCTCATAACTTTTTCTCCATGATCTGTCTCATCATCCGAAGCGCTTCTCCTCTGTGGCTGAGTTCATTCTTCTTTTCCGGTGCAAGCTCTGCCGAGGTGCAACCGTATTCCGGCAGGAAAAAGATCGGATCGTAGCCAAATCCATTTGCTCCGGCGATTTCGTAACCAATACATCCTTCCATCGTTCCACGGACAACCTCTTTGTCCCCGTTCGGGAATACTGCCGCCACCGCACAGACAAACCTTGCTGTACGCTGCTTGTCCGGTACGCCCTTCATTCTTGAGAGCAGGAGGCTGTTCTTGATATCATACGAAGTATCGGTTCCCGCATAGCGTGCAGAATAGATTCCCGGTTCTTTATTCAGATAATCGATTTCCAGTCCGGAATCATCTGCCAGCACAATCGCATCCATCGCCCTCACTTCCGGCAGCTCTGCGATCGCTGAGGCTTTGATCATCGCATTTTCCTCAAAGGACTTTCCATCCTCTACGATATCAATGTCAACCCCGGCTTCCTTCATTGAAAGGATCTCCATCCCCAGATCCCGCAAAATCTGGCGGATCTCTGTCATTTTATTCTTATTACCCGTTGCAAAAATAATTTTCATCTGTAAATTCTTCTTTCTCTTACTGTTTTGGTTCTTTTGGGCGTTTCGGTGGCTTCGGACCTAAGAACTGATAAAAATAGGTCTTCAGCATACCATTATATATCTTCCGGTTCTTATCTGCTTTTCTTCCGAAATAACGTTCTGCATCCTCGTAACTGGTGATCATATATGCAGACCAGCTATCCAGCTTTTTAAAACTCTCACCAAATTCTCTGTATAACTGCGGCAGATCCTTTTTATCCTCCAGTCGCTCGCCATACGGCGGATTTGTAATGATAAAGCCATACTTCTTCGGGTGGCTTAAATCCTTTACCGCTCTTTCCTGAAAATGGATCAGATGGTCAACGCCTGCATCTTTGGCATTCTGTCTTGCTGCTTTTACTGCCTCCGGATTCAGGTCATATCCCTGAATATCAACCTGTACCTTCCGGTCGATCACATCATTTGCCTCATCCATTGCATCATACCATGCCTTTTTCGGAATCAGGTTCACCCATTCTTCTGCTGTAAAGGAACGGTTCATCCCCGGTGCAATATTAGCTGCCATCAAAGCCGCTTCGATTGGAAATGTTCCACTTCCGCAGAAAGGGTCTACCAGGATCCGGTCCTTGTGCCACGGTGTCAGCATGATCAGTGCGGATGCCAATGTCTCTGTGATCGGTGCCTTTACGGTCATCTGACGATAACCTCTCTTATGTAAAGATACGCCGGAGGTATCTATCCCGATCGTCACGATATCTTTCATCAGAAATACACGGATCGGGTAAGCTGGTCCATCCTCCTGGAACCATTCTATCCCGTAGATCCGTCTCAGCCTTTCTACCATGGCTTTTTTCATGATCGACTGAATATCTGACGGACTGAACAGCTTACTCTTTACAGATGCAGCCTTCGTCACCCAGAATTTTCCGTTCTTCGGAATATAATTCTCCCACGGAAGTACTCTTGTTTTCTCAAATAATTCATCAAATGTCTCTGCTTTAAACGAACCAACCTTAAGAAGGATTTTTTCTGCTGTCCGAAGGAACACGTTCGCATCGCAAATCGCCTGTGCATCTCCCCAGAAGCATACTCTTCCGTCTTCTACTGTTGATATCTCATATCCTAAATCCAGCACTTCCCGCTTCAGAACAGCTTCCATTCCGAAATGGCAGGGTGCTATCAGCTCCATTTTTTCCATTCTTTTTCCTTTCTCTACTCTGCAATCTGTTATAAACTATATTACGTTTTTCGGTTGCCTTTTGTCAAGTAGTGCGCTTGTACCACAAATTTTTTAAGGAACCAGATTGCTACACCAAAAACAGAAAAGCAGCGGAATCCAAACCGCTGCTTTTCCATTCTTAACTGCTTTGCACTTTTTAATACTTATCACTTTCGTTATGGCAGGACTTTGAGCTGTCATATGCATTACGGTCTGATTCATATGCATTCTTTGCATTCCGGTTAGTCGTATTTTTACCGGATGCATTTTTATTGCCTGAATTTTTATTTGACTGATTCTTGCCGGAAGCATTTTCAGCATACGCATTCTTATTGGATCCATATGAATTTTTGTTTGTACTGTTTTCTGAAGCATTATAATTTTTTGCCATTGATAATTCCTCCTGACATTTTTTTGTACAAACATAGTATCTATCCTTTTCGTATTTTTATACATTTTTATTTTTATCTTGATTTTTAAATCGGTTTATATTATACTTTGTCGTGTAGAGATTTATTTTCTACAACCCCTTATTAATTATTTATACTCCCCTCAAACGCTCGATAGCTCCCCTATCGAGCGTTTAACGTTATATAACAGGCAGATCCTTTTTAAGTACTTGAACCTGCCATATAGAACATATAATCAAAAAGCCGGAGGCATAAGCTTCTTTTCATTGCAGAAGAATCTTATACATCCGGCTTTTTTAATTACCATCGCCTTCTCAGCATTCTGACCAGCAGTATGATCACCAGAAGAGGAATCAGTACCGGTGCGATCAGGCTTACAATCCCACTTATCACCGCAAAGATCACAACGATCACAGCCAAAACCACAAGAATCAGCAGAAGTTTCTTCCACCAGCTGTCCAGGCTCCACACATGGATATTGCTGCGTTCTTCTGTGCTGCTGTTGCCTCTGTAGGTCCTTCCATCCGAATCATAGATCACATCTTCTACACTTTCTTCTCTCTGCGCATCCACGATCGTCTTCGCAAGAATCCACGGATCTCCAAGTTCCGCCAGTACCTCACTCTCCGTTCTTCCTTTTCGGATCTCATCATCAATATACTGACCGTAGTAGTTCAGATTCTCCTGCAGCACCTGTGGTGTCACACCGGAAGAAAGTTCAATTCTCAGTTTTTCAAGGAACTCTGCTTTCGTCATCTTTCTTTCTCCTCTATTCTCATTATTTCATTGTTTATAATTATATTCTGATGATACCAGGGTCAAAAGGTCAGAAATCCAATGCAAACTTGCTTGCAAGAGGATTTTTGACCCCAACATCATTCTGATACAAAAATGTGCTTTGGTCCATTCCCGCGCCTGTGATCATTACCCGCAACATCTTCCCTGTATCACAGTGCACATCCCGCCGGAGGCTTTCTATATCCGGAAATAAATTTTCGGATATAGAAAAGAACCTCAGACTTAGAGTAGCATAATTTCTGCTTCTTTCCAAGTCTAAGGTCCTTAAATTTCTATAAGTATTTTATATGTATTTTCTAAACTTCAAATAAAAGATCTCCGTAAGAAGGCATTGGCCATACTTCTTTATCCACGATCATTTCCAGTTCATCTACCGGTGTACGGAGTCCTTCCATAGCCGGAACTACGCTGAAGTGATAGAATTCAGACTGTACTTTTCCTTCTTCTTTTCCTGCTGCTTCTTCTGTGACTGCTTCCAGTTTCTTAAGGGCAGCCTTTGTTTCTGTCAGAAGTCCTGAGATGTCAGCAAGCATTTCAGCCTGTACAGATGCATCTGCTCCGGCTTCTTTTACTGCAAGAACCGTATCTGCAAGCTCTTTTGTATATTTTACAACTGCAGGAATGATCTGTTTTGCAGCAATATCAATCATGGCCTTTGCTTCGATATTGATTGCCTTTGCATAGTTCTCGTATTTGATCTCTGCACGGGATTCCAGCTCTGCCTTGGTAAATACACCAAATTTTCCGAACAGTTCTACCGCTTTGTCAGTTGTCAGTGCCGGGATTGCTTCTACCATGGACTTGATATTCGGAAGTCCTCTCTTTTCTGCTTCAGCTACCCATTCGTCAGAATATCCGTTGCCGTTGAAGATAATTCTCTGATGATCTGTCAGATATTCTTTGATCAGGCTGTGTACAGCTGTATCAAAATCATCTGCTTTTTCCAGGACATCACATGCCTCTGCAAATGCCTCTGCTACGATTGTATTCAGTACTACGTTTGATCCTGCAATGGAATCGCGGGAACCTACCATACGGAATTCAAATTTATTTCCGGTAAATGCAAATGGTGAAGTTCTGTTTCTGTCGGTTGCATCCTTTGTAAGATCTGGAAGGGTTGTTACACCTGTTTGCAGCTTTCCACCATTCAGGCTGTGTGTTGCCTCACCTGTACTGAGAAGCTGTTCTACAACGTCCTGAAGCTGTTCTCCAAGGAAGATAGAGATGATTGCCGGCGGTGCTTCGTTTGCTCCAAGTCTGTGGTCATTTCCCGGATCAGCAGCCGATTCACGAAGCAGATCTGCGTGTACATCAACTGCTTTCAGGATACATGCCAGTACCAGAAGGAACTGTACATTTTCATGAGGTGTCTTTCCCGGATCCAGCATATTGATTCCGTCATCTGTTGTGATAGACCAGTTGTTATGCTTACCAGATCCGTTGACTCCTGCAAACGGTTTCTCGTGAAGCAGACATTTCAGTCCATGCTCGCATGCCACCTTTTTCAGTGTCTTCATGATAATCTGGTTGTGATCCACTGCAATATTGGCCTCTGCATAGATCGGTGCAAGTTCGTGCTGTGCAGGTGCCACTTCGTTGTGCTGTGTCTTTGCTGCAACGCCGAGTTTCCATAATTCTTCGTTGACATCTTTCATATAGGAAGCAACCCTCTGACGGATCGTTCCAAAGTAGTGATCGTCAAGCTCCTGTCCTTTCGGCGGCATTGCTCCGAAAAGTGTACGTCCTGTGTAAATAAGGTCTTTTCTCTGTAAGAATTTCTTTGCATCAACAAGGAAGTATTCCTGCTCCGGTCCTACAGAAGGTGTTACTTTCTTTGATGTTGTATTTCCGAACAGACGAAGCAGTCTGATGGATTCTTTGTTGATTGCTTCCATAGATCTGAGAAGCGGTGTTTTTTCATCCAGTGCCTCACCAGTGTAAGAGCAGAATGCTGTCGGGATGCAAAGGATCGCTCCGGCTGCATCTTTTCTTACAAATGCCGGTGATGTACAATCCCATGCTGTATATCCTCTTGCTTCAAATGTAGCACGAAGTCCGCCCGACGGGAAAGAAGAAGCATCCGGCTCCCCTTTGATCAGTTCTTTTCCGGAAAAGCTCATCAGAACCTTTCCGCTTGGAAGCGGAGCTGAGATGAAGGAATCATGCTTTTCAGCAGTAACTCCTGTCAGTGGCTGGAACCAGTGTGTATAATGGGTTGCACCTTTTTCGATTGCCCATTCTTTCATTTCATGTGCAATTACATCTGCTGTCTCAAGATCCAGCTCTTTTCCTTCTTCAATTGTCTGTTTTAATTTTTTGTATACTTTTTTCGGAAGTCTCTCCTGCATTACTGCATCGTTAAAAACATCTTCGCCAAAAATTTCTGCCACGCTTAACCATTCACTACTCATAATTACCTTCCTTTCTCTAACGCAAAAAAACGAGGAAGCTCCACTTTGTGGAACTTCCTCGTTCATTGTGATCTCTGTTATTTAAGATATATTTACGATACTCTTTTTTCTTTCAAATTTCAAGACCAATTTTTTAATTTGTGTATATTTTCACAAAACTTCATAAGTTTTCAACTTCTTTTTCAACATTTATACCAGTCACTTCTTAGACCTCGAACAGCAGATCTCCGTAAGAAGGCATCGGCCACATATTCTTGTTGACGATCATTTCCAGTTCATCCACTGGTTTTCTTAAAGCTTCCATTGCCGGTACAACTTTCTGCATGAAGAAGAATGCCTGTTCTTTTCCTTCTGTCTCCGGTACTTCTGCCACAACAGTTTCCAGTGCTCTGAGTGATTCTTTTGTGTCTTTCAAAAGATCAGCCGACTGTACAAGAAGCTCTTCCTGTACACCTGTATATGCTGCAGCACTTGCCTGTTTTACCTGGTTGATCGAATTAGCCAGCGAAGTTACATATTGGATCACAGCCGGGATAATATGCTTGCTTGCGATATCGATCATGGAACGTGCTTCAATGTTAATTGCCTTTGAGTATGCCTCATATTTGATCTCTGCACGGGATTCCAGTTCTGCACGGCTGAATACATCGAATTTTTCAAACATTTCAACCGCATTGTCATATGTCAGACATTCAATAGACTCTACCATGGTCTTAATATTCGGAAGTCCTCTTCTTTCGGCTTCCTTCACCCACTCATCAGAATATCCGTTGCCATTGAATACGATTCTCTGATGTTTGGATGCATATTCCTTGATCAGATCATGGACTGCAAGATCAAAATCTTCTGCTTTTTCGAGTACATCGCAGGCATCAGAGAAGGACTCAGCCACGATTGTATTTAATACTACGTTCGGTGCTGCCACCGAGTCTCTGGATCCTACCATACGGAACTCAAATTTATTTCCTGTAAATGCGAATGGTGAAGTACGGTTTCTGTCAGTTGCATCCTTTGCAAAATCCGGAAGCGTACTTACACCGGTATGTAATTTGCCGCCTTTTAAGCTGTGTGCAGCTTCTCCGGTATCAATAAGCTGTGCAAGCACGTCTTCAAGCTGTTCTCCGAGGTATGCGGAAATAATTGCCGGCGGTGCTTCATTTGCTCCAAGTCTGTGATCGTTTCCTACGTCAGAAGCAGATTCACGGAGCAGGTCTGCATGCAGGTCTACTGCACGGAGAATACAGGTCAGAACCAGAAGGAACTGAATATTATCATGAGGTGTCTTTCCCGGATCCAGAATGTTGATCCCATCATCTGTAACCAGTGACCAGTTATTATGCTTTCCGGAACCATTTACACCTTCAAACGGCTTTTCGTGTAACAGGCATTGAAGATTATGGCGATATGCCACTTTCTTCAGCGTCTCCATGATCAGCTGATTATGGTCAACTGCTACGTTGCACTGTGCATAGATCGGCGCAAGCTCATGCTGTCCAGGTGCCACTTCGTTGTGCTGTGTCTTTGCAGCTACACCCATCTTCCAGAGTTCTTCATTGACATCAGTCATAAATGCTGCGATTCTCTCACGGATCGCACCAAAATAATGGTCATCCAGTTCCTGTCCCTTCGGAGGATTTGCTCCGAATAATGTACGTCCTGTAAATACAAGATCCTTTCTCTTAAGATATTTTTCTCTGTCTACCAGGAAATATTCCTGCTCAACTCCAACAGATGGTGTAACCTTTTGGGACGTTGTGTTTCCAAAAAGACGCAGAAGACGGATGGATTGTTTGTTGATTGCTTCCATAGAACGAAGAAGAGGTGTCTTCTGATCCAGTGCTTCTCCGGTATAGGAACAAAATGCTGTCGGTATATATAAAATCGATCTTTTCCCATCCGGACTCTTTTTAACAAATGCAGGCGATGTACAATCCCACGCTGTATAACCTCTTGCTTCAAATGTGGAACGCAGTCCTCCTGACGGGAAGGAAGATGCATCCGGTTCTCCTTTGATCAGCTCTTTTCCCGAAAACTCCATCAGGATCTTTCCATCTGACTTCGGTGCTGAAATAAACGAATCATGCTTTTCAGCTGTTGCTCCTGTAAGAGGCTGGAACCAGTGCGAATAGTGAGTGGCACCCTTTTCAATCGCCCACTCTTTCATCTCATGTGCAATAACGTCTGCTGTTGCAGCCTGAAGCTCTTTACCTTCTTCGATCGTCTTTTTCAGCTCTTTGTAAGTCTTCTTCGGAAGTCTTTCCTGCATAACAGCATCATTGAAGACGTTTTCTCCAAATATTTCTGCTACACTAATCCATTCGCTCATCCCATGTACCTCTCTTTTCTACTACTCATTTTCTACTACTTATACAAAACGGTCGTTTTTTGATTCAAATAAAGGAGTCTTGCACTTACGCAAAACTCCTTTTATACCGTTTTCTTCGGACGCCTTTGTCCATGATATTATCAAAAATCAGACTATTCAGCTTTTCCGTCAGAACCGAACAGAATCATTTTCTCTTTTACTTTTTCGACGATTGCATCTGCACCCGGTTTCAGAAGTTTACGTGGATCGTATCCTTTTCCTTCAAGATCCTTTCCTGCTTCAATGTATTTGCGGGTAGCTTCTGCGAATACCAGCTGACATTCTGTATTAACATTGATCTTAGAAACTCCAAGGTCAATTGCTTTCTTAATCATATCATCCGGAATTCCTGTACCTCCGTGAAGTACGAGCGGAAGTTCTCCTGTGAGTTCCTGAACTGCTGCAAGAGTCTCAAAGCTGAGTCCTTTCCAGTTTGCCGGATATTTTCCATGAATGTTACCGATACCTGCTGCAAGGAAATCAACGCCAAGGTCTGCAATCATCTTGCATTCCTTAGGATCTGCGCATTCGCCCATTCCTACAACACCGTCTTCTTCTCCACCGATAGAACCAACTTCTGCTTCGATAGAAAGTCCTTTTCCATGGCAAAGTTTAACAAGTTCTGTAGTCTTCTCAATGTTTTCTTCGATCGGATAATGAGATCCGTCAAACATAACTGATGAGAATCCTGCATCTATACATTTCAGGCAGCCTTCATAGCTACCATGATCAAGATGAAGTGCAACCGGAACCGAAATGTCCATTTCTTTGATCATTCCATTTACCATTCCTACAACTGTTCTGTATCCAGCCATGTACTTTCCTGCGCCTTCAGACACACCAAGAATAACCGGTGATCTTAATTCCTCAGCTGCAGTCAGAACTGCTTTAGTCCATTCAAGATCGTTGATATTAAACTGTCCTACTGCATAATGACCTGCTTTTGCTTTTTTTAACATCTCTGTTGCTGAAACTAACATTTTGTATTCCTCCACTTCTCTGTTAAAGGCTTTTATAGGCTGACCCCCAGGGGAATCGAACCCCTGATTCGACCGTGAGAGGGTCGCGTCTTGACCGCTTGACCAGGGGGCCAGATGTATGTTCATTAGCTGTCTGGCTAACTCACTTGCTTAGTATAACGTACTTCTTTTCATTTGACAAGACCTTTTTTTATTTTTTTACTGTTCCTCTTCCGGAACTACGATTTTAAGAGCCTGTTTCGCGTTCTTGATGCAGACACTGTCGTGTTCCCCACCGAACTCTCCATCCAGCGTCCATGGGATCTCTTCCACTGATTCAAAATGAATCTCACCTGTCTTAAATGAATAAATGTGCTTCGTATTGATCTGGCTGCTCAGAAGCGCCCCAATGATCTCCTGAAGCGCGAGCGGGTTCTTCGGTGTCCGGATCAGGGTAACCTCAAATTCTCCGTCATCAAAAACCACATTCTTCCCGATCATATTACGGAAACCGCCAACAGATCTGGAATTCGTCACCATACCATAAATAAATTCGTCCTCAATCGTTTCTCCGTCATGTGTCACTTTTAATTTATATGACGGGATATCAAAAATTCTGGTTGCTCCTTCCAGCACATATGCCAGATGTCCCAGAACATTCTTCATTTCCTGCTTTGTCTCATAAGATACATCCGTGAAGAGTCCGAATGCTGCAATGTACACGAACACATCTCCGTTAAACCGTCCGATATCACAGGGAAACTCTTCCCCCCCTGCAGCTGTACTTGCCGCCTGGAGAAGATTCTTCGGGATATGGAGACTGCTCGCAAAGTCGTTGGTCGTTCCTGTCGGGATGTAACCGACCGGAATCTTTTTTTCTCTCTTCATCATTCCGGTTACGACCTCATCAAGTGTTCCGTCACCACCACTGCAGATCACACGGTCATACTCCTCTGTAAATGTCTTTACTTTATAATAAGCGTCTTTATATTTCTGCGTCGGATATACAACCACTTCATATCCTGCTTTTACAATAATGTCAATAATATCAGAAAGCTTCGGTTTTAAAAGTCCCTTTCCTGCATTCGGATTATAAATAAACAATGCTTTTTTCATACGTCCGTCCTCCTGTTATCTGTTCTTTTCTCTATAAGGGCTGTCCCCACAGCTCCTTACGGATACATGCATTATAGCATAAAGAGCCTGCTTTCGGCAGACTCTTCAAAGTTTTATGCAATTATCTGTTCTTAACGTTCACAAGAAACCTTTCGATACCAGCTGCTGCTTCCTTTTCATCTGTTCCGTTCGCAACAACGGTGATTTCCTCTCCCGGCATCAGTGTCAGACTCATCATCCCCATAATGCTCTTTGCATTGACTTGCTTCTGGTCAACTTCGATATATACCGAACTTGAATACTGACTAGCTTCCTGAACAAGAAGTGCAATCGGTCTGGCGTCTAATCCCTCGGACAATTGAATCTTAACAGGTTTTTTGATCATAATGTTCCTCCTTGCTTAGCCCTTATCTCTTCCGCCATTTCACTTAACTTGCGCAATCTGTGGTTCACTCCGGACTTGCCTACCGGATTTTGCAGAAGTGCGCCTAACTCTTTTAAAGATGCCTCCGGATATGTAAGTCTTGTAAGGGCCATGTCCTTCAATCCTTCCGGCAGCTTATCGAGTCCTTTTGTTTCCTCAATATATCTTATATCGTCGATCTGCTTTACAGCAGCGGAAACCGTTTTATTGATATTCGCAGTCTCGCAGTTCACTTTTCGATTCACCGTATTCCTCATATCTTTCAATATACGGATATTCTCCAACTCCATCAGTGACTGATGTGCCTCCATCACATTCAGCACATCCACGATCTGAGCTCCTTCTTTCAGATAAACCACAAATGATTTCTTCCTTGATACAATCTTTGCGTCCAGAGCAAAGCATCTCATTATCTTCTGAATCTGCTGCGCTTTTCCCATCGACGCACAGACAATTTCAAAATGATAGGACTTCTCCGGGTCGCTCATGGATCCCGATGCAAGAAAAACGCCACGCAGGAAAGACCGCTTACAGCAAGTCTCCTGAATCACGACATTCTTTACTACAGAAAGCTCTTCTTCCACGTCTCCATAAGGATTGAGCAGTTTTGCCGCCTGAAGCACCCTGATAGCATCTTTGTGTTTTTTTACAACTATATAATAGTAGCTGCTGCCTTTTTCCCGGTTCACCCGAATAGCGATATCAACCACTATATTAAACGTTCTTCTCAATAAAGTAAAGCTTTTTCTTGCAACTGCCAGATTTTCCGTATGAATCTTAAGTGCTGCATGACCTCTGCTGTCGATCATGACAGCCCCACACATGCTGATGATCGCTGCAAGTTCTGCAATCCGGCAATGTCTTGCAGGACTTAGCTGACGCGATATTTCTTCTTTAATATTTCCAGAAAAAGACATACTATCACCTATTTTGCTTTCATAATTGCATCTTTCTCGATATCACGATGCTCTTTTCTTACACCGTACTCTTTCTCTGCCACAGACAGCCGTTCATACAACTCATTGGCAAGTGTCACGGAGCGGTGTTTTCCGCCGGTACATCCGATTGCGATCACAAGCTGGTTCTTTCCTTCTGCAACATAGTTCGGAATCAGGAACTCAACCATGTCGACCAGCTTCTTCAGGAATTCTTTTGAAATATCGTTATTCATCACGTAATCCCTGACCGGCTTGTCATTGCCACTCTGCGGGCGAAGTTCATCAATATAATACGGATTCGGAAGGAATCTGACATCAAATACCAGGTCTGCATCACTCGGAATTCCATATTTAAATCCGAAAGATAACACAGTAATGTACAGATTCTTGTATTCTTTATTCTCGGCAAAAATACGGTTCAGTTCACTGCGCAGCTCCCTGGTCAGCATCCGGCTTGTATCCAGGATATAATCTGCCCTTTCTTTTAAAAAGGCAATTTTCTTACGTTCTTTGGCAATCCCGTTTTCAATTCTGCCGCCCTTTGAGAGTGGGTGGTTCCTTCTTGTCTCTTTATATCTTTTCACCAGTGTATCATCATTCGATTCAAGGAAAAGAATCTCCAGTGGTATCTTGGCTTTTTCAAGTTCGTCCAGAACCTGGTCCAATGCACGCAGATTCTGTCCACTGCGAATATCAAGTCCCAAAGCGATTTTCGTGATCTCACCATTTGGAACGATCAAAAGTTCTGTCAGTTTTGTCATTAAAGGAATTGGCATATTATCCACACAGAAATATCCCATGTCTTCCATCATTTTCAAAGTTGTACTTTTCCCTGCTCCGGACATTCCCGTTACAATTACGAATCTCATCCCTAAAATTCTCCTATTTGTTTCACTTCCGGTTCCATTGTAACACCGGTATCTTCTTTCACTTTCGCTGTTACCTGCCGGATCAGCTCCATCACATCAGCCGCCGTCGCATTTCCTTTATTGATCACAAATCCACTGTGTTTTTCAGAAACCTGTGCTCCACCTACTGTAAATCCTTTCAGACCACTGTCCTGGATCAGTTTTCCTGCAAAATATCCTTCCGGACGCTTAAAGGTGCTGCCTGCACTCGGATACTCCAGCGGCTGCTTCGATACCCGCTTCTGACGGAGGTCATCCATCTGCGCTTTTATTTCTTCTTTTTTGCCTTCTGTAAGCGAAATCACGGCACCCAAAACGATATATCTTTTCTCCGGGATAATGCTTGTACGGTATCCGAGTCCCAGTTTTTCTGCCGGAAGCTCCATGATCTCGCCCTCTTCTGTCATAACCCTGACACTCGTCAGTACATCCTTCATCTCTCCGCCATACGCGCCGGCGTTCATCACAACCGCTCCGCCAAGCGTTCCCGGAATACCTGCTGCGAACTCAAATCCGGTCAGTGCTGCATCAAGTGCTGCATTTGCAATCTGCGCAAGCGAACATCCTGCCTGCGCCGTGATCTGATTTCCTTCTACCTGAAATGTTCCCATACTCTTATAAAGCTGGATAATCGCTCCTCTGAAGCCTTTGTCTCCAACCAGAAGGTTGCTTCCATTTCCTACTATATATATAGGTATCGAAAATTCCCGGCACACCCGAATTGTCTCTGCCAGTTCCTTTTCATTCGATGGCATGATAAAATAATCTGCCGGACCACCGATCCGGAAGGTTGTATGCTTCTTCATCGGTTCATCCTTCTGTATTTTGGCTGCATCGACCACATTATACAAACATGTCTCAAAATTCTGTTCCATTCTCTTCTCCTAGTATCTATAAATATTCTATGCCATTCTTCTCTTTTTATTTAACAGGAAATTGCCATTGGACCTCCCGCCAAATAGAAGTTACTACGTGCCAAAGCACGTTTTAATATCATCCTCATATGACGTAAGTGTCAAAAATAAATTTTGGCACTTACATCATATGATACACCAAAAAATATGCAAGTTCAACGCGCTCTTGCAAAATTAAGTGAAATGCGATATAGTAAGGCATAACATAGAAATTTTATCAATATTTTCAAAAAGGAGTGATTTTTAACTGTGGACTCGAGTGTCTCGCAAATACTTATTTTGCTAGTCCTGCTGCTCTTATCCGGCATATTTTCGTCAGCCGAGACAGCACTTACAACCTACAACAAAATCCGGATGCGTGCCCTTGCAGACGAGGGTAACAAGCGTGCCAGCACCGTACTTGCCGTAACTGAGAATTCAGGTAAAATGCTTAGCGCGATCCTCATCGGCAACAACATTGTTAATACTGCGGTAGCTTCCCTTGCCACCACAATCGCATACCGCCTTGGTGGAACCGCCGTCGCGATCGCAAGTGGGCTTATGACGCTTCTCATCATCCTTTTCGGAGAGATTACTCCGAAGACGATGGCAACCATTCATGCTGAGAAGATGTCTCTTTTCTACGCACCGGTTATCAATATTTTCATGAAGATCATGACTCCGTTTATCTTCATTGTAAACGGTCTCTCCACCGGTCTTCTGATGCTTCTTCGCATCGATCCGAATGCCAAAGACAATACCATGACCGAAGCTGAACTCCGAAGTGTGGTAAATGTCAGCCATCAGGACGGCGTGATCGAATCAGATGAAAAAGAGATGATCTACAATGTGTTTGATCTCGGTGATGCCATTGCCAAAGACGTCATGGTTCCCCGTGTCAACGTAACTTTTGCTGATATTGACAGCAGTTACGACGAACTGATCGACCTGTTCCGGGAAGACAAATTCACCCGTCTTCCGGTTTACCAGGAGACAAAAGATAATGTTGTCGGAACGATCAATATGAAAGATCTTCTTCTTTATGACAGTAAGAAAAGTGAGTTCCAGATTAAAGACATTCTCCGTGAAGCCTACTTCACTTATGAATACAAGAGCATTTCCGAGCTTCTTGTTGAAATGCGCCAGGCCTCTTTCAATATCGCAATTGTCCTGGATGAATACGGTGAAACATCCGGTCTGATCACCTTGGAAGATATCCTTGAAGAGATTGTTGGCGAAATCCACGATGAATATGATGAGAATGAAGAAGAAAATATCAAAGCGGTAGGCAAACACGAATATATTATTGAAGGTTCTACCAATCTTGACGATCTCAATGATTCCCTGGATCTGAATCTGGAATCGGAAGATTATGATTCTCTCGGAGGCTTTATCATCGAAAAGCTGGATCGTCTTCCAAAAGCCGGTGACTCTGTTTCCACCGAAGACGGAATCCGTATGGTCGTAGAAAAGCTCGATAAAAACCGGATTGAGACAGTTCATCTGTATCTTCCGGAGAATTACCGCGAACATACGTCTGACTCGTTGGAAACTGACGACTAAGCAGACCTCCCGGGAAGAAATCCTGACAGATTTTTTCTTTATATTTTGCAGGATATACAATAATTTCAGGGCAGTCCAAAGTGGACTGCCTTTTTCTTTTTCGGATTTCGTTATTTTTTAAACAATTTTTTTAAGAAATATTGGTTTTTTATTGATTTTATTGCGTAATTATGTATAATTATGGTAAATGGGTGAAGGATTTTACTTCATCAGATGATAAAATCTGCGCTCACAGCTTTTATCATTTAACCATTTAACTAGAATTAGGAGAAAGAGGTTAATTGCAATGGCAGAAATCAATTTAAGCAAGTATGGTATTACTGGAACAACAGAAATCGTGCACAACCCTTCTTACGAATTACTGTTTGAAGAAGAAACAAAAGCAGGTCTTGAGGGATTTGAAAAAGGTCAGGTCAGCGAACTCGGTGCTGTGAACGTAATGACAGGTGTATACACCGGACGTTCCCCTAAAGACAAATTCATCGTAGTTGATGAAAACTCTAAAGACACTGTATGGTGGACTTCAGACGAATATAAGAATGACAACCATCCGGCTTCACAGGAAGCATGGGAAGCTGTAAAGGAGATCGCCAAGAAAGAACTTTCTAACAAGAAACTTTATGTTGTAGATGCATTCTGCGGCGCTAACAAAGATACACGTATGGCAATCCGTTTCATCGTCGAAGTTGCCTGGCAGGCTCATTTTGTAACAAACATGTTCATCAAACCAACAGCTGAAGAACTTGAGAACTTCGAACCAGACTTTGTAGTATACAACGCTTCTAAAGCAAAAGTTGAAAACTACAAAGAACTTGGACTTAACTCTGAAACAGCTGTTTTATTCAATATCACAAGCAAAGAACAGGTTATCGTTAATACATGGTACGGCGGAGAGATGAAGAAAGGTATGTTCTCTATGATGAACTACTACCTCCCACTTAAGGGAATCGCTGCTATGCACTGCTCAGCAAACACTGATCTGAACGGCGAAAACACAGCTATCTTCTTCGGTCTTTCAGGAACAGGTAAAACTACACTTTCTACAGACCCGAAGCGTCTCCTCATCGGTGATGACGAACACGGCTGGGATGACAACGGAGTATTCAACTTTGAAGGTGGATGCTACGCTAAGGTTATCAACCTTGACAAAGAATCTGAACCAGATATCTACAACGCAATCAGACGTGACGCTCTTCTTGAGAACGTAACTCTTGATGCAGAAGGAAAAATTGATTTCGCTGATAAGAGTGTAACAGAAAATACACGTGTATCTTATCCGATTAACCACATTGAAAATATTGTACGTCCGGTTTCTTCTGCACCGGCAGCTAAGAATGTAATCTTCCTGTCTGCAGACGCTTTCGGAGTACTTCCACCGGTATCTGTACTGACTCCGGAACAGACACAGTACTACTTCCTGTCTGGATTCACAGCTAAGCTTGCCGGTACAGAACGTGGAATCACAGAACCGACACCAACATTCTCTGCTTGCTTTGGACAGGCATTCCTTGAACTGCATCCGACAAAATATGCAGAAGAACTTGTTAAGAAGATGGAAAAGAGCGGAGCAAAAGCTTACCTCGTTAACACAGGATGGAACGGAACAGGAAAACGTATCTCTATCAAGGATACTCGTGGTATCATCGATGCAATCCTGAACGGAGACATCTTAAATGCACCGACCAAGAAGATTCCTTACTTCAACTTCGAAGTACCTACAGAACTTCCGGGAGTTGATTCAGGAATCCTTGATCCTCGTGACACATATGCTGATGCTTCTGAATGGGAAGAAAAAGCTAAGGATCTTGCTGCAAGATTTGTTAAGAACTTCGCTAAATATGAAGGAAATGCTGCTGGTAAAGCACTTGTATCTGCTGGACCGCAGGCTTAAATGCGAAATTAGAAGATGGATGTGGGAGAGTTTCTCCTGCATCCATTTTTTTATGTATACGATGAGCCAAGTGCAGATTTGTGCTTGCACAAGGATCTGCATTTGGCGAATGTACATCATCGAGCTGTCAAGCGAGATGGTGTACAAAGTATACCAATCGAGTAGGCGTCAGCTTACTCGATTGTGCGAAGGGACGATGGAGAGGCTGCAATAACCTCTCCCTCTGGTTTTTCAAGACAAAACAGAATGGAATGATTTATGAGAAACAGAACCCACAGCCATCTTCGGGCTGTGGGTTCTGTTGACTGTTGAAGTTTGTTGGTTGCAGATATTCTTTTCGTACTTTTAGAGTATGACGATAGTGTAATATCAACTACATGTATTTATGTAAAATAATTTTTTTCTGCAGTATATTTCTACTTCTCTTCCGGGGGAAGTTCTTCACCGGCTAGTTTTAAGATGTTGCTGATCTCATCTTCGGTGATGCCGGCGAATTCTTCCAGCTCGTCTACGCTGACTTTTCGGCCGAGTTCATCGGAAAGTTTTTTGATCTGTTCATCAAGGTCGTTGACTTTTTCTACCATGCGGTTATCTTGTTTTTTAGTCTCTTCCTGAGATTCAAGAAGTGCCTGCATACTTTCTTTTGCCATGCTTAAAAGGGCTTCAGTATCATCTGCATGGTCTTCCATGGCGAGCATGAGTCCCATGTTGCCTTCCTGGACGAGATCTCCGATGTAGATATCTGCCCTGTGCATCTCTTTTGCCATGGTGAGGATTGCCGGTAGGAGTTCTTTTAATGGATCCCCATCTCTTAATCCTTTCAGATCCTGCTCGTAAAGGTTTAAATAATCCTGTTCTTCCTGGGTATATCGGATCGGTTCTTCGGTGTTTTCTGCATTTTTGATCGAACCACCGGCTTTGACGTAGCCTTTTACGATTACTTTCTTGGAAAGAAGATAATCAAATACAAGCTCCATCTGTTCTGCTGATAAATTGTCTTCTGCGAAGTAAGCTTCGACTGTGGCTTTGTCTGTGATGTTATTTTGGCTTTCACACAGGGTAAGGATCCCTGCAAGTTTTTCACGAAATTCTAATCTTTCTGCCATATTTTGATTCTCCCGATTCTATAATGTATGAATATATTTTTCTTGTTCTTCCGGTCAAGAAAGACAAGAAACGTAATCAACAAACTAATGATTGCTTTCCTGTAGCATATCGCTACAGATTTATCATAACATTATATTTCCTACCTGACAATTTATTTTTCTGCAATCTGGTATCAAGAGCAACTAAATGCTTTTTGTCTGATTGTTTTGTTCGATATATTCAGCTATTTTTTCTAAGAGATATGTGCCGCCTGCTATGATTGTGGTGCCTCCGATGATTCCGATGATAAATGGTGCCATAACTGTCATTCCTTCTGTTTTTGTTTATGTGGGTTTCTTTTGACAGTTTTATTGTATTAAATCTACGGGTGCAGAACTATCATGGTTGGTTTAAATGTTTGTTAAATCAGCACGTAGCATATTTTTCTTAATCGATTTCTCATTTTCACTTTTCAGGATATCCGACATATATTATATAAAGTTCATTTTTTGAGGTATATCTATGCCTGTATCTATCATGCTCGATGCCGGTCACGGAGGACGTGATCCGGGAGCTGTGTATAATGGTCGCCAGGAAAAGGATGATGTACTGAAGCTGGTGCTTGCGATCGGAGAAATTTTACAAAACAGCGGAATTGATGTGGAATACACACGGACAACGGATATTTATGAGACACCTTTCCAGAAAGCAACAGAGGCAAACGAAGCCGGTGTGGATTTCTTCATATCGATCCACCGGAATTCCAGTCCTCTTGCCAATCAGTACATGGGTGTGGAAAGCCTGATCTATAACCTTTCCGGTATCAAATATGAGATGGCGGAAAATATCAATGCACAGCTGGAGACAGTTGGGTTCAAGGATCTCGGAGTAAAGGCGCGCCCAAATCTGGTTGTCCTTCGCCGTACAAAAATGCCGGCGCTTCTGATCGAAGTCGGTTTTATCAATTCTGATTCTGACAACACTCTTTTCGATAAGAACTTCAATGATATTGCGCAGGCAATTGCAGATGGAATCCTGGATACGCTGGAAGAAAAAGGGCTCTGGAAACCAGAAGGCGCAAGAAACAGTTCGACCGCATCGGAATCCGGAAGGACTTCTTCTGATGCAGATACTTCTGATTCCGTTTCTCCTGCTGACGGTTCTGCAAAATCAGATGTTGGTACCCTGACAAATTCAGGCTCAGTCCCTGATTCTCCTTGTACGTCAGACTCTGCTCACATGAATCCGTCTGATGAAAATACAGACTCCGAATTTCCTAATTCTTCTCCATCTGTAACCTACAGTGTGCAGGTCGGTGCATTCCGAAATCCGGCGTATGCCAGACGGCTTCTTAATGAACTGACCGAAATGGATTTCCCTGCCCGGATTGATGACAGCAGCCAGTATGACCGGGTTCTGGTCGGTCAGTTCGATGTATTGAATGATGCTGCCATGATGGAACGAAGACTAAAACAGAGCGGATATCCAACTGTGATCGTGAGCTTTTCTGAAGAAGTCTGAATCTTTTTACTCGTTATTCTCAAAAAAGTTTTGAGTATAAAATAATATTTTCATGTCTTATCCCGGACACCAAAGATATTCCATTCAAAACGAAATTTTTCGAGATTGCTTTCAATAACAACGGGTTTTATACTTATATACCAAACACAAAAAACAAAGGAGGAAAATGATATGTCACCGAGAAACACAGCGAAAGCGGATATTGTCCTGAAAAATTTCTGGAAAGACAATGCGCATTTCGCAGATTTGTTCAATGCAGTCTTGTTTGACGGGGAACAAAAGCTGCACCCGGAAGATCTCAGGGAAGCTGATGTAGATCTTTCATCTGTCCTGAAATTCAACGGACATATAGAAACAATCCAGCGGCTGAGAGATGTCGTAAAAAAGACAGCCTATGGAATGGATTTTGTGATCTGGGGTATTGAAAACCAACAGAAAATCCACTATGCAATGCCACTAAGACATATGATAGAGGATGCACTTTCATACTTAAAAGAGTATAATGAAATTGCAAAAAAGAATCTGGATGAAAAGACCACAAATACAAAAGATGAATTTCTATCCAGATTCAAAAAAACAGACCGGCTGCATCCTGTAATCACTCTGTGCATTTATTACGGAGAAAAGGAATGGGACGGGGCAACCAGTTTGAAAGAAATGCTGGAACTGCCAGACTATCTTGAGAATCTTGTGCCCGATTATAAGATGAACCTATTACAGCTCAGAAACAGCGAAAATCTAAAATTCAAAAATAAAGATGTCCAGACAATATTTGATGTAAGCCGGTTGATTTATGGCAAAAATTATGGCAAAATTACAAGTATCTACAAAGATCAAAATCTTACAAATGAGTTAGGAATTGTAATTGGCGCAATCACCGGCTCGCAGGAACTGATAAACTATGCAGCGTCAGAAAAAGAAGGAGGTCAATTTAATATGTGTACAGCTTTAGATGAATTAATAGAATCCGGAAAAGAAAAACTGCTTACCGAAATGGTTGAAAAAAAACTTGCCAAAAATAAAACTCCAGACACGATAGCAGATGAACTGGAAACAGATATTTCCATAATCAATAACATTATCGAGAAAATTGAAAAAAGTGCATAATCAGCACATTATGGTTATTTTATCCATTACACCGTGTAATTAATGAAAAATCTCATTTTCTAAAAAAGATCCTGTATAAAACCACTGCCTAAACAAGCTTTGATTTTAGCAGGATCTTTTTATCATCTCACAAAAACACACTTATATTTCTATCTCATCACTTATCTCGGCATCCCTTTCTCCTCATCCGCAACATACTCGAAGAAATCAAAGTCCGCATAATGCTTATGCAGCACTCTGTCCGCGCAGGTCAGTCCTACAAATGTTCCTGTAAACTCACCATATTTGCAGTATTCATCCGAGAATTTTGTTGTATCAAATGGTCCGCCGATTTTCACAAACTGCTCTCCGTCATAGCTCCACTCGAACCAGGACTTTCTCCCCTCAATATTCAGCCGCAGATAGATCGGCACATCCTCTACCGGAATACGGGTATTCAGAAGTTCTGTCTTGGTTCCATTTTCCAGATGGATGATGGAAAGTGCACTCTGTCCCAGTGTCTGGCTGTAATATTTACGAAGGTTGATGTAGTTCATGTTGTCATAATACATGATCAGTCCGGCGCTGTGCTGATGGGTTTCCGGCTTGAATTCCATTTTGGTTGTCACCCTTGCATAGACGCTGGTCAGCTTTCTTGCCAGAATACTTACTTTGTTCAGAGAGGTTCTGGATTCCTGTCCGCGAATTCTCACATAACCCGGGCGAGCCTTCACATCTGCAAATCTCTGCGGCATGATTCTCGGCGCATAGTACCAGTTGCCAAGCTCTTCTCCATCGAAATCATCGAATGACGGAATCTGCGGAACCGGGTACTCCGGAAGCCCGCTCTCTTCCACATACTCTTTTGCAAGATTGTCATCATCATACATCCGAAGCCATCCGTCTTCTGTCCACTTCATTTTCTGGATTGCAGTCTCACGTCCCAGTGTACAGCGCAGCTCCGGTGCAAATGGTCTTGCGCACAGATGGACAAGATACACTTCTCCAAGGGAAGTTTCCACATAGCTTGCATGACCGGATTTCTGAAGAACGCTGTCCGGATTATAATATTTCGGTTTCAGATGATCCGGATCCTGACGTTCATAAGATATGCCCGGTACACTCGTTACGATTGGGTTCATCGGATCGCCTTCATATGGTCCCCATACATTTTTTGACCGTCCCATGGTAACACAGTGATTGTATCCGGTTCCACCTTCTGCGCACATAATGTAATAATAACCATTTCTCTTGGTCAGATGTGGTGCTTCGATACATCCCCGGTCGGTCCCACCGTTCCAGATACGCTTTGGATATCCGATCACTTCCTGCTTCTCTGGTGAATATTCGATCATGCAGATTGCTCCCGGCTTCTCATAGCCTTCACGGGTCTCCCACTCCAGAGATACTACCCATTTTCTTCCGTCATCATCGTGGAACATGGAAGCATCAAATCCTGCTGAATGCAGATAGACCGGTTTGCTCCACGGTCCGCGGATGTCTTTTGCCGTAATCACATAATTGTCCACATCAAAGTATCTTGCGTTCATGGAATTCATCACTCCATATACGACATAGAACAGATCCTCCTGCTCGCAATAAGTCAGGCACGGTGCCCAGATTCCCTTTGCTGACGGAAGCTTTTTCAGATCGACTTCTTCGTCATCTGTCAGTACATGTGTGTACAGTTCCCAGTTCTTCATATCCTTGGAATGGTAAACCGGGATTCCAGGCATCCATTCAAATGTTGATACTGCTATATAATAATCGTCCCCTTTTCTGCAAATGCACGGGTCCGGGTTAAATCCTTTGAAAATCGGGTTATGAATCATGATTTCTCCTCCTATATGACCAGATGCCGTTCTCTTTTTCTCTGGCATCCCATTATCACCTTGCTATTAAAATCGGTCAGAACATTTCTGGATTCCAAATATCCTTCTGCCTTTACACCTTCGGGAACCAGCCAAAGTCCACACATCTTCCAAGATCCCAGCTGTCCCATCCGGTCCAGCCTTTGTCATTAACCGTATCGGTCAGCAGCTTATAGCTCCAGTAGAAATATCCGCTTCCTGTATTCCATGCCGCAAGCTGCGCTTCTGCCACTGCCTGATAGATTTTTTTCTTTTCTTCATCACTTACGGAGCTTTCCACTTCCCCGTCCAGACCATTCAATACGGACTGTCCTCCTTTGGTATCCCATCCACAAGCCAGAGAATTGAACAGGCACCATTCTCCGCAGATCACCGGGAAATATTCTTCCATTTCCTGAATATCTTTCTGAAAATGTTCTCTGATATACTTCAGATATCCTTCCATTGTCTGCTCGCAGCCATTTGCCTCTGCAACCATCAGATACTGATGGGTATCCAGGACTACATTCTTGTACTTTTCTTCCTGCATGTAGCCCTTCCATGCTTTCAGTTCAAATCCGTCGTGAATGACCACATATTTCTCTTCCGGCATATATTTCCGGATTCTGTCGTATGCGTCTTTGTAAAATCCTCTGAGAAAATCAAGTGTCACCGGACCGGAACCCTCTGCCAGCTCAGGATCAACTGCAGGATATCTCTCCGGTACCTTCATGGTTTCCCACATATTTTCTGTCACCGGTTCATTGATCACTTCAATTCCCCATAAGCCTTTTCTTTCCCCGTAACGCTCTGCCAGACGCTCCAGTACAGACAGGACAAATTCAACCTCTTCCGGATGCTTTGACCATTTACATACGCCGCAAATTCCTCCGTTGTCAAATCCATTCTGACCAAGCGGAGCGGTATGAAGATCGATCAGAATCTGTAAGCCATACGCTTCTGCCCAGTTAAATGCCTTGTCCAGTTCTTCGATACATCCGATAAATGGTTCTCTGTCGCCAAATATAAAATACGGAACCGGAATCCGGACAGCTTCCATTCCCATCGATTTGATCGTCACAAAATCACGTTCTGTAATATATTCGGAACGGTGAATCTTAATTCTTGCCTCATACACTTCTTTGGAAAGCTGTCTCGGCAGATAGTACTCATCTTCCGCTGTTGTTCCTGCAAATAACGCCGGACTCATCCATTTTTCCAGTACCAGCCAGTTTCCAAGATTGACTCCTTTAACTTTCATGATCCTTACCTCTCTTACTTCTTTATCCGCAGAGGCACCCGCCTTTCGCCGATGCCTCTTTTCATTCAATGATTTTTTTATTTTGTCTGACGTGCTTTTAAGTCTGCAATGATCTGCGGGAACTCTTTATCCAGTTTCCAGAATTTCATGATGATCAGACCACATACATAAACAGCGATCGGAATCCATACGAAGCAGACTTCGATTGAACGGAGTGCGGATGCACTCTGAACAGCTGCATCTCCTACATATCCGCCAACCTCCAGGATCATTCCAAGAAGTGCAGAACCAATACCATTTCCAATCTTATATCCAAAGCTGCATGCACTGTTTACCAGACCTTCTGTACGATATCCGGTCTTCCACTCACCATAATCGATGGTATCTGAAACCATTGCCCACATAGTTGCTCCGCCACATGCATTACCGATTCCACGTATCACACTGGAGACCACGATTCCTGCCATAGAGCCACCCACGAAATTCAAAAGCAGCATTCCGATAATATCAAGTACCAGACCGATTGCAAATACATTTCTCTTACCAAGACGTTTTACCAGCATTGCAATGAAGAACATTGCAAGAATCTGTACTACATTGAAAATTCCGTTGATCGTTGATACCAGATTTCTGTCACCTAAAATATCTTTTGCATAGTAAACGGTTGCCCCACCATTTACAGAGTACATTAAGAAGAATAATGCAAGCATTCCGGTCATCATGATCCAGTATTTATTCTTAAATAAAGCTTTGATTCCTTCTTTAAACGGTACATCTTCTACCTTTCCGTCTTCCCCTGCCGATGCCGGTTTTACACGTTCTTTTGTTCCGAAGAAGTTGATCAGGAAAGCTGCAACGGCTACCAGACCGAATACGCAGAAGGTCTTTGTCCATGCAGAAGCATTATTTCCAAATGTTTCAACTAAAGGTAACGTAAATGTATTGATCGTCAGGGTTCCTGCAGTTGCCAGCAGGTTTCTGAAAATACTTAATACCGATCTTTCATATGGATCCTGTGTCATCAGTGCGTTCAATGCAGAATATGGTACATTGATTGCTGTATAAATAACGGTAGATACCAGATTATACGTAATAAAGACATAAACTAATTTCGGTGTTGCCGCCCAACTTGTCGGTACAGAAAAAAGTAAAATCCCTGAAATTGCAAATGGGATACACATACGAAGAAGCCATGGTCTTGCTTTACCGAATCTTGATTTTGTACGATCCACGATCACACCCATGATAATATCGCTGATACCATCGAAAATTCTCGACACCATCATGATGGTTCCAACAGCCAGTGCACTTACCTTTGCATAATCTGTATAATAAAACAGTAAGAAAGCTGACATCGCCGTATAAATAATATTGCATCCAAAATCCCCACATCCGTAGGAAAATCTTTCCACCACCTTTGAAAAGGTCAATTTGTTCTTTGAATTCATCTCTCTATTCCTCTTTCAGCATATTTTTTTCATCCGTTTTGTTCTTTGCGCACTGAACATCCTTTTGTTTACGCTATTATAGTATCATATCCCATCTGGTGTGAATAGGTCTTATCCTCTGCAAAATATAGGTCGATATTCTCTTTTTATTTCTCTAAAATTATGATATACTTGGCTTTAGTAAGATCAGTGTTTTCTAAAACAGGAAGGAAAAAAAATTTATGTCATCAACGCATTCTCCTCATCTGCTTTTCAGTCCCAAAAAGAAAAGCAACAGCAACGAAAACAATCATTCCTTCTCTTATGAAGTCATCTCTACTTTAGAATCAACGGGTGTCCATTTTCGAACCTCTATTGATCCCGGAAGCTATGTTCCGGCTCATTTACATCATGCAATAGAGATCATTTATCTATTAGAAGGAAATCTGACTGTCATCATGGAATCTTCTGTTCGTGAGTATCATGCCGGGGAGTGTATCCTGATCAATTCGGATATTATTCATTCTACAAAGTGTACCTCTCCGAACAAAGCAATTCTCTTTCAGATACCACTCTCCTTTCTTTCTCTGTATCTCCCGGATGCCGACCAGCTGGTATTCAATCTGGAAAACCCGGAAGAAAGTGCTGTCCGCCGGACAAAACTCGATATCTTCAAAGAGACGCTGGTTCAGATGCAGATTGCAAATGATATCCGTCCGGAAGGCTTTATCCTGCGTTTCAACAGTCTGCTCTTTGAAATTCTTTTCCAGCTATATCATAATTTCAGTATCCGTGTTGTTCATGGAAATCAGACACAGAGAGATAAAGACCGCGCAAGACTTGACACGATCTTAAATTACATCCGTCAAAACTATAAACAACATATCAGTATTGAGGAAATTGCAAATGTTGCCTATTTGCAATCCGGCTATTTTTGCCGTTTCTTTAAAAAATGTATGGGAATTACCTTTCTAGAATATCAGAACGAATTAAGACTTTCTTATATTTACCAGGATATTCTTTCGACTGATGATTCCATCAAAGATATTTTGGAGCGCCATGGATTTACAAATTATAAATTATTCCGCCGAATGTTCTTTGAACATTTCGAGATGACACCTACCGAGGTCAGGAAAAACAGAAATGCTACTTAATCAAAACAAAAAGAACAGAAAAGATTCTCAGATACCAAAATCTTTTCTGTTCTTTTTTGTATATTATAAAGGATAGATTAGTACCTCCTCAGAGGTCATGTGTCCCCCTTGATAAAAGGGCTCAGTTCATTAAGGGCGAATGCTCTTTGCCAGTTCTTTCGCTTCTTTTGTCAGATTACAGATTTTCTCGAATTCGCCGTTTTTGATCAGATCTGCTTTTACCATCCAGCTTCCGCCGCAGCAGATGATCTTGTCAAATCCCAGATAATCTTTCAGATTCTGTGTTCCGATTCCACCTGTCGGCATAAAACGAAGCTGATTGTATGGTGCTGCCATTGCTTTGATCATAGCCACTCCACCTGCAGGTTCTGCCGGGAAGAATTTAACTACTTTCAGTCCTCTTTTTACTGCCTGTGCCACTTCGGATGGTGTCACACATCCCGGGAAGATCGGAATTTCTTTTTCCAGACAGTAATTTACGATTTCAGTATCAAATCCAGGACTTACGATGAATTTTGCTCCTTCCTTAACAGCAGCATTTCTCATAAAATCCGTTTTCCTTGAGTTCCTCTAAGTTTTCTCCAAGCCTGTAAACGAACCTGTCTATCAGTTCCTTGATAGAAAACGCGCTGAAAGAAAACCATACCTTGTTTACATGACCGCTGGTACCAATAAATTCTTACGAATCTACTATGGCAAGGTTAAGGAGTGCTTACACAACTTAGAGCAATCTCAAATCGAAGAGTCTTAAATATCAAACGATTATCACCTCCGTTAAGCTAGCCGTTTTGGGTAGCCTATTTCTTGTGCCTATTTTTCAACTCTTAAATTTCTTCAAAAAGTACTTGACTTTTTATTAGTAGGTTTTCCTGCCGAAAATATAAAAACCACAGAAAAGATACATTAATCCTTATTTGTGTCATTTCTCGGGGCGAAAATAGGGGTAAATATCCCTTTCTAAGCCTTTCAAAAAAGCACATAAGTTATTTGTACTAACCTGTGGTTATGTATTGAATTATGGGTTTTGGGTAACAAAAAACACCGTATTTCTACGGTGCGTTCTGTCAGATATATTCTGTTTTATGATAGCAGAAAACTGGAATTCACAGTTCTTCCATCCTTCCCATCTTCAGCGCCATAACAAGAGTTCCGGCTGCCATCATAAAGACACCAATTTCAATCACATAGATGGGAAGAAGCGCCGGACCTGCCACGACAAAGAAGTCCACGATAAAATGAATCCCATATGCAAGAACCGCTGTAAAAGCCGCTGTCCTGCATTTGCCTGCCTTTACCGCCCGGTAGATCAGCAGTGACAACCCGATATGCAGAATGATGGCACTGATTCTTTCGATTCCGCTTACAAAAAAGAGTGGTGCCGGTGTTGTCCATAGGGCCGACAGCTGTGACACGGTCTGGTTTGCAGACTCAGCAGGAAGTGCCGCCAGCGTATTCTGCATGGCTCCGCTGTTGATCATCAGCATGGACACAAGATTGCTGATTCCGGAGAGTCCTCCGATCAGAATGGCCTCCACACCGCCATGCCCGATTCCATACATCAGTGCATTTGGAAAATCCAGCCATTTCTTCATCCAGAACTTCATGGCAATCAGTCTTCCGGTCTCTTCAAAAACCGCTGCAGCCAAAGCCGCGTACACATAGTAAAGCCATGGCCTGCTCTGTGCGTTCAGTCCGCAGAACTGAATGACAAGAACATGCAGCTGCTGCTCCAACAGTATGGCAAACAGCAGATAGGTTCCTGCTCCGATAAAGAACGAGGAAATCCTTGCCTTAAGTTTCACCCTCCCTGCAATGAACAAAGCAATCGGTACCCCCATCGAGAGGACAACGGAGCAGATAACTCCCGCTATCGCCAGACCTGATATTGTGTTCAATTCCATCTTTATATCTCCCTGATTCTCAAAAAATTCCTTTATTGTATTTGAACTGTCCATACAATATAAAGCCTAATCCGACAATAACTGCTGGAAGAATGATATAATCTATAATTATTTCACTCCAAAACGAAACAATAAAACCTAATACAAGAGATATTCCTATAATCAGCGTTCCTGTGCCGACTGTTTTTCCATACTTTGGTATATCTTCTTCCTTTACTTTTCGCCTGTTATAAGAGTGAATTGTGCTGATATTGCCTTTGATATTTACAATTCCCAAAACAGATATGAACACTCCCAAAATCAACATTATAATATTTTCCATAATGACCTCCTAAAAATAGAATAGTTCCTCAAATTTTTTGTCCAATGCAATACAAAGAATTAGAGCCAATTTTGCAGTTGGATTAAACTGTCCTGTTTCAATAGAACTAATGGTATTTCTTGATACCCCTACCATTTCTGCAAGCTGAGCTTGAGAAAGATTTGCTTCTGTGCGAACTTCCTTTAAGTGATTTTTCAGTTGTAATTGTTCTTTCATATTCTCACCTCTAAAAGGTGGCTAACAAATCCAACAAATGCCAAAATGGAAAGCACAAAAAACAGAACAGTCAAGACCAAATCGCTCTTTCGCTTCATTTTGATAAAACGAACTAACCATTGTGTTGCAATAATGCTGAAGTATATAACCCACGGACTGTAAATCATAGTATGAGCAAGCACAGAAGATAACAGCGAAAGCAAACAACACACTAAAGCACCAACTCTACTTGCGTGACTTCCGGCTTGATATACCACTTCCATTTCAGCCAAGTCCTTATTGCGATGTTCTTTTCTGCTTGCATTTAAGATTTCGTCCTTTTTCATAAAAACACCTCCATACCAAGTTTTCTTTGCATATTTTAATTATACACATACCAAGTTTTCTTGTCAATAGAGTTCATAAAAAAGTTACAACCGATATAAGAGATAACTTTTCTACCACTTCGATTATACTCACGACTTAATGACTTCTTGAATACTTGCCGAAAAAGAAAAACTGCCATCGGTTTGACAGCAGTTCTTCTTCGGTTGGTATCAGTTAGGAATACACAATATCATTCAATACAATCTCATCGGCACAGGCTCGAATGTTATTCATCAATCCTATCCATCTCATCATATCCGTTGCTTTTCTGCACGCCCAGGTTACAATCTCCGGTTCGATCATCAGACGTACATCAAACAGATCCAGTGCCAACCGATAACGGTCCTCCATGTTTCCAAACCCGAGAACATCATTTTCCATATAAATGGTACTGATGACATAAGTTCCGTCTCCTCTGCGCACTTCCAGCACGCCTCTTGTGACCAGCCCTTTAACCGCCTCTCTTACCGTACTTCGTCCAACTTCAAATAATTCTGTCAGTTCACCTTCAGTAGGTATCCTCTCTCCTATTTTTACCGGTTTATCCAGAATATATTTCATCAGTCGATCCTCTGTCTTCTGTCCCAGTGTCCGTTTTACACCTTTTCCGCTTTGCTGCATTTCGTCACCTTCTGCTTATCCGCTTTCTCAAATTTTAGCATTTGTTTTTTCTCTTTTCAGCTCTGCATTGCCTGCCCTTCTCATTTTTGCTATACTGTCAATGTAGTTTTGCGCCATAGTTTCCGGCGTATCGTTATTTTGACTCAGGAGGAAATTTATGATCAAATTAGTTGCAAGTGATCTGGACGGCACTCTGCTTCACAACTATCAGCAGACTGTGCCGAAAGAAATATATGATACGATTAAAGCACTTCATGAAAAAGGAATCATCTTCACTGCCGCAAGCGGACGCCAGTATGCCAATATCCGCAGGCTTTTCGCTCCTCTCGGCTTCGACATTCCATATATCGCTGAAAATGGTTCCATGTGCGTCTATAAAGAAGAGATACTCGCCACCGGTCTGACTCCATCCAAAACCATCCGGCATATTCTGGATGCCCTGATGGAATACCGGAAGATCTATCACACCGGACACTGTATCCTTTCTGTAAAAGATACTTATTACAGCGACTCAACCGATGAACGTTTCATTGATTATATGGAAAATGATATGCATAACATCGTTACCTACGTGCCGGATCTGTATGCGATTAAAGAACCGATCATCAAAGCAGCCATCTGTGATTTTGGTGGCACAAAGAATCTGGAACCCTTCTTCCACAAAAGAATCGGGGATGAAATCCGCGTTGTAACTTCTGCGGATCACTGGATTGATTTTATTGCGCCAAATGCAAATAAAGGAACGGCACTGAAAGTTCTAATGGAAAAATTCGGGATCAAAAAAGAGGAATGCATCTGCTTCGGAGACCAACAGAATGATATCGAGATGCTGAAAGCTGCGGGAACAGCGTATGTCATGGCAACCGGCCACCCTCTCGCCAAGAAGGCGGCAGATTACGTTGTGGAATCACCTTTGCCGGTGATGCAGGGGTTGTTGTAGAGTAAAAATGGGGACGCTCCATATAAAGAATTGGACTGATAATATTCTTCCAAATGTTACCAGTCCAATTCTTTATATGGAGCTGTTTTTTTCAAGACAGACAACTCCCCCTATGCGTTCTCCCATCTTCACAATGGTTTCTGCTCCCTGCAACGTGTTCCGGATCAGATCACTGTCTGGCAAGACTTTATCTGGTTCCAGGAGCAGCACAACCGTTGAACCTCCGAATTCAAATCTTCCTTTTTCTTCGCCGCGTTTTACCTGGCAGCGTTCTTTTTTATAATTCCGGATCTTTCCGACCATCAGTGCACCGACTTCCATCATCAGGATGGTGCCAAGTTTTTCATTTTTTACAAGACAGTATTCTCTGCTGTTCATTTTGTAGATCGGGCAGATATCATTTGCAATCGGATTTACAGTGTGAAAAATTCCCGGAATCCTTCTCTGATAGGTCTTTTCTCCATCTGCCACGTAACAGTATCTATGGTAATCGTCTACTGTAAGACGGATTACTACCGCCCAGCCTCCCATATAATGTCTGGCAAGCTTTGCATCGCGAATGAGGCTGTGTGTTGTATATGGAGTATGTTTAATGAAGAATTGTCCGTTTTCGTGAATTGGATAGACACTCACTTTCCCGTCACATGGACTGATCAGTACGGTATCTTCCCTGTTAACCGGGCGTTCCTCAGCTTTTATTTTTCTGGTAAAGAAATCATTATAGGAATCAAATTTCTGTTTTTCATATTTGTTCAGATCGATCCCGTGTGTTCTGGCAAATAGTCCGGCAAAAACAGCGGACACTTTTGTATTCAACAGCTTCCCTCCCAGTCTGGATACTGCCGGTAAAAGAAGCGGGCGCATCAGTACTCTGGTTGCTGTATGGGTATACACAAATTTTAAAAACTTATCCTGACTGGTTGTCTTTTTTATCCGATGACCTTCTCTGTCCATGTAATACATTTCATTCCTCCTCTGCCGCTGACCGTCTGCCTGCTAAATCATACTCATATAACGCATATAATGTCTGACCAGGATGCCAATTACTGCCATTGCTACGATTACTACAATTGCTCCCATTGTTAGATTCTTTGGCTTCCTGAACTTAAAATTTGTAATAAATAAAATGCCGACTACCAGCATCACAACATGCATTGCAAGCATAAATTCACAACCTAAAAATGGTTTTAATACAACCACAAGCGGAAGTGCGATTGCCATGGATGTGATCGGGAGCCCCTGATAACATTCTCTTTTCTCTGCTGTTTCTTCCTGACGCTGTTCTTCCATCACATTGAACCACGCAAGACGGATCAGACCTGCAAGTACATAAAACATCAGGATTGCCACACCGATCACACCGCGCATTCCGAAACAGTAACAAAGGACAGCCGGCGCAACTCCGAAGCAAACAATATCGCTTAACGAATCAATCTGGATTCCGAAACGCTTTTCCACTTCTGTCCGGTTCTTTTTTGTTCTTGCAATCTTTCCATCAAACATATCACAAAGACCGGAGATTGCAAGACACATCACGCCCAGATGCAGATGCCCGTTTACTGCAAACATCATTCCTCCAATTGATACCATCAAACTGACATATGTAAGTACTACCGTATAATCATAAACCCCTAACATTCTATCTCCCTCTTTCTTCCAATTGTAAAATTTGCTACGATCGTAAGCAAGGCGCTCAGCCCCAGCTCTGTATAATATCCAATCCCACGGCTCAGGATCATTCCCGGCAAAAGAAGCCGTTTTCCGAATACCGGAATAAAAATCATGGCAAATAATTTTTCACTGATTCCCATACCTCCCGGCAGAGGAAGCATATCTACCGATACCGCAATGACCGCCTGCAGTGTAATGACTGCGACTGCTTTTGCACCTCCAAGCCCAAATGCCTTATATACAAACCATGTAGCTGTAAACAGCACAAACCGCTGGAACATGGTGATCGCAAATACATTCACGATCACCTGCTTGTGTTCCTTCAGAAAAACTGCTGTATCCCGGTACTGATCCATGGATGCATTCAGCTTTTCAATACGCGCCTCCTTATGGTGTAGAAAGTGCAGCTTTTCAAGCAGTGCCATTCCTTTTACCAGAATTTCTCTTGCAAGCCGCGGATGGAACACCAGCACCAGCATCGCTGTCACGCAGAAAACATTCAGAGCTGTCCCCAGATAAAAGATATGCCGGATACTCCAGAGATATTTATGGATAAATCCTTGTCCGAACAGTACCAGCCACAATCCGACAACCACCAGTACCAGTTTATAAGTGATCGTAACGATCATCAGCACCAGCGTCGAAACCGGTATTGGTATCTTTTCTTTTTTCATATAATAAATCTGTGCCGGCTGTCCTCCAGATGCCGAAGGTGTGATACAGCTGAAGAAGAATCCAACCGATGAAAACAGAAAACATGTCCATTTTTTCAGCCGGATTTTCAGTGTCCGCATCATATAATAGATAATGATCGATTCTCCCCAGATAAAAACCACAACACAGATCACTCCCGGAATCAGCCATAATACATTGACCTGTTCCAGGATCTTCACAATCTCACCAATATCTTCCCCATGAAATACGCCATACATTGTACCGGTAAATACCACCAGCAAAAATATGACATTGAAGATCGTCTTCTTTTTATTTTCCATCTCTCCTCATTCCTATCCGGTTTCCAAGTTTATTTGCTATTTTTTCTGTCAGACGCCGATAAATCTGCCATCCATTTGTCCGTCTGCTGATCTGCCAGGTTACTTCTGCAAGAAGAATTCCTGCTGCTGCATCCTGCCATACATGCTGCCTAAGCGCCAGTGTCGATATCACGACCAGTACCGTCATCAGGACAGAAAAAGCTTTATACCAGTTGGAAATCTTCCGGTTCTTCCTGACCGCAATACAGCTGAACCAGCTTGCCATGCAGTGAATGGACGGAAACAGGTTGATTGGCTTATCAACTGTATACAAAAACCGTACTGCCTGCGTCCAGATATCCGTCCCTGTCAGAACCGGCCTCGTATTCGTGGTCGGATAAAAAATAAAGCACAGCATACATACCAGCCGCGCATAAAAATCCGCAGTAAAAAACTGGTATTTCACCTTCTCCTCCCGCATCGATGCCATGAAATAGTTCACTACCCAGAAAAGATAACACCCAAAATAAATAATAATAAACTGTGGCATAAAAGGAATCACTTCATCCGCCGGACCAGAAAGATTATGAGTCTTGATTCCCGTCCGTAATAGCGGCACTCCCCAATATACCACAGCATTCATACAAAATGTAATAATAAGTGGAATTATAGTTTTTATTTTCTTCATACAATCTATACTATACATAAATAAAAAAATAGCAATAGTCTTTCGCAATTCTTAAAGAAAAAAGGGGCTGTGAAAAAAGCATAGTCCCGAAAAAAAGAAGGACCAAGGGTTTATTATAAACCCTAAGGTCCTTCTTTCTGTTATAATTAGCTTGCAATGAAAATTAATAACATAATCTATTCTAACCCAAAACAGGCAGTTTTGCCACTGCTAATTCAAGATTATCTGGACATCTGTGATCCAGTGCTGACTTTTGACAAATTTATGGGAGAAATTGAACTGGAGAAGTATCTGAAAAATATTCCACAACATTATACAGGAAGACTCAGATATGACCCGGTCAGCATGCTGAAGACAGTTTTGTTCGGATTTATGGCGAATGGCTATATATCATTACGTGAGTTGGAGGACCAGTGTAAAGTCAATCTCCGCTTCATGTATCTCATGGATCATCAAACACCTTCTTATCGTACCTTCGGCTACTTCATTAACGAGGTACTTGCTGATTCCATTAAAGAAATATTTCAAGACATAAATAAAAAAATCTTCGAGACAGAACATGTGGATCTCCAACATCTATACATCGATGGCTCCAAGTTTGAAGCAAATACAAATAAATATTCCTGGGTGTGGAAAAAAGCCACAGAAAAATCCAGATACCGTCTCTTTGATAAGATTACTACACTCTTTGAGGAAATCAATGAAGAACTGTCATGTACAGGGATAAAGCTTTGTATCAATAGTGAGTATGCACCTGAGTATCTGAAGAAAGCGACTGAACAGTATGCAGAAGCCTGGCAGATTGATGAAACGATGTTTGTTCATGGGAGGGGACATCGCAAAACCACGCAGCAACGTCATTATGAGAAACTTAGGGAGTATGCTGTAAAACTAGAAGAATACGTGGAAAAAATCAAAATCTGTGGGAAGGAACGCAACAGCTACTCAAAGACAGATCATTCAGCCACTTTTATGCGGATCAAGACGGACTATATGGGAAATGACCAGCTGCTTCCAGCTTACAATGTGCAGGTTGGTGTTGCGGATGAATACATTGCTGTTGTTGATGTAAATCAGTATCGCTCAGACATGGATTGTTTTATTCCGTTGATGAACGAGTTTTATACTACATATGGCTTTTATCCGAAGTATCCAGTGGCAGATGCCGGATATGGTTCTTACAACAATTACATCTTTTGTGAACAGCATGGAATGGAAAAGTATATGAAATTCACCATGTTCAAGAAAGAGACTACTGACAGGAAGTATCGTGAAGATCCATTCCGAGCGGTAAATTTTCCAATTGGTGAAGACGGAATCATGCGTTGTCCAAACGGGAAAAACTTTTATCTTCGGTATCGAAAAAACGTAAAGGGAAACAAGTATGGACGTCAGGAAGAATACTACCAGTGTGAAGACTGTTCCGGATGTCCATACGCAGAACAATGTAAAAAGACAGATAAAAACCGTATCGTTCGGATCAACCGTGAACTTACAGCGATGCATCAGGAAGTAATTGAAAATCTTGAAAGTATCCAGGGAGCACTTCTAAGAATGAATAGATCTATTCAGGCAGAAGGTACATTTGGCATCATCAAAAACGACCGTTGGTACAAAAGAATTGTCCGAAGAGGAATAAAATCTGTTCTGCTGGAAGTATTTCTTGTTTCTATTGGACACAATCTTTATAAATATCACAACAAACAGAAAAAAGTTGCAACTGCCGCATAGGATTCCATAATAGCTTTCTTATGGGGAAAGGGGAGTTATACACTTTTTTATGAACTATAACTACTGTTGTATTCATAAGCAAAGGACGCATGAAAAAACTTTCGTTTTTTCACACGCCCTTTTTTCTTTTATATTTCTTTATTTTTACAGAACCTTTGACAGGAATTCCTTTAAACGCTCATCCTTAGGATTTGCAAAGAACTCTTCCGGAGTTCCCTGCTCTTTTACTCTTCCTTCATCCACAAACATGACACGGTCAGCAACCTCTCTTGCAAATCCCATTTCATGTGTAACAACAACCATGGTCATGCCTTCCTGGGCAAGCTGTTTCATCAGCTCCAGAACCTCTCCAACCATCTCCGGGTCCAGTGCGGATGTCGGCTCATCAAAGAGCATTACATCCGGGTTCATGGCAAGGGAACGCACGATCGCGATCCGCTGCTTCTGTCCACCGGAAAGCTGTGACGGATAAGAATCTGCCTTCTCTTCCAGTCCAACCCTCTTAAGAAGTACTCTTGCTTCTTTTTCTGCCTCTGCTTTATCCTTTTTCAGGAGCTTGATCGGAGCCAGTGTGATATTTTCAAGAATCGTCTTATGTGGGAAAAGATTAAAGTGTTGGAACACCATTCCCATCTTCTGACGATGTTTGTCGATATCTACCTTTGCATCTGTAATGTCCACACCTTCAAAATAAATATGACCTCCGGTCGGCACCTCCAGAAGGTTCAGGGAACGGAGGAATGTAGATTTTCCGGATCCTGACGGTCCGATGATTACCACAACTTCTCCTTTGTGGATCTCTTCTGTAATTCCATTCAGTGCATGAAAATCGCCAAATGCTTTCTGCAGATTTTCTACACGGATCAATACATCTCCATTAGTGGTCACTGTTCCTTAGCCTCCTTTCCAGCATACTTACCAGTTTACTGAAGATCATAACCATAACCAGGTAAATGATCGCAACTGCCATCAGCGGCATAAGCGCATCGTAGGTTCTGCTTCGGATGATATCTCCACCCTTTGTCAGATCCTGAAGGGCAATATATCCGGCAACAGAAGTCTCTTTTAAGAGAACGATAAATTCGTTTCCAAGTGCCGGAAGGACATTTTTAAACGCCTGCGGCATGATAATATAGATCATTGTCTGACGATAATTAAATCCAAGGCTTCGTCCTGCCTCAAACTGTCCGTTATCAACTGCCATAATACCGGAACGGAAAATCTCAGCAACATAAGCACTGGAGTTCATACCAAATGCCAGAATCGCTACGATCGTCTTACTGACATCCACACTTGCAAAAATTACAAAGTAAATGATAAGCAGCTGTACAACAACCGGTGTACCACGGATGACCGTGATGTAAATCTGGCAGATCAGATTCAGGAGCTTCAGCTTGCCGGTCTTATCATATGTGGAACGGACAATTGCCAGAAGGAATCCGAGAACTACACCGATCAGGACAGCACAAAAGGTTACAATTAATGTAACCTTAAGTCCGTCTGCAATGTAGTGCCATCTGTCATCTTTTATAAAATTCATTATAAATCTTGCTTTAAAATCACTCATAAGACACCACCAGTCTGTACCCGATTAGTCTGTAATATATTTTGCAACGATTTTATCAAATGTTCCATCTTCTTTTAACTCTTTGATCGCATCATTGACTTTCTTAACCAGATCATCATTACCTTTTTTGATTGCCAGTGCATAGTCTTCTTCTACATAAGAAGTCTCCAGGATCTTCAGACCTTCATTTTCTTCTACGAATGTCTTAGCCGGCTGGTTATCAATGATCACTGCATCGATCTTGCCCTGCTGCAGAGCCTGTACAGCTTCCATACCTTTGTTGAAACGCTCTACATTATCATCACCGAAATCATCTGTAGAATAAATATCCCCTGTTGTTCCCTGCTGAACACCAATCTTCTTTCCTTTCAGATCATCCGGTTCTGTAATATCACTGTCATCTGTTACAATGATAACCTGAACTCCTGTATAATAGCTGTCAGAAAAATCAACCTGTGTAGCACGGTCTTCTGTTACAGTCATACCTGCTGCTCCGATATCTGCTTTTCCGCTCTGAACAGCCGGGATAATAGAGTCAAATGCCATATCTTCGATCTTCAGATCCATTCCAAGCTTGTCAGCGATCGCTGCTGCGAATTCTGCATCGATTCCGACAACTTCGTCTCCGTCATAGTATTCAAATGGCGGGAATTCTGCGTTTGTAGCCATAACAAGCTTTTCTTTCTTGTCTGATTTTGCAGAGTCACTCTTTGATGAATCACTCTTTGATCCACAAGCTGCAAAACTGAATACACATGCACATGCAAGTACAACACTGATTACTTTTTTCATTTTCATAATACCAACCTCCAAATTTTATCCATTTCCCCTATTCTATCATGTTATAAAGAAAAAACAAAGTGGGTTTTTATACATTTTTCTGCATAAATTCCCACCTTTTTTCGTGATTATTCTCTTTTAGCCGAAAATCAGGAAATAAAGAAGTACCAGAACTCCAAGTACAATACGGTAATAACCGAATGCCTTAAAGTCATGCTTCTTGATATATCCCATCAAAAACTTGATTGCAAATACGGATACGAAGAACGCTACCAGGCATCCCACAAGCAAAATGACCACTTCGATCGCGGTATAATGGAATCCGAATTTGATAACCTTTAAGATACTTGCTCCGAACATAACCGGGATTGCAAGGTAGAAGGTAAATTCTGTTGCCACATAGCGGGAAGTTCCGATGAGCAGTGCTCCAAGGATGGTTGCTCCTGAACGTGAAGTACCCGGGATCAGTGCCAGGACCTGGAAGCCTCCGATGATCAGTGCCATCTGATAGGTAAGCTCTGTCAGCTTTGTAACCTGCGGTCTGGTGTGTTCATTCTTTTTCTCGATCAGAATGAAGAAGATACCATAAATGATCAGCATCAGTGCAACAACTACATAATTGTAAAGATACTTGTCAAGGATATCATCAAATAACAGCCCGATCACAGCTGCCGGCAGACAAGCCACAACGATCTTGCACCACAGGTTGATTGTATTTCTCTTCTGCTTCGCTGATTTTCTCTTTGAAAACGGATTCAGCTTATTGAAATACAGAACAACGACCGCCATAATTGCACCGAGCTGGATCACAACACGGAACATACTGTTGAATTCATGACTTGTACTCATATGTAAGAACTGCTCTACCAGAATCATATGCCCTGTACTACTGATTGGAAGCCATTCTGTGATACCTTCCACGATACCCAGAATGACAGCAATTAAAACATCTAACATTTTGACCTCTTTCTATCCCCTCTCGGGATTCAATACAAATTTTTCAATGGCAGCCGCCACACCATCCTCCTCATTGGACAATGTGATATAATCTGCCACCTCTTTTACTTCATCTGCTCCGTTTGCCATCGCAACACCAAATCCGACTTCTTTTAACATCATCAGGTCATTGTTGCCATCCCCGCATGCCATGATCTCTTCTCGTTCAATTCCAAGAAGCCTGCCAAGCTGAATCAGTCCCATTCCTTTGTTGACTCCCGGTGCATTGATCTCCAGGTTCGTTCCCATCGAATCACTGATGCTTAAATCCCCAAGCTCCATGATCCGCTGCTTTGCTTCCAGCCGTTCGTCCTGGCTCTTAAAAAGTGCATGGATCTTATCCATCTCATGCCCATTCATCTCTTCCATCTTCTCCCAGAGACTCGTAATGCCTTTGCGGGTGGTTCGGATATAATCTGCCATCGCAGGATTCCGCAGATACTCTCCGACTTTCAAAAGTTCATCTGCCTGTACGAAACCTCTTCCATCAAAATAGATCTCCTTGAACGTATCATAATCTCCAAAAATCTTAAGGATCGCTGCTCCCATCTCATAAGAGAGCATATTGGCATAAAGTACTTTTTCTTCCTGTAAATCCAGGATCCTTCCGCCGTTCGATGTCAATGCGTACCGCATCCCCGGGAAATTCCGGAGCACTTCCGGGATCCCTGTCACCGGACGCCCTGTTGCGACCAGCACTGTTACCCCCTGGTCGATCGCACGTGTAAGTATTTCTCTTGTATGACTGGTCAGTTCTTTCTTATCATTCAGTAAAGTACCATCCAGATCAAGCCCTATCATTTTTATCTTTTTCATGAATAATTCCCTCATTTATGGTAAAGCTAAAAATACATTTCAAATCTTAGTATAACACGATTCCCCGTGTATGTATAACAAAATTTGCGGATTCAGGCATTTTGTAGTATACTGATAAAAGCTCAATTTTGAAGAAAGGAAGAATTATGAAGAAAAGGTTAAAAGCATTTTCAAGGACAACCATCGCACTCCTTACCGCTGCCCTGGTCTGTTCCCCGTTTACAAAAGCTTACGCCGATGACACTGTAGACTCTCTCGAAAAGCAGACAAACGGTCTTCAGAACCAGCTCGACTCTCTGAATCAGGACCTTACTAGTCTCAGCGCTGAGATCACAGATCTTGCATCAAAAATTGAGGATACGGATGCTTCCGTACAGAAAGCAGAACTGGATCTTGCCGCCGCAAAACTGGACGAGCAGTTACAGTATGATGCTATGAAGAAAAGAATCAAATATATGTACGAAACAGGAAATACGTCACTCTTGCAGATCATCTTTTCTTCTGAAAGCATGGGAGATTTCTTAAACAAAGCAGAATTTGTCAAGAACATTACAGAATACGACAGAAATATGCTGGATGAATTACAGAAGGTTCACGAGCTTGTCGCTAAAAAGGACTCTGATCTGAAAGCAGAGCAGGCTTCTCTGGCAGAGATGAAAACAAATCTCGACCAACAGGAACAGGAACTGAATGATAAGATTTCCTCTACTTCCGGTGAACTTCAGGCTTCATCCGAAGCACTGGCAAAAGCAAAAGAAGCACAGGCAGCCGCTGCTGCCGCACTTAAGAAAAAACAGGAAGAAGAAGCTGCAGAACAACAACGACAGGCAGAAGCTGCACAGACTGCTGCCAATAATACTTCAAGCAGCTCCGGGAACACGGATTCCGGTAGTTCCGGCGGCAATACGACGATTACAGTTCCGGATACTCCTGCCGAGACCACAGATCTGGTTCTCTTTGCTGCAATTCTGCAGTGTGAAGCCGGCGGTTACAATTATGACGGTATTCTTGCCGTTGCTACAGTCATCATGAACCGTGTAGCGAGTCCGCTGTATCCGAATACGATCAGCGGTGTCGTCTACCAGAGCGGTCAGTTTGCTCCAACCTGGGACGGAAGCTTAAGCCGCGTCTTGCAAAGCGGACCTGTATCCTTATGCTATCAGGTCGCTCAGGAAGCGCTCGGCGGAGCACGGCTTGCATCCGTAAGCGGATGTTACCAGTTCCGAAGCGCAAGTACCGGAATGTCCGGGATCAACGTTGGGGGAAATGTATTTTTCTAAATCCTGTCCCTGCGGATGTACGTTCGATTCATTCACAGGACAGAATAAAAAAAACGGTATTTACTCATTTTCACGAGTAAATACCGTTTTTTATTTTCTACGCATTATAGTTTGCAAGAAACTGTGCTATCAATTCCACACAACCTTCCACATCTTTTTCATCTGCTACCTCTGCAGGCATGTGCATATAACGAAGCGGGATTGATACCAATACCATCGGTACACCCTGATTTGAAAAATGAATCTTATCTCCATCCGTATAACTAAGCCTGCTTGCAGCTTCTCTCTGAACTGGAATTCCTACTTTTTTTGCACATTCTTCCATTTTGGCATTTAAAGTTTTTACCACGATCGGACTGTTGCAAAGAACCGGTCCACCCCCCAGAAGAACCGTTCCCATCTCAGCCGGATTCATTCCACTGCAGTCGCTTGTGTAAGTCACATCCACAACAATCGCAAGTGTCGGATTAATCCGTGTACTTGTCCAGAAAGCTCCGGTTTTCGTTGTCTCCTCTCCAGTTGTAGAAGCTCCATAGACACCAACTTTACATCCAAGCTCTTTCGCTCTCTTGATTGCTTCCATAATGATATAAACACCAAGTCTGTCATCCAATGCTCTGGCTGTAAATTTACCATTTTTCATCTTACGAATATGTGTATCCGGAACAATCGGATCTCCCAGACTTACATTCTTTAAAGCATCTTCTCTATCTTTCGCCCCAATATCGATCAGAAAATGCTTTGTTCCCAGATTTTCTTCTTTGAACAAATCACGATATGCTTCGACAACACCGTAAACCTCTCCGTTTTTTGTCTTGATACGCACCTGACGTCCCGGATAAGTTGCCGGAACAATTCCGCCTCGGTCAATCACCTGCAGTCTTCCATCTTCCCGGATGTTCGAAATCATAAGTCCGATTTCATCTGCATGTGCCGAAAGCATGATACGTACATCGTTTTCCGGATTCAGAATACATGTTAGATTTTGCATCTCATCACGGCAAATCTCATCTGTATATTCTTTCATTTCTTCTGTTACAATATCCTGCACCTGCTCCTCATAACCCGATACCGAAATACTGTTAAGAAGGTTATTTAAAAATTTTTCATTCATTCTAGTCATCTTCTTTCTTACTTAGCCGTAACTTTCAGAAGATCTGCAAATGCAGACAGATTATAGGTTCCAAGTCCGCTTGCAACTGCATCCCCGATAGCAGCACAATCCATTCCCCCTGCGATTGCTGCCTGCAGTCCTGCTTTTGCGTCTTCTACAACCAAACACTTATCAACCTGTTCGTCTACATACTCTGCTGCTTTCACAAATACTTCCGGATCCGGCTTTGATTTTGAAATATTATTTCCGTCTGAAATTGCATCGAAATACTCTCCAAGTCCCAACTGCCCGAGAATAAATCTTGCGTTTTTACTGGATGATCCAATCGCCAGTTTATATCCATTCGCACGAAGATCATCCAATGTTTCCTTTACTTCTGCAGACAGATCTGCAGGACTCATATTTTTCAGAAGTTCTTTATAGATATCATTTTTCTTTGTTGTCCAGCATTCTTTCTCTTCTTCGCTCATTTCTCCTTCATAGCGTTCCAGAATAATTTCAAAACTTTCCATACGGCTCACCCCTCTGAGTCGATTATTGATTTCTTCATCAAAATAGATTCCCAGTTCATCTGCAACTGCTTTCCATGCTTGATAATGATATTTATCTGTATGACAGATTACCCCATCCAAATCAAAAATTACTGCATTGTATTTCTTCATCTTTTGCTTCTCCTTCTGTTTCAGACAAGTTAGAAATGATGACAGCGGCTAGGATGATCGCACATCCGATCACCATGCGAAGTGTAATCACTTCATGCAGAATGATGATAGAAAAAATCGTTCCAAATACAGATTCCATTGAAAGTACAATCGCTGCTTTTGTCTCATCTACATACTTCTGGCATGCGGTCTGGAGCAGATAACATACAGTCGTACTGATTACTCCCAGATACAAAACACTTAACCATCCCTGTGTTGTAACCTGAAAATCGTTCTCTCCAAAAATCACAAGACTGACTGCCGATAATACAAATGCTGTGATCATCTGCACCATGTTCAGTACAGATGCCGGATATTTTTTCACAAATTCTCCGGTAAAAAAGATTTGGAACGCAAATCCTACCGCACAGAGAAGTGTAAGACCATCTCCCAGACTCAGTGTAAGATTTCCATTCAAAGAAAGCAGTGCTACTCCAATAACGGACATGATTGCTCCAATGATTCCTTTCATGCCTACTTTCTTCTTCAAAATTATAAATGCAATGAACGGCACTATAACTACATTCAGTGCTGTAAGGAATGCATTTTTGGAAGGTGTTGTATATTGCAGACCGATAATCTGAAGTGCAAATCCTGCAAAAAGTGCAATTCCCATCAGAATACCTGCTTTTATTGCACCTGCACGCTTCTCAAGTTTCCCTTCTTTTTTATGCTGTCCCATGCTGATCATCCCCATCAGCACAGATGCCAACAAAAATCTTACCATCATAATCTGGAAAGGCTTCATGCTTCCCAGTGCCATATCACTTGCGACAAAGCCGCCTCCCCATATGACCGTAACCAGTATAAGTCCTCCGATTGCCAGCCATTTTTTCATCATATATCCTCCCGTCTCTTTTTTAGATTGTTGTTACTTTTCCATTTATTTCAGCTTCTACAGGTTCTCCTGCAAGACGAATGACCTTTGCCTGATTACTTCCATCTGCCGTAATTTCAAGCCATGCCCCTCTATAATGCAGACGGAATGTTAATCCCTGCCATTCCTTTGGCATATTCGGATGAACTTTCAACATACCATCTTCTCTTTGCGCTACACCTGCAAACCCAAATACAATTGTCTGCCATACTCCACCAGTATTTGCCGCATGGATTCCTTCTCTTGTATTTCCCTGCATATTCAACAGGTCAATAAAGGCTGCGCGGCGAAGATACCGATATGCTTTTGAATCATCCCCTACTTTAAGCCCCATAACAGAGAAAATACTCGGACTCAATGAAGAACCATGAAGTGTACGCTTTTCGTAATAAGCGTAGTTTTCTTTAATCGTTTCTTCATCAAATTCATTTCCCATAAGGTGTAACAGCATAACAACATCTGCCTGCTTATTGATCTGTGTCTCTCTTGCTCTTTTTGTCTTAAGTGCATCCGGACGTACTGGCCAGTCATTCTCATCATATTTTTCGATTGTTACATTATCAAGCTCGAAATATCCTTCAAACTGTTCCAGAAGTCTTGTGCCTTCTTTTCTTGGCAGATACATCTTTTCCTGCACTTCTTTCCAGTGTGCAGTTTCCGCCTCTGTAAGTCCTGTCTTTTCGATCAGGATATCATACGCTTCCTGATTCTCTTTCTTGATTGATGCAAGCAGTGAAAGAACATATCCGAGATTCCATCTCGCCAGATAATTGGTATAGAGGTTATTATTAACCGGTTCATGCCATTCATCCGGTCCCGTTACCTGATTGATTTCATAACGATCCTGCTCTTTGTTGTACTCACAACGGCTTGCCCAAAATCTTGCTGTCTCTGTCAGAATCTCCGCTCCTTTGCTGTAAAGGAAATCCATATCCTGCGTGATCTTAACATAATTATAGATTCCATAAGCAACTGCTGCTGTTACATGATGCTCATATACCGCAACATAACATCTATAACAGGTTCCATCCGGCTCAATGGTCCAGTCCGGACACTGCTCTGTACCATCATCTGCTGACTCCCACGGATACTGTGCTCCTTTATATCCATTCTTATGTGCATTTGCACGCGCTGCATCCAGAAGATGGTATCTGTAATTTTCCAGATTCTGTGCAGTCTTCGGAAATACCCATGAGAAAAACGGAAGCATAAAAAGTTCGGTATCCCAGAAAGCATGTCCACCATATTCTTCTCCTGTTAAAAGCTTTGCCCCAACATTCACATTGTCATCATGTTCGTTTCCCGTACTCATCAGATGGAAGATGTTAAAACGGACTGCACGGTTCAATTCATCATCCCCTGTAATCTGAATATCTGCATTTTCCCACATCTTCTTATAAACATCTTCATGCGCTTTCAGTTCCTGATCAAATCCCGTTTCAACAAATCCTTCAATTTCTTTTTCGATTGTTGTATGAAGAGCATAAGCCGGACATTCTCTTTCTGTATACATCGAAACATATTTTACGATTTCTACTTCTTTTCCTTCTTCTACATGGATATCACCAAATTCCACACTCTGCTCACCAAATCTGCTTATCATTCTGTTTCCAAGAATCTGTTTTCCATCTGCATAAGCTTCGATACGGCATCCACAACCTACATGCAGATGATTTTCTCTGGTTGCAACTTCCACATAACATCCATCTGCTGCCAGCTTTTCATTCGCTGTCATATAAGTATGTTTTACCTTAAAGCGTGGTGCATCATAAAAATTAATGATCGTACCATCAATAATACTTTCTACTTCAATAATTCCACTGTAGTTGAGCGGTGTCACATAAAGCCGGATTCCCATCCTGTGTACATTGTTTCTGCTCACAAACCGGATTCCTTCGATCAAAGTCTCTCTTCCTTTTGAGTCCTTCAGACGAACTCTCTTTCCAAGAAAAGCTCCTTTCATATCAAGCACTCTTGAAAATTCCAAAATTTCACAGTCTTCAATTCCAATCAATTCTTTTTCTACATAAAGTCTGATTCCAAGCCAGTTCGGAAGTGTGGAAAGTTCACGCATAAATGTCTCTGACTTGTCAAACACTCCATTGATATAAAGATATGGAAGTGTAATCTTTGTTCCTTCCTCATGACTTCCCCGGATTCCGAGGTAGCCATTGGAAAGTGCAAACAAACTCTCATATTTGAGATTCTCTTTTGCCTCATACTGATCCTGCCAGATGAGCCATTCATCGCTATGTAATCTGTTTCTCAGATTTCCTGAAAACATTTCTCTGCTCATATATGATTGTCTCCTTTATTCTTAATCGATATACTGTTTTCTTGCCTTCCGGATTTCGGTTCCGCATTCTGCTGCCTGCACAGTAAATGCCATTGCAAAATCCTGAAGTTTTACTTTATTTTCTTCCAACTGTTCTTCTCCACAGCTGTTGCTTCCAAGTCCTGACTGGCGATAATCCAGATGGATAATCACATCATCCGCTTTTTCAATTTCAAATGGATGCTGTGCTTTTTCCAGACTTTCATCGGTATAATTAGCAAGGTTCAGACCAAGCTTCTCCTCCATCTTGCATAACAGACCATCTTTTCCATCTCCAATACGGAACCATTTCACCTGTTCATGATGTCCGTTTTCCTGTGGGAATACATAATCTGTCATCATTCCGTCAACTGTATTTTCGTAAATTCCCATAATAGATGCAGCCTTACTGTCTACATAACTCTCACCAGGTCCCATACCATACCACATCGTCTTCTGAAAGTTTTTATTTCCTTTCATAATGACTCCGATACGTGGTAAGAACGCTGGTTCCAGTTTTCCTCTCTGAACAGCTTTTCCCTGAATTTCCACCTTCATCTGTCCACAAGAATAAACCGTATAAGTGTAATCACATTCAAATCCCCAGGACTGGTTATAGCAACTGAAGAATGTTCCGATCCGGACGATCACCTTATCGTCTTCTTTCAGACAGCTGACATATTCTGTCTCTTCTACCGGTTTCTGAATAAAATATTTATTCATCCAGTCCTCTTTCTTGTACATGTCGTTATCGATTGTTGCACGGTATACATTCATTCTCGGTCCTTCAGTCAGATACTCTTTTCCATCTTTTCCAAAAGAAATCAATTTTCCAAATACAGTACTGAATTTTGCTGTCACACGGCTGTTTTCTACAGTAAGCCCCCCTTGTTCTTCTGTTACCTGAAGCTTATCAGCTGTTTCTCTTACCGAAAATCCATCTTTTCGAATCTGCATCGGAATCTGGACTTTCTTGATTTCATACCCTGCTGGTGCATAGTTTCTTTCTTCTTTCTGACATACAGTCAGATTCAGATAATAGTCTGTATTTTCCTGTAATTCAAATGCTGTAATTGGTAGGGCAATGATCTTGCCTTCATGCGGAGCAACCGAAAGTCCTTCAACGGTTCCGTCCTGTATCATCTGATCTTCCGCTTTTACTTCCCAATAAAGTGTTGTCGTATCCAGATTCAGGAAATCATAATAATTCCGGATCTGAATCTTGTTCATGCTTCCTTCAACAGCTGTAATTTCTACTGGTGCAATGATCTGTTTGTATTCTTCCATTCCCGGAGACGGTGTTCTGTCCGGCATCAGAATCCCATCGATGCAGAAGTTCCCGTTTGTTGGAAAATCTCCATAATTTCCACCATATTTATAATATTTCTTATCCTTTTCTTCAGTGTAAATTCCATGATCATACCACTCCCAGAGAAATCCACCCTGAAGACGTTTGTACTTGCGATACATATCCTGGTATGCTTTTAATCCTCCAGGACCATTTCCCATCGCATGTCCATATTCACACATTACGTGTGGCTTATCCCCTTTGATCTGATATTCTGCAATCTCTTTGAGACCTTTCAGTCTGGTATACATCGTAGAATATACGTCTGTCACTTCTGCCTCAAAATCTCCCTCGTAATGAACCAGTCTGGTATCATCCAACTCACGGATTGCTTCTGCTGCACTACGGAAATTGCATCCGAATGCGGATTCATTTCCCATAGACCACATAATAATCGATGGATGATTTCTATCTCTCTTTACCATACGGACACTACGATCTACGTAAGCATCTTTCCAGGTCTCATCATCTGTGATCCATGTGTAATTTTCTACCCATTCAAATCCATGGCATTCCAGGTCTGCTTCATCGATCACATAAAGTCCATATTCGTCACACAGATCATAAAAATATTCATTTGCCGGATAATGCGAGCAACGAACAGCATTGATATTGTACTGTTTCATCAGACGAATATCTGATTCCATCTGCTCTCTTGTCACTCTTCTTCCTTCTCTTGGATTATAATCATGATGATTGACTCCGTTCAGAAGGATTACCTGATTATTGACACGGAAGTTCTTATCTTTGATCTCGATTTTGCGGAATCCACATCTGACTGTTACTTCCTGGTTTTCTGTCATTACTGTAAATTCATATAACTCAGGTGTCTCGGCTGTCCATGTATGAACTTCCGGGATCTCAGCCTCAATACATATATCTTTTCCTTCCGAAACAAGCTCACCTTCAAGAACAGTCTTTCCTTTATAAGAAAGCTTCCAGCCAAGATTTGTACCAGCCTGTTTCATTGTAATTCCAGCTGTAAAAAAACCATTTTTGTAGCTGTCATCCAATGTCCCATTTACACGAAGATCCAGAACTGCATTCTTTTCCTCATTGATCAGTTCTACATCCCTGTAGATTCCTGATAACCACCACATATCCTGATCTTCCAGATAAGTACCGTCTGACCACTTGTATACACGAACGGTAATGTCATTTTCACCTGTTTTTACAAACCCGGTAATGTCAAATTCTGAAGGCAGTCTGCTGACTTTTCCAAATCCAACATGGTTTCCATTTACCCATACATCAAATGCACTGTCAACACCATGGAATTTCAGAACCGTGTCTTTTTCCATCCACTGTTCATCTAATACAACTGTCTTTTTATAAATTCCAGTTGGATTTTCATCTGGTACATGCGGTGGGTTTACCGGAAATGGATATAACACATCTGTGTAATGCATCTTGTCATACCCTCTAAGCTGCCATACGGACGGAACATCAATCTTATCCCATCCTTCACATGCCCCCGACTGTTCAAATCCTTCCGGCGATAATTCCGGTGCATCAACATATTTAAAAGCCCATTCTCCATTTAAACTGATTTTCTTTTGCGAATCTTTATAAAAAGCCGTTCGTGCTTCTCTTCTCCCAATTCCGGTAATCCGATGGTCTTCCCATCTTTTTACTTTTTTTCTTGCCATAATTTTCTCCTCTCAAGTGGTATCCCATATAAGACAGCAACAGCGGTCAGACAGATACAGTCTGCCTGACCGCTCCATACGCCTGTCTATTTGATAGAACCACTGGTTCCTTCAACAATATATTTCTGCGCGATAATGAAAATAATGATCGGCGGAATAATCATAATAATCGTAATACAAAGCATCGGAATAATCTGTGTACTGTGAACTCCTTTAAATGAAGCAAGTCCAAGTGCCAATGTATATTTGCTTCTGTCCTGTAAGAAAATGAGTGGTCCAAGATAGTCATTCCATACAGTCAGCATATTAAGTACACCGACAAGAATCAATGAAGGTTTCATGATCGGCATGAAAATCTTCCAGTAAATCTGGAACTGATTTGCGCCGTCAATTCGTGCTGCTTCCTCAAAATCCTTCGGGATTCCCATAAGGAACTGTCTCATCAGGAATACATAATAGGCAGATCCGAACCATGCCGGCACGATCAGCGGCTTCAGTGTATTGATCCATCCGAATAAGTTGAATTCCATGTACTGCGGAATCATGGTAACATCCCATGGAATCATCATTGTTGAAAGCAGGATCATAAAGAGGATATTTTTTCCTTTAAAGTTAAATCTTGCAAATCCATAAGCAACCAGTGAACATGAAAGAACCTGTCCGACTGTTGTCAGAACTGTTACAAGAATTGAATTCCAAAGATATGTTCCAAACGGCTGTGATTTCCATGCATTAATAAAGTTCTCAAAATGCCATTCTGCCGGCAGAAGTTTCGGCGGATATGCAATTGCTTCTCCTTCTGTCTTAAATGCAGAAAACAGCATGTAAATAAACGGTGCAAGAAAGTAAATGGCTACCAGTCCGAGTAATATGTAAATTACAATTTTTGATTTTTTAGACATCTTCATTACTTTCTACCCCCTTTTTTCTTTTTTGTTTTCTTTGCTCCGCTGTTTTTAGCTTCTGTCTCATAGAATACCCATGCGGATGATGACTTGAATACCACGGCAGTCAGCAGCAGAATGATGATAAACATTACCCATGCGTTTGCACTGGCATATCCAAGTTTGTGATGTTTGAATGCGTTATTGTATGTATACAGTCCATAGAAGTAGGTAGATTTAAGCGGTCCGCCTCCGGTAAGAAGCATAACCAATGTTACCTGTTGGAAAGAACTGATAATTGACGTAATCAGGTTAAATAAAATTGTAGGTGTAATAATCGGAAGTGTAATACTGAAAAATTTTCTTGCAGGACCTGCTCCATCAATAGATGCAGCTTCGTATACATCAACCGGAATATTTTTGATATCTGTGTAGAAGATAAGCATCATCGTTCCAACACCAAACGCACTTGCAATTATAACTGCAAGGAGTGCCCATGCCGGATCAACCAGCCACTTCGGTCCTTTGATTCCCAGAAGAGATAACAGATAATTCAGTACGCCATAATCTCCGTTGAGGATCCATCCCCAGATGATAGAAACCGCTACACCTGAGATAACTGCCGGAATATAGAAAATTGTACGGAATACTTTTACTCCTTTAACCGGCTGTGTAATCAGCATTGCAAGGAACAATGCAATAATCATGTTAAGCGGTACGAAAATTGCCGCATATTTCAAACTGATTATAAGGGATTTCCAGAACTGTTTGTCCTTTGTAAACATATCAATATAGTTTCCAAGTCCCCTGAATGTTGGTGCTGTGGTAAGCGGCCAGTCAAAAAAGCTCATGATCAAAGACAGAATCAGGGGACCGATTGTAAATACAAGGAACCCGATAATCCACGGCATAATAAACAAATACGGTGTGGCCGTCTTCAGGAATTTTCTCTGCTTCATTTTTCTTCTCTCCTATTTATCGGCGCCGGAATCATAAATTGTTCCGGCGCCGGTTTGTTTGTATGCTATTACTGTGCGTCTGCTGCTTCTTTTAAAACATCTTTTACATCCATGTATGAGCTTGGATTGAAAATCTGTTCAAATGATAAGCTGAGGTTTTCTGAAATTTCTGACCAGTCTTCAATCAGGAAGCTTGCCGGAGTATGTCCATCACTCTGCTCAAGCATCTCATAGAATGGTGCATATTCTGGTTCATCCATAATACCTTCAGATTCTACAACACTGTTAAGTACCGGAAGTTCCATACCGATTCTTGCTTTGTTGCATTCTTCGCCTGTCCAGTATTTTACAAATTCCCATGCAGCATCTTTATTCTTGCTGTCCTTTGAAATAGAAAGTCCTGAAGAGCTCAGAATACTTACAGAGGTCTTTCCGTCAAAAGAAGGAATTTTTGCCACACCATAATTCATTCCATCCTCATTAAGCGAAGCAATTGACCATGATCCATATACATACATTGCTACTGTACCGGCACGGAATTCATCAGTTCCGTTCTTTTCTGTTGCAATTGCATATCCGTCTTTTTCCATATCCTGGAACATTTTAAATACTTCCTGAGATTCTTTTGAATCAATCTGACCTGCCATCTGTCCGTCTTCGTCACAATAAGCAGTTCCATTGCTCCACAGATACATTTCAAAATCATACGGATCTGGTTTCATCTGGAATGCAAAACCTTTCTGACCTGTCTTTTCTTCAATTGTCTTGGCAGCTGCCTGAAGATCCGACCATGTCCAGTCATCTGTAGGTTCTTCTACACCAGCCTGTACAAAAAGGTCTTTGTTATAGAAAAGTGAATGTGTTGTAAATCCCACTGGAATACCATATGTTGTTCCGTCTAATGAGTTGTAATTCCACAGTGTGCTGTAGAAATCATTCTTATAGTCATCGCCTTCTTTGTCGATATACTCATCCAGAGGTTCAAGACCATCTGCATATGCCGGGTAGTTCCACATATACATAACATCCGGTGTATCTCCAGATCCCATACCTGCACTGATCTTTGTATCAAAATCACTTCCGTATGCTTCCAGTGTTACTTCAATGTCATCATGTTCCTCATTAAATTTATCTACAAGTTTCTGCTGAGCATCTACATCATCAGCTACATCCCATGTTGCAAAACGTATTGCTGTCTTTCCGTCACTTGTCTTTCCATTATTACTGTCTTTCTTGTTTCCACAAGCAGTCAGCATCATTGTTCCTGTAAGTGCAAGTACGCACATTACTGCAATTTTCCTCTTCATAAATCATTTCCTCCTTTGATTCACTTATTTTATTTGGTAAAACCACTATACTATTTTACTGGTTAAATGTAAATACTTTTTACCCTATAAATATTTTTTCTCTATTTTACCTATTATTTACACCATATTTTTATATACTTTTCACAATTTTTATCTTGGTAAAATTATATTTTTATTTCAAATAAAGTTGTCTGTTTTTACTTGGTTGATTTTAACTCTTTATTTTTAGCTAAAAAATCATAACAAAACAATCTGTCATCACTCAATCTGTATACATAAAGAGACTATAGGACATTCTCCGTTCCATAGCCTCTTACTTTTTTACCTTATTAAAATTTTTTAACACTGTCACGTATATAAAGTTTAGTCGGGATTGAAACTTTTACACAAATCTCTCTTCCATGTATAATTCGCTCTTCCAGAAGTTTTACTGCATATTCTCCCATGAACTCCATGTACAATCTCACCGTAGTAAGTGGAGGAACCATGTATTTCGCAGTTGGGATATCATTAAAGCCAATAATACTGATATCATCCGGTATTTTAAGCCCAAGTTCATATGCAGCCCGATAACTTCCTGCTGCCATCGAATCATTCGCAACAAACAAGGCAGTCGGCAGATTCCCTTCCTCGTAAAACTCTTTCAGAAGTTTGTATCCATATTTTGCATAATAAGCACCAAACTTTGTATATTCCGGGTGATACAGTCCCCGTTTTTTCAAAGCGTTCTGAAAATGCTGTATTCTCGTATCCAGTACTTCATCCCCCTCCTTATCAACTTCTCGACAGCCGATCATCCCTATTTTCGTATGTCCACACCCTACCAGATAGGAAACAATCTCTTCTACTGCCCGTCTATAGTCTACCACAATTGAATCGAATCTCTTTGGGTTTGGATCTGCATCAATAAATATAACCGGGCATTCCCATATCTCTATTGCTTCTACCATTTTTTTTGTGAATGTACCGGTACAGATTACACCATCTAATCCGTTGATCATCTCCGGCGAATCATCCAGTTTCACAATCACCTTTGTATATCCTTCTTCTTCCAGTTTTTTTTCTATAGCAAGCCTGATACAAAGATAATAAGGATCCTGAAGTTCTTCTTCAGGAGAATAAGAATAAAATACACCTATCTTCAGTTTTCGCCTGCGTTTTTTCTGTGCGCGTACTTCGTATTCTAATTCCTCTGCAATTTCAAAAATTCTTTTTTTTGTCTCTTCCTGCGCATTCAAAGTTTCATCATGATTCAACACTCTGGATACTGTCGCTATGGAAACCCCCGCTTTTGCCGCAATGTCCTTAATCGTCGCCATGTCCTTCCCCCATTATTTCTCTTTCTTTTTATTTTCTTTCAATATTGCCTTAATGCATTTTCCCTTGATGACTTTCCTTTGCAATTTATTTAATTCATTATAGCACACATTTCGGAGAAATAAATAACTTTAGTAAAATTTAACTTTTTTACTGCTCTGTTTTTCAACTTTTACTTTTACCTAGAACTTTATACGTTGCAAAAAACCAGGCAGTTCACTTTTAAATGTGATTCTGCCCGGTTGTTTATTTCTTAGAATTCATCTGCTACTATTTATTTTCTATACGCAGCTTCATTCCATCTTAATTCATTTTTGAAATCTCTGATCTTTGTATCTTTATCGATATAAACAGCTTCGATTCCCATTTCTTCTGCCCAGTCACCCATCTGTTCCGGTGTCAGGTCATAAGAGAATGCTGTATGGTGAGCTCCACCTGCCAGGATCCAAGCTTCTGCACCTGTTCTGAGGTCTGGCTGTGGTGTCCAGAATGCAGTTGCAACCGGAAGCTTCGGCATCGGTTTTTCTGTTTTCTTGCAGTCTACACTGTTGATGATCAGGCGGAATCTGTCGCCAAGATCAACAAGTGATGTTGCGACAGCCGGTCCTTCTTTGGCTGTAAATACAAGACGTGTAGGATCTTCTCTGTCACCCATGCTAAGCGGCTGGCACTTGATGCTGATCGGTCCATCTGCGATTGTCGGGCAAACTTCCAGCATATGAGCTTCCAGGATACCTTCTTTTCCAGGTACAAGGTTGTATGTGTAGTCTTCCATGAAGGAAGTTCCCTTTGCATCTTTCTTGCCCTGTGTCATGATCTTCATTACACGAACCATAGCTGCTGTCTTCCAGTCACCTTCCGCACCGAAACCATATCCTTTTTCCATCAGTCTCTGCATTGCAAGTCCCGGAAGCTGCTGAAGTGATCCAAGATCTCCGAAGTGTGTAACAATTGCCTGATAATTGTTTGCTTCAAGGAATCTTTCAAATCCAAGTTCGATCTGAGCCTGAACTGCCACATGTTTTCTGAATTCAGCTTCATCTCTTCCTTCCAGAAGGATCTGATATTTGTCATAGTATTCTTCAACAAGTGCATTTACATCACCCTGTCCAACCTGAGCTACTGCGTCAGCAACTTCATTTACCGGGTAAGCATCAACTTCCCATCCGAATTTGATCTGAGCCTCTACTTTGTCACCTTCTGTTACGGCAACGTTTCTCATGTTGTCAGCTACACGCATAACACGTACATGACTGCTTTCGATGACACCAACTGCTGTACGCATCCAGTCACCGATTCTTTCCTGTGTTTCTTTGTCTTCCCAGTAACCCATGATGACTTTACGGTTCTTATGAAGGCGTGTGAAAATATGTCCGAATTCACGGTCACCATGAGCTGCCTGATTCTCATTCATGAAGTCCATATCGATGGTGTCGTATGGGATTTCACGGTTGAACTGTGTATGAAGGTGAAGTAATGGTTTTCTCAGTTCTTTTAATCCGAGAATCCATGATTTTGCCGGTGAGAATGTATGGCACCATGTAATAACACCTGCACAGTTTTCATCTGTATTTGCTTCGTTGAAAGTTCTTCTGATTACTTCATTCGTGATCAGGGTTGGTTTCCAGACTACTTCGTATGGAAGAATTCCTGATTCATTGAGGGCTTTTACGATGATCTGTGAATGTTCTGCTACGTGTGCGAGGCATTCATCTCCGTATAAATCCTGTGATCCTGTGCAAAACCAAAATTTGTAATCTTTCTGTACTAACATGTTTTTATTCTCCTTTTTGTTTAATTGATTTACTCTATCTTCCCAATACAAGTTCGGTCTTACTAAGCTCGCAGTCGCACATGCTCCCGCTCGCTAAGTGCGCCGAACAGGCAACGCACTAAATTCATGTGTCGCCTACGGCTCGCATTCATTAAGTGCTTTAGCCTTGTCCATAGTACGCGTCTTTACCGTGTTTTCTGTAGTAGTGTTTATCCTGTAATTCCTGTGGGGCAGGTTTTACGTCTGGATTGATCATTTCGCAGCGAGCTGCCATTTTAGCTACTTCTTCGAGTACGACTGCATTATGTACTGCATTGTGTGGATCGGTTCCCCAGGTGAATGGTCCGTGGTTCTTGCAGAGTACTGCAGGCATTGCCATGTATTCTGTACCTTTGAAATGTTCCACAATGAGAACTCCTGTATTCTTCTCATATGCTTCGTCGATTTCTTCTTTTGTCAGATTGCGGACACATGGGATCTCACCGTACATATAGTCGGCATGTGTGGTTCCGTAGCAAGGGATTCCTCTTCCTGCCTGTGCCCAACTGGTTGCCCATGGGGAATGTGTATGGACGATACCACCCATATCCGGAAACGCTTTGTAGAGTTCCAGATGTGTTGCCGTATCAGAAGACGGATTTAAGTTGCCTTCCACGCGGTTTCCTTCCAGGTCTACAACAACCATGTCATCTGCTGTCATTTTGTCATAATCCACACCGCTCGGTTTGATCACAACAAGCCCGCTTTCGCGGTCGATTCCGCTGACATTGCCCCAGGTAAATGTGACAAGTCCATACTTAGGCAGAAGCATATTGGCTTCATAAACCTCTTTTTTCAGTTCTTCTAACATTGCTTTAGCCTCCTACTGTGTTTATGTAAAATATTTCGGGTTCTATTTCATAGTCTCTGTTGCAGCTTTCATGATCGGAAGCGTCTTCTTGAAGCGTTCGATAAATGTATTGTATCCTTCTACATCCTTCGGATCCGGATCCATCTTTGTACCCTTCTGTCCTGCAAATACTTTTGCATCCAGATAATCATCCAGGGCTTCGTCTTCTGCCTTGTTGTTCATGTAAGATGCAAGAAGTGCGATTCCCCATGCTCCGCCTTCTCCGGCTGTCTCCATAACAGATACCGGTGTGTCAAGTGCTGCTGCCAGGATGCTCTGTCCAACGCCTTTTGTCTTAAAGAGTCCACCGTGTCCGAGAATCTCATCAACGGCTACCTTCTCTTCTTTCAGAAGAATGTCCATTCCGACTTTCAGGACTTCCAGAGATGCATATAAGTTTGCTCTCATGAAGTTTGCAAGATTGAATTTGCTGTCTGGCATACGAACAAATAACGGACGTCCTTCATCAAGTCCAACAACCGGTTCTCCTGCGAAGAAGTTATAAGACATCAGACCGCCACAGTCTGCATCACCTTCCAGAGCTTTGTTGTAAAGAGTTCCGAACAGATCGTTCATATCGACTTTCATACCGAATGCTTCTGCAAATTCTTTGAAAATATTTACCCATGCATTCAGATCTGAAGTACAGTTGTTGCAGTGAACCATTGCCACGGCATCTCCTGCAGGTGTTGTTACCATATCGATCTCTTCATGTACTTTCTCAAGTGCTTTTTCAAGAACAACCATTGCAAATACACTGGTTCCTGCTGATACATTACCGGTGCGGACTCTGACGCTATTCGTAGCTGCCATACCGGTTCCTGCATCACCTTCCGGAGGGCATACCGGAATGCCTGCCTGAAGCTTTCCTGTTGGGTCCAGAAGCTTTGCACCTTCTTCGGTAAGTGTTCCTGCCTTTTCACCTGCAACCAAGACTTTTGGAAGGATATCTTCTACTTTCCAAGGATATCCTTTCGGTGCAACCAGTTCATCGAACTTGGCAAGCATCTCTTTATTCCAGTTACGTGTTGTGCTGTCGATCGGGAACATTCCGGATGCGTCACCAACGCCAAGGACTTTCTCTCCTGTCAGTTTCCAGTGTACATAACCTGCAAGCGTTGTAATAAAATCAATATCCTTTACATGCTCTTCTTTGTTCAGAATTGCCTGATACAGATGCGCTCCGCTCCATCTCTGTGGCATATTGAAACGGAATAATTCTGTCAGTTCTTTTGCTGCCTGCTCTGTCATTGTATTTCTCCATGTACGGAACGGTACAAGCTGTTCTCCTGCTTTGTCAAATACCATATATCCATGCATCATGGCACTGAATCCAAGTGCTCCGACAGTAGTAAGCTCTACGTCATACTGCTTCTTCACATCTACAGCAAGATCTCTGTAGCAGTCCTGAAGACCTGTCCAGATATCCTCTAACGTGTAAGTCCAGACACCGTTGTCAAAACGGTTCTCCCATTCATGGCTTCCCGAAGCAATCGGTGCATTATCTTCTCCTACCAGAACTGCTTTGATTCGTGTGGAACCAAACTCGATTCCAAGGGAAGTCTTTCCCGCTTCGATCATACTTTTTACATCACTCATTTTTTCTTTACCTTTCCTTTCATAAAATATAATTGATTTGATAAATATTTCTATTTGATGATTTTTACAGAACTCCGGTTGATAATCTCCGGTTTCAGTTCCACACTGTCCGGCACTTCTTTCTCCTGCATAAGATCAAGGATCTCTTCTGCTGCCTTCTTCGCTAGCTCCCGGATCGGATTCTTCACAGAAGCAAGCGGTACTTCGCAATAATTTGCCAGATCAGAATCATCGATTCCAATGATCGACATCTTGTCCGGCACTTTGATCTTCTGTTCCAGACATGTCGCCGCAAGGTTGCTCGCAACCTCATCGTTGTAGCATACACATGCCGTACATCCCTGAATCCTTCTTAAAATCCAGCTGCTCTCCTCACGCATATTGCGATTGCGCACATCCTCGGTATCAATCCAGACAATCCGTTTATCTTCGATCCTGATATCTGCTTCCATTAAAGCTTCGATATAACCGGCATACCTTCTGTGTCCCTGCCCGTCATCTGCCTTGAAAATCGCTGCGATCTCACGGTGTCCGCACTGGATCAGATATTTCGTCGCCATCTTCCCTGCTATCTTATCATCAAGACTTACATGCGGCGCTTTCAGTTCCGGATAATAGCTGTTGATAAAGATCACCGGGATTCCCTGCTCCATGATCTGCCTGTACAGATTGAGATTTGGATTAGGAAGGCCACTCTTTGTCGGTTCCGCTATAATTCCATCCACTCTTTTCTTATCCAGAATGCTTTTCAATATAAAACGTTCTTTGTCTACAGAATTGTTGGTGATGGAAATCTGGATTCCATATCCGGCGCGTGACATCTTGTTCTCGATTTCCTGAATAATACCAGAAAAAATATATTCCTGAACAAAAGTTGTCATCACTGCGATCTGCATCGTTTTTTTTCGTCTGACCCCGATGATGCCACTTTCCTTTATATAAGTCCCACTTCCACGGCGTTTCTCGATCATACCTTCTTTTTCCAGAACAGCGATCGCATGTCTGACAGTCTGACGGCTTACCCCAAACCGGTCACAAAGCTGGTATTCCGACTCTATCCGCTCTCCCGGCTGCAGTTTTTCCGCTTCAATCTGTTCTCGAATCCATCTTACAATTCCTTCATATTTTGCTGATGTTTCTTTCACTTTTTTCTTCTTTTCCACCTGATTTACGTACAAATCCCCTGCTCTCCTTACCTCTAATATACCTTAAGAAACACCTGATTTTCAACCCGTAATATGTTACAAATTATCGTACAACTTTTGTATATTTTTGCTAAGTTGTATTTATCATATGTGTACAACTTGAATACATATTTGTTTTTCATCGAGGTCCTAACTTGTATTCTTCTTTTTGTATCTTTTGTGCACTTCTTCTAAAACATCAAATAATATGGTATTGTTTTTTGATGCCACCAAAACAAGTATAACAAGCTTTTTTCGATTCACGTACTACTGTAACCTCTTCCCTTCACCAAATGCAGAACCTTGTGCAGGCGCCAATCTGCACTTGGCTCACCATATACACAACAAGAGCAGATAAAAGCTTTTTCATTGCCTTTATCCGCTCTTGTTGTTTTTCATCCGCACTATTGATTTTCTTCGATCGCCATAATCATATCTACACGATCCTGGTGACGTCCCCCAAGGAACTCTGCACCAAGAAATGTATCAAGGATCATCTTTGCCATCTCGATTCCAATTACTCTTGCACCGAACGCAATCACATTTGCATTATTATGTTCTCTTGCCATCTTTGCCGTATATGGTTCAGAACACACCGCTGCGCGGACACCGTGAACCTTATTGGCTGCCATGGAAATTCCAAGACCGGTTCCACAGATTGCAACTCCGAGATCCACTTCTCCGTCTGCAACTGCTTTTCCAATCTTTTCCCCATATTTCGGATAAGGACAGCTCTCATAAGAATCAGTTCCGTAATTGACAACTTCATATCCTTTTTCCACAAGATACTCTACCACCTGCTTTTTCATATCCACTGCAGAATGGTCATTCGCAATCCCTATTTTCATATCTCATCTTCCTCCTTCCCCTTTATACTCAATACTTACAAAAAGAACACCGGATGTACGATATGAACATCCGGTGTTTAAATCCTACTTTTTTATTATAGGCAATTAAAAAGTTTCCGTCAATACCCGTCGTTTTCTCTTTTCGCCTGTAATGTTTCAAGTACTGTTCTTTCTTTAGTTTTTCTTCTTCAGGCTTGCAAATACAGACTGCAGAACGATGAAGAAGCAGAGGAGTGCGGAAAGTACGATTCGTACCCACCAGCTTGAAAGTGTTCCCTGTGTAGTGATCAGACTGGAAATCGTTCCTTTGATCAGTACACCGAACAGGGTTCCGAATGGAGTTCCGACACCACCACTAAGTAGTGTACCCCCGATAACGGCTGCTGAAATCGCATCCATCTCAAGACCTTTTGCCTGTTCTACGAATCCGGCACAGCTGTTCATACAGAAAAGGAATCCGCCGAGTCCTGCAAGAAAGCCGTCCAGAAGGTATGCAGCCATTTTTGTTCTCTTAACATTCAGTCCCATCATAAGTGCACTCTGTTCATTTCCACCGATCGCATATACAGAACGTCCGAATTTTGTATACTTCATAACGATTATGATTACGATCAGAACGATGATTGCAATGATAACTGTCGGATAAATATATGCCGGGAGGAATTTTCCCCTCTTACTGTAAGAACCAAACGGCATGTAAATTTTGTATTTAGCCCATGCCATGAAAGTTGCATTTTTGATAGAAATCATATCTGTACTGATGATTGATGTCATACCACGTCCAAAGAACATACCTGCCAGTGTAACAATGAATGGCTGGATCTCCAGATAAGATACCAGGAATCCCTGAACCAGACCAAAGAGAAGTCCGATCACCAGTGCCATAAGAAGTGCGGTATAAGCGCTTGCACCGTGATTTTCCATCTGGTTTGCAGCAACCATACATACAAGTGCTGTAACAGAACCAACTGAGATATCGATTCCAGCTGTGATCATAACGATCGTTTCGCCCATCGCGATAACCAGAAGACCTGCATTGGAAATGAACAGATTCAGGAACATCTGCGGTTTTGCAAAACCTTTGTCGTTAAATACGATCATACCTGCTGCGTACATTACAACAAACAGTAAAATTGTAATCATAAGGAGGAATGTCGTTCCGTTAATTTTCTTTTTTGTTCCGGATACTTTTGCTTTCATTAGTTAGCTCCTCCTTTCACTGCAGCCTTTGATGTTCTTTTTTCTTTCTGCACTGCAATAAATTTCTTGAATACCGGGCTCTGAAGGACAACGATGACTACAACAACGATTGCCTTATAGACCGGAAGCTGATCGGCTGATACATTCAATCCGTAAAGAACAGTTGTAAGTGCCTGGATTGTATAAGCTCCGATCACAGACCCCATCAGGCTGAACTTACCACCACCAAGGGCATTTCCACCAAGGGCAACTGCAAGGATGGCATCCATTTCAAGGTTCAGACCAATGTTGTTGGCATCTGCTGAGTAGATACGGCTGGAAGCCACAAATCCTGCAACACCTGCAAGTACACCACAGATCAGGTAAGTAAGGAACTTGATCATGGTTGAATTAAGTCCGACCAGTCTGGATGCGGTTCCGTTAATACCAACGCTCTCGATATAAAGTCCAAGAGCTGTCTTTTTCAAAATAACATATGCAATGATAACTACGATAATTGCAATTACAACTGGCATCGGAATCGGGAATTTTCCGACATAGCTTCCGAATACCTGATAAGATTTCACACGGATATATGTAATCTGTCCGTCTGTGATCAGCTGGGCGATACCACGTCCTGCTGTGTAAAGGATCAATGTCGCAACCATCGGCTGAATATTCAGCTTTGCAACCAGAAATCCGTTAAATGCACCGCAGATTCCTGAAGCAACCAGTGCTGCAAGGAATGCAACGATAATCGGTGCTGACAGAGAGTTTACAGATACTTCCCCACCGGAAAGGATCTGGCAGCATACGGCTCCTGCGACTGCCATAACAGCTCCGACACTGATGTCCTGTCCTCCGGAAGCTGCTGTAACAAGTGTCATACCAACTGACAAAATAACCAGCTCGGATGCACGGTTGATCACATCGACCGGATATCCGTATGGAACTCCATTCTTAAGAGACATGCTTAAGAAGCCCGGAATTGTAATTGTAGCTACGATAATGATTGCAAGCAGACACACCAGTGGCATGAAAAGCCTCATAGAGGTAAGCTTTTTCCATGTTGATTTATTTGTGCTCATTACTCTTCACCTCCTGCGATTGCTTTCATGATACCTTCCTGTGATAATTCATCACCGGAAATTTCTCCAACCTTCTTACCGTCTCGCATAACTGCCATACGTGAACAGGTACGGAGCATTTCTTCTACTTCTGAAGAAATAAATGCAACCGCCATTCCCTGATCTGCAAGATCAAGTACCAGTTTCTGGATCTCTGTCTTGGTTCCGATATCAATACCTCTTGTAGGTTCATCCAGGATCAGGAAATCCGGATTGGTAAGAAGCCATCTACCAATGATAACCTTCTGCTGGTTACCACCTGACAGACTCTTGATCGGAGTTTCACGGCTTGCTGTCTTAATCTGAAGCATCTTAATATATTTATCTGCTGCTTCATCCATTTCTTTTCTGCTCATTGGATGGAACATACCTTTTTTCGCCTGAAGTGCGATAATAATATTTTCACGGACAGACAGATCTGCGATGATACCATCTTTCTTTCTGTCTTCCGGAAGATATGCCATACCAAGCTTCATTGCATCGATCGGAGCATGAATCTTTACTTCTTTTCCGTTAACTTTCAGTTTACCGGAATCCGCTTTATCAGCTCCATAAATTGCACGGACAAGTTCCGAACGTCCGGATCCAAGAAGTCCTGTAAATCCGACAACCTCACCTTTGTTGATCGTCATATCAAACGGTTTGATCGTTCCTTTATGGCTAAGTCCTTCTGCCTCGATAACCGGGATGAATTCTTTGAGTTCTGCATGATCTCCCTTGATATCTGCAAGATCATCAAAGTCTTTACCCATCATCTTGGCAACAAGCATAACTCTTGGCAGATCTTTGACTTCGTATTCGCCAACCAGTTCCCCATTTCGTAAAACTGTGATTCTGTCACAGACCTCATATACCTGTTCCAGGAAGTGTGTTACGAAAATAATACCTACACCTTCATTTTTCAGTCTGTTCATCAGTTTGAACAGTTTTGCAACCTCATCATCGTCCAGAGATGAAGTTGGCTCATCAAGGATCAGAACCTTACATTTCATATCAACTGCACGTGCAATTGCGATCATCTGCTGTCTTGCCAGAGAAACCTCTTCCAGCTTCTGTGTAGCTGAAGCATCAATTTCAAGACTCTTAAGCAATTCTGTTGCACGTTTGTTCATTGTACGCCAGTCAATAAATCCTGCTTTTCTTGGTTCGCGTCCAATAAACAGATTTTCTGCCACCGTCAGGTTCGGACAAAGGTTAACTTCCTGATATACAGTACTGATACCATTGTTCTGTGCGTCCTGAGGTGATTTATTAATAATCGGACCGTCTTTTCCATCCAGACGGATCTCGCCATTTTCAAATTCATGTACACCGGTAAGAACCTTGATCAGTGTAGATTTACCTGCACCGTTCTCACCCATCAGAGCGTGAATTTCGCCCTTGCGAAGTGTAAAATCAACATGCTGCAATGCTTTTACACCGGGAAATGTCTTGGAAATATCCCGCATTGTAAGTACAACATTACCCTCCATACTCTTCCACCTGCTTTCCTTTTTTCAATAAAGAGGGCGTAGTATAAATATCCGGCACATTCCGATTATTATCTACCACGCCTCTCTATTCATCCACCCTTATGTGTCTGTCAAATTATATATCCGACTTTCCTAATGCATTTTAGTATGCACGTTTGTCAAGAATATCCTGTGTAAGTGGTGTTACATCAAAATCTTTTTCTTCGTCTAAACTGTTTGTAGCTTTTACAGATTTAACTGTGTCATCATGAGCAAAGATTTCTTCATCTACATAGTTCAGTTTATCAATGTCTTCGCCAGCTTCAAGTTTTTTGATAAGTTCTTCAGCACGTGGTCCGTGAAGTGGGTTACACTCTACATCGCATTCGATCTTTCCATCAAGAACATCCTGAAGTCCTGCATGTGTTGTATCGAAAGAAATTACCATGATTTCGCCGTTAGCGATATCAGATCCAACTGTCTTACCTGCTGCTTCGATTGCATCGATTGCTCCGAATGCTTCGTTATCGTTCTCGCAGTATACTACGTTGATGTTGTCATACTGTTTCAGCATAGACTCCATAACTTCCTGACCTTTAGCCTGTGTAAATTCACCTGTCTGCTGAGCTACAAGATCCCATCCGTATTTATCAACGCCTTCTTCAAGACCTTTTGTACGTCCGATCTGAGCTGTAGATCCGATTGTTCCCTGGATATCAGCGATATGGATATCAGATGCTGCGATTCCTTTTGCTTCTGCAAATCCGTTCAGCCATTCAGCTGCTTTACGACCTTCACAAAGAGCATCGGTTCCGATCCATGTTGTGTAAAGGCTGTCATCAGATACATCAACCATACGGTCAACGATGATTACCGGGATGTCTGCATCTTTTGCTTCCTGAAGAACTGTATCCCATCCTGTCTCTGTAACAGGTGCAAGAAGAATGTAATCAACCTCCTGCTGGATGAAGTTACGGATTGCTGTGATCTGGTTTTCCTGTTTCTGCTGAGCATCATCAAAGATCAGGTCATATCCGTTTTCTTTGCTGAATGTGTCTTTCATTGACTGAGAGTTTGCTGTACGCCAGTCAGATTCTGCACCTACCTGCGAGAAGCCTACTGTGATCACATCATCGGATGAGCTTGATGAATCACTGCTCTTGTCGCTGCTGTCAGATCCTTTGCTTCCACCGCATCCAACTGCTAAAGCTGCTGTCATCGCTGCACATAACAATACTGCTAACACTTTTCTTTTTTTCATTTTACATGTTCCTCCTTCATTGGGTTTTCTTAACCTCTTGATGTACTTATAATAATAAAATTTTCATACTTTTAAAACGGAAAATCTTCCTCTTTTGGTAGAATATTTTCTGCTTTTCTGTGAAAAAGTTAGTTTTTTTATGATAGAAGTTGAATATTTTTAGCTGCTATGATGATCGTCGCATTTGTGCCTTCATTTTCCTTGCTTTCAAAGAACACTCCGTATTCCTCCCCGTAATAATACTTGATTCTCTGGTTCACATTCGATACACCAAAGCCCTTCGCTTCATCTCCTGTATCCGTCCCTGCCATCTTTTTCCGGAGACTGTTCAGTTCTTCCTCTGTCATACCTTTTCCATTGTCAATGACCTGGAAAATGATTTTATCTCCCTGCTTTTTACCGGTAATCAGGATTTTACCTTTCCCCCGCTTATTCTTAATTCCATGATAAAGCGCATTTTCGACAAGAGGCTGCAGTGTAAGCTTCGGTATAATGTAGCCATAGATCTCCTCATCCATCTGGATCTCATAGTCCAGGATATCCTGATAGCGGAACTGCTGGATCTCCAGATAGCTCTCAATATGCGTCCGCTCTTCTTTCACTGTAATATAATCATGTCCTTTGCTTAAGGTTGTGCGGAAAAAATCAGAGAGCGAGGTTACCATTTTCACAACCTCTGCACTTTTATTTTCCTCAGCAAGCCAGACAATGGCATCAAGAGTATTGTAAAGGAAATGTGGATTGATCTGTTCCTGCAGAAGTCGGTTCTCAATAATTCTGAGATTTTCCTGTTTTTTCCGGATATCATCTACCAGAATCCCGATTTCCTCTGTCATATCGTTAAAGCTCCGCGTGAGCACCGCAATCTCGTCCCCTGCTTCGACCTGTGTTTTTACAGAGAAATCACCGCCGGCAACCTTCTCTGTCAGATCACACAGATCGCGGATCGGTCTTGTCACACTTCGTGCTGCTCGTCCACTGAGCAGCAGGGAAATACTCATCGCAACAATTGCTACTCCGACCGCCAAAATGGTCGAATTACGGTTATTCCGGTTCAGTTCCGTCTGTACAGTCACAAAATTGGAAGTTTCCAGATAGACATAGTCCTGGATTCCGGTCTGTACCAGTGTCGTCAGATCTTTGACATTACTGTTAAAATATTCCATTCTCTCATCATAAGAAGTCCGTTCTTTAATCTGTTTATCCAGATCCTGTACACAAAAACGGAGTGAAGACAGTGAATTTTTAATACGTCCCGCCTGTGACTGGGTGAGCGGAACCGTCGCATTTTGCGTCATCTTATCACACGCCTCTTCCATCTCCGTAATATAGTCGTATGGATTCACCGTCACTACTCCATTTACCGTTGTAACTCCATCTCCGACCTCCTTAAGCTGCTTATTACTTACCACAGCAAGATACACACTATAGTCCAGCCGACTTTTAAAGTCTTTCACATAACGGTTGGCATAGGCAATACTTTTTGTAATCTCAGAATAAGCTGATGCCGCATTATTTAAAGACGCGATCAAATAGGCGGCCAGAATTACCATTGGCAGAAATGCTGACAGCGAAATGGAAAGCAGTTTCTTATTGATCGACCAGTTCTTATATTTCACCTTCATATTTTATCCCCTTCCTCTTGAACGGAATTCCTTCGGCGAACATCCCTGTGTCTTTTTGAATATATAGCTGAAATAATGGGAATCTTTGTATCCCACCTCATATCCGATGTCCTCTTATCCGAACACATCAGAAGCTCTTTTGCTTTTTCCATACGAACACCCGTCAGATATTCTACAAAGGTTGAGCCAACCTCCTGACTAAACAAAGAGCTGAAATAGCTCGGACTGATGTTGACGCTCGAAGCCACCAGGTTCAGTGAAATATTCTCTGACATATAATTTTGTCCGATATAATCTCTCGCTTTTTCAATAATTTCTGAATAGCGTCTGCCCGATGCCTGCTCTCTTAACCGGATCATTCGTCTGACTATATTTTCCAGGTACTTCCTCGTTGCCTCCAGTTCCTGCACATACTGCGATACCTCCTGCACATCGCCAAGCTCTCTTTCAATATCTTCTTTTTCAATGTTCAAACTGTCTCCCAGACTTTGGACGCTGATAAAAGTATCCATTACAATATACTGTCTCAACATCATCGACTGCAGGTTCTGCTCACCAATTGCATCAAAATATGCATCCATAAAGCTTTTTACTTCATTTTCCGTTCCTGTCTTCAGGAAACGCTCCAGCATTTTCCGGTTCTCCGCCATGGTTCCGAGTCTGTGCATCTCAACGTCATTCTGAACCCCCATTTGATGAACCTCTGAATAACTCACAAACTGTCTCAAACTTCTTGAAAAACGCTCTGCAAAGGCTCTGTTTGCATCATTGTAGGATCTTTTAATCTCACTGAACCTCCCCACCTGACTTCCAATTCCTCCAAAATATTCCAGATTTTTATATTTTTCCAGAACTTTTTCCAGATCTTCCCTAAATGTCTGAGCTCTCGCAGTCAGTTCTTCACCAACAGCTCCCTGTGCAATAAATCCCCATCCTTCTACACCTCTCCGGAACCACAGGAGCTTTTCTGTCTGCTCACTCAGATTTTCTATATCTTCAGTTGCACTTACAATATCCTCGCTATAATCCATCGGATGATCAATCATAATGATCTTAAAGAGGATCACACAATATCCCTCTGCACTGATTTCAATTCCCAGCTGCTTTCCCTGCTCCAGACATTCTCCAAATGGCATACTTCCTGCAAACACCTGATTGAAAAACTGAAACTTTTCACTTTCTTTGTTTTCCTGCATTTCACGGGCATATTGATTCATCTGCTCTTTTTCACTTTGCTCTTTCCGGATTTCTTCTGCTACTTTGTTAACTGCATCCAACAATTTTTCTGAAGAAATTGGCTTCAGAAGGTAATCGGTTACACCAATCTTAATCGCCATCTTTGCATAATCAAACTCATTATATCCACTCAGAATCATGATTTTCGTAGCCGGAAGTACTTTTTTAACCTGCTCACTGAGTTCCAGTCCATCCATAAAAGGCATCTTAATATCCGTGATCAGGATGTCTGGTTTCTTTTCGAGAATCATCGGTAACGCAAGTTCTCCATCACTTGCCTCTCCGACAAAGTCATATCCATGCATTTCCCAATTAATACTGTTCTTGATCCCATTTCTGATAATAATTTCATCTTCAACCAAAAATACTTTTATCATTCTTCTTCCTGCCTTTAATATGTTCTGTTTTCTATAATTTCATCCAAATCCATAGTTCCATCAAAATATGTTTCTTCCACGTATTGTTCCTTATCAATGGAAATATCCGATTCCAGTCTCTGGATCAGTTCTGCCGCTTTCGGTCCCTGGCCAGGATTGCATTCAAAGGTTACATTCAATTTACCTTCTTTTACAGCTTCGATCCCCGCTTTGCTTCCACCAAATGAAATCACAATAATATCTCCGTCCTCTCCACAGGTCTTTCCTGATTTCTCGATCGCATCGATGGCTCCCAGTGCCATCTCGTCACTCTCAGCAAACACTACCCGTAAATCCGGTTCCTGCTCAAGAAATAGTTTCATGACTTTCTCTGCCTCTTCTCTGGAATTGTCACCGGTCTGTTGTGCCACCATCTCCCAGTCCGAATACCTTTCCAGCATAGTCTGATATCCCTGCGCTCTCATCAGCTGCTCCTCCGAGCCGATGGATTCCTGAATCGCGGCGATCTTGATGGTAAAGTCTTCTTCTGTCTGCTCCTCCTCTGTCGAATCCGTCTCATCCTTCGCCGTTGAACTGCTTTTCATAATTTTATCAAAAATGGATGCACTGCTATCTGTCGCTTTTGAACTGTCTGTATTTACTTCCGTATCTTCACTGTCCGTCTGTTCCGATTCTTCCTGAGTCGGTGCCTCAGAAGCCGCCTTTTCTTTCTCTGCCTTTTTCTCGTCCTCTTCTTTCAGATATTCATCCAACCATTTTCCTGCCTTTTTCATCTGTTTTCCGTAATCACTTCCAAGCATGCACGAATACAGACTGCTGTCATCCGTATCTACACCGTTATTCACAAGGATTATAGGAATATGTGCCTTTTTTGCATCTTCCAGCACATCATCCCAGCCAATTTCAGAAATCGGATTCAGAATGATATAGTCCACACCCTGTTTTATAAATCCTTCCACATCTTCAATCTGTTTTTCCTGATCGCTACCTGCATCTGCATACACCGCTTCATAACCGTTTGATTTGACAAATGTATCCATAAAAGACGCTGTATTTGCATCCTTCCATGAGCTTTCTTCTCCACTCTGTGAAATTCCCACTGTGATCAGATAATCGAACTCGCTTTGCAGATTATCCCCATTTCTTGTCTCTCCTGTAAATAAAGAAAGTGCAAATGTACCCGCCGATACAGTCAATATCAATACTGCCGCAACCTTTAAAATAAATCGTCCTACACGTCCCATGTCGTTCCTCCTTTACGTCTGTTAAAGGACATTCTTTTCAGATGTTTTCTATTATACACTGACTTTTATCAGAAAGAAAGGTAGAAATCGAGCAGACCAGCTCACTATATACACAAAAAACCACAGGCATAAATGCCTGTGGCTTTCGATCTCATTTGATTATACAAGCTCAAGAATAACTTCCATTGCAGCGTCACCTTTACGCTGTCCAATTTTGATGATTCTTGTATATCCGCCGTTGCGGTCTGCATACTTCGGAGCGATCTCTGTAAACAGTTTGTCTACCAGATCAACTTCTTTTGTATTTTTCTTCTTTCCAGCTGCAGCAGTCGGAACTTCTGTTACAGGGTAAAGTACTTTCAGCATCTGACGTCTTGCATGAAGTCTTGACGGATTGTCTTTTTTGATTGTCTTTTCAACTTCTTCGTATACAGTAACTTTCTTACCATCTACTACTTCTTTAACTCTCTTGCCTTCTGCATCTTTCTTAGCAACTTTAGCTTTGATTGTAACTTCTTCGAAGTTATCTTTTTCTTTTACAGCTGAAGCGATAAGACCTTCTGCGATCTTACGGATTTCTTTAGCTTTAGCTTCTGTTGTTCTGATTTTTCCGTGCTGAAGAAGCATTGTTACCTGATTTCTCAGTAATGCTTTTCTCTGACTTGCTGTTCTTCCAAGTTTTCTATACTTTGCCATTTTTTTATCCTCCATTATTCGGGACATACCGGCATGCACCTTCGGTCTTACTGCGGATATGCCATCTGGTTATGCTTTCATCGGGCTTACTAGCCAGATCGTGCGTCAGTGTTTCTGCCTGTATTCACATGCGAAACGGGAACTCCTTATTCGTCTCCCTGGCTGAGTTCAAGACCAAGTTCTTTTAATTTAGCAAGAACTTCTTCAAGAGATTTACGTCCAAGGTTACGAACTTTCATCATATCTTCTGATGTTCTGTTTGTAAGTTCTTCTACAGTATTGATTCCTGCTCTCTTCAGACAGTTATATGAACGAACAGAAAGTTCAAGTTCATCAATACTCATTTCAAGAACTTTTTCTTTTTCATCGTCTTCCTTTTCAATCATAACTTCCGCTGACTGAGCAACTTCAGAAAGATCAATAAAGAGCTTGAGATGTTCATTTAATACTTTTGCAGCAAGGCTGACTGCTTCATCCGGTGCAAGAGTACCATTTGTATAAACATCAAGTGTGAGTTTATCATAATCGGTAATCTGTCCGACACGAGTATTCTGAACTGTAAGATTTACACGCTCAACCGGTGTATAGATAGAGTCGATCGGAATCACACCAATCGGCATATCTTCTGTCTTATTCTTATCAGAACCTACATATCCTCTTCCCTTTGTGATAGTCAGTTCCATATAAAGCTTGCTGTCTGCACCGCCGTTAAGTGTAGCGATTACAGTTTCCGGATTCATGATTTCAATATCAGAATCTGCCTGAATATCAGCAGCTGTAACTACGCCCTCTCCCTCAAATTCGATGTAAGCTGTTTTCGGCTCATCTGTCTCGGAAGAATTCTTAATTGCGAGTGTTTTTAAGTTCATGATAATTTCAGTTACGTCTTCCTTTACGCCCGGAATAGAACTGAACTCATGCAATACTCCGTCGATTTTAATCTGGCTGATTGCAGCTCCCGGCAGAGAAGAAAGCATAATCCTTCTCAGAGAGTTTCCAAGTGTTGTACCATATCCTCTTTCAAGTGGTTCTACAACAAATCTGCCATACTTCTTATCATCTGAAATTTCTGCAATTTCAATATTAGGTTTATTAAAATCAAACACTATTTTGGTCCCTCCTTATGGGTTTTTGTATGTTGAGGGTGTCAGTTTTTGTCCTGTTTTCGATAAAAAACAGGATATTTCCTAACAGAACCTTAACGAACCCAGAAATCAGGTTCGTTAAGTATTGCATTTTATACGAATGCGTTCTATTTAGAATATAACTCGACGATCATCATTTCGTCAACTGGAACATCGATTGCTTCACGAGTAGGAAGTTCTTTAACTGTTCCTTTCAGGTTTTCGATATCTGATTCAAGCCATTCTGGAACAAGACGTCCACCTGTAACTTCTACGATATCTTTGTATCTCTGTGAAGATTTTTTACCTTCTTTAATCTCGATCACATCACCTGCTTTAATGAGGTAAGAAGGGATGTTAACCTGTTTTCCGTTAACAAGAACCTGTTTGTGATCAACGATCTGTCTTGCTTCACGTCTTGTTCTTGCAAATCCAAGACGGAATACTACGTTATCCAGTCTTGATTCAAGAAGAACCATCAGGTTTTCACCTGTCATTCCGCTCATCTGATCTGCTTTCTTGAAGTAGTTCAGGAACGGTTTTTCTAATACACCATAGATGAATTTAGCTTTCTGCTTTTCACGCAACTGAAGACCATACTCGCTCATTTTTCTATTGGATCTCTTTAACTGTCTGTTAGACTTTTTATCAATTCCAAGATATACCGGATCCATTCCAAGGGAACGGCATCTTTTAAGAACCGGGACTCTATTTACTGCCATGTTCGTATCCTCCTATAATAATTCGACTAGACTCTTCTTCTCTTCGGCGGGCGGCATCCATTATGTGGTACCGGTGTTACGTCTCTGATGCTTGTTACATCAATTCCGCATGCCTGAAGAGCACGGATTGCTGCTTCTCTTCCTGAACCTGGTCCTTTTACGAATACGTCTACTGATTTAAGACCATGCGGCAGAGCTGCTTTAGCTGCTGTTTCAGCTGCCATCTGAGCTGCGTATGGAGTAGATTTTCTTGAACCTCTAAAACCAAGACCACCGGCACTTGCCCATGATAAAGCATTTCCCTGTGCATCTGTCAAAGTAACGATTGTATTATTGAAAGATGACTGGATATGTGCCTGTCCGCGTTCAACGTTTTTCTTGACACGTTTTTTTGTCACTTTTTTTGTAACTTTCTTAGCCATTTAAACTAACCTACACTTTCCTTTTTATTATTTGTCGAAATTATTTCTTCTTGTTTGCTACTGTTCTCTTAGGACCTTTTCTTGTTCTTGCATTGGTCTTTGTCTTCTGACCACGAACCGGAAGTCCTTTTCTGTGACGGATTCCTCTATAGCATCCGATTTCCTGAAGTCTCTTGATGTTAAGAGCGATCTCTCTTCTAAGATCACCTTCAACTGTCTGAGTTTCATCGATCACTGCACTGATCTTTTTAACTTCGTCATCTGTAAGATCTCTGCAGCGAGTATCAGGATTAACTCCTGCTTCTGCGAGAATACGGGTTGCACTTGTTCTTCCAATTCCATAGATATAAGTCAATCCGATTTCTACACGTTTGTCTCTTGGTAAATCTACACCTGCAATACGAGCCATTTGTGATTTCCTCCATTTTCTTTCTTTTTTTGGTTTCACATTGTCCTATAATGAGGCTGCGGGCATCCCGTTATCAAAAAGAGCCCTACCGGACTTTTCAAAATGTATCCAATGCCTCAGACACGTCCGATATCCCAGCCCAGATGCGGTTCGGTATCCGCATCCTTTCCGGCAACCGATCTCTCGGCTAATGACCGCCGGTTTTTAAGCAATATACTAGAAACCACTTGCCCGTGGTGTTCATGTATATTAAATAGTGGATAACGCTCTACACACACCCTGGCGTATCCTCTATCAGCCGCCTAATTAAGTTTACATAAATCTGTCTTTCGCTGCTCCGTGCGCCTAAGTTCCTCTGTCGCCTACGGCTCGTCGTCACTAAGGCTTGGGAGCGGTCTTTTCACTAAATTCAAGCTGCGCCTGTGGCTTGCTTTCATTAAGTGTTCAGAACCTATCCCTGACGCTGTTTATGTTTCGGATTCTCGCAGATAATTCTGACGCTTCCTTTTCTCTTGATAACTTTGCATTTTTCGCAAATCGGTTTTACTGATGATCTAACCTTCACGTCAAATCCTCCTTTCATACCTTGCCTGGTCTGCATTTTCCCCCTGTGCGCAGAAAAAGTCCCTCGCACAGTTCGCATAAAATTATATCACCTGGATTTTAGTTTTGTCAAGTAATATTTTATTTATCTCTCCAGATAATTCTTCCTTTAGATAAATCGTATGGTGACAGTTCCAGAGTAACCTTGTCACCCGGTAAAATTTTGATAAAGTTCATACGCAGCTTTCCGCTGATATGTGCAAGTACCTGATGTCCATTTTCCAGTTCTACCTGAAACATGGCATTCGGAAGTTTTTCTACTACTGTTCCTTCGATTTCAATTACATCTGCTTTAGACATTTATTTGTCCTCCTTCTTTTCTGACATCTTATATTCTTTTAATATCCGTTTCAGCTTTACATCATCCGCTTCGGAAATCTCATGCTGTTCTCTAATGAGCTGTACATGTTTCTTTTTCTTTTTCTTTGGACTCTGAAGCGTTTTCCTCTCCCCGTCTGCAAGATATGTAAACTGTTCATCCAGTCCGACGATCACATATACCTTATCTTTATCATGACCGACCAGAGATTTCGCAAGCATTCCTGTTTCCCATCTATCCATTTTCTGTTCCTCTGTTCTGTTATATATTTCCATCTGCAATCGACAGGATCTTCGGTTCGTCTTTTGTGATCAGAATTGTATTTTCATAATGTGCTGATTCTTTTCTGTCTGCCGTCACCACCGTCCAGTTATCACTCATCCAGCGAATCCTCTCTGTTCCGAGATTGACCATCGGCTCAATTGCCAGTGTCATTCCGGCTTTCAGCTTCGGTCCTCTTCTTCGCATCTGGAAATTCGGAATCTCCGGTGATTCATGAAGACTGGTCCCGATTCCATGTCCGCACAGTTCCCTGACAACACCGTATCCAAAGCTTTCCGCATAATCACCGATTGCTCGGGATATATCATATAGATGATTGCCTTCTTTTGCGAACTTTATTCCTTCGAAGAAGCTTTCCCTCGTTACATCGATCAGTTTCTGAAGATCCGGTCTGACCTCACCGACAGCATGTGTCCTTGCAGCATCAGAATGATAACCTTTGTAGATCACTCCTGCGTCCAGGCTCACAATATCACCTTCTTTTATGAGGTGCTTTGCTGACGGAATCCCATGAACGATTTCATCATTTACAGAAACACAGATAGACGCCGGATATCCATTGTAATTCAGAAAAGAAGGTTCGCAGCCATAGCTGCGAATAACTTCTTCACCTAATGCATCGATATCCAGTGTACTCATTCCTGGTTTTAATGCCTTCTCCAGTTCCTTATGTACGATCCCCAGAATCCTTCCGGCTTCTGTCATCAGTTCAATTTCTCTTTCTGATTTAATCGTAATCGGCATCTGTTACTCTCCTAATATAGAAACAATGGCTCCGAATACATCTTCCATATCCACTGTTCCATCAACGCTTTTCAGAATTCCCGCTTTTGTATAATAATCGATCAGCGGCTGTGTCTGATCATGATATACATGCAGCCTCTTTTCAACTGTCTCCGGTTTGTCATCATCACGAAGGATCAGTTCTCCTCCGCAGACATCACAGATTCCGTCTTTCTTCGGTGCAGCATATACAAGATGGTAAGTTGCGCCACATCCTACGCATGCGCGTCTTCCACCCATACGCTTTACAATATTCTCGTCCGGAACATCTACATCGATTGCATAGTCCATCTTCTGTCCCTTCGCTTCCAGTGCCTTATCAAGCGCCTCAGCCTGTGGAATTGTACGTGGGAAACCGTCCAGTACATATCCCTTCGTACAGTCATCCTGACTCACACGATCTACTACAAGATCTACGACCAATTCATCCGGAACAAGAAGTCCCTGATCCATATAAGTCTTCGCTTTCTTTCCAAGTTCAGTTCCGTTCTTAATATTTGCGCGGAAAATATCTCCTGTTGAAATATGAGGAATTCCGTACTTAGCGGCAATTTTTTTTGCCTGTGTACCTTTTCCTGCACCAGGAGCACCTAACATAATGATTTTCATTTTACTATTCCTCCTTCAAATGTCATAATGGCAAAAGAGCCCGTTGTCTTTGATTATACTCTAAAAGACAACGGGCTACAATTGTTTTAATATCCAAGAAAACTATTTTTCATAGATTTTCCTTTGACATTCAAAAATCCTGTGTAATTACGAACGAGCATCTGAGACTCAATCTGTTTGAGTGTCTCAAGAACAACACCGATGATAATGATCAGAGAAGTTCCACCGAATGATACATTCGCTCCAAACACACCATTGAACACAAACGGAATTACCTGTACAATTACAAGTCCGCATGCACCAATAAAGATAATATAATTTAATATCTTATTTAAGTAGTCCACAGTAGGTTTTCCAGGTCTGATACCTGGGATAAATCCACCGCTTTTTTTCATATTATTTGCAATTTCCAACGGGTTAAAAGTAATGCTCGTATAGAAATATGCAAAGAAAATCGTAAGTACGATATATACTATAAGTCCCCAGGAATAGTAAATCTTATTCGGATTACACCAGTTTCCTGAACTTAAGCCTCTGAGGATTTCACTTCCGATGCCTTTTCCGTTGCCCTTGCCCATAAATGAAGCAATTACAACCGGGAACTGCATAATAGATGAAGCGAAAATAACCGGAATTACTCCGGCGGTATTAACCTTCAGCGGAATGTTCGTTGACTGTCCACCTACTGATTTTCTCCCCTGTACTTTCTGCGAATACTGAACCGGAATTCGTCTCTCCGCATCCTGAAGTATTACCGTAAATACTACAAGTACGAGAATGATTGCAATGATGATGATTGCTGCAAGTCCTCCACTGGCGAGACCTTTGCCGCTGATGAACTTCTCATACAGTGAGGTCATATCACTTGGAATGCGTGATAAAATGTTAATGAGCAGGACAATAGAAATACCATTTCCCACTCCTTTTTCTGTAATTCGTTCCCCGATCCACATAAGGAATGCAGATCCTGCAGTTAATGTAAGAACTACAATTGTAGCATTTACAAAATTGAACTTTTCCAGAAGTCCCTGACGTCCAAATCCAACAGCCATAGCTGTAGATTCAATCAGAGCAAGCACAACTGTCACATAACGAGTTAATGCGGTAAGCTTCTTTCTTCCATCTTCCCCTTCTTTCTGCATTTCCTCAAGCTTTGGAATTGCAATTGTAAGAAGCTGGATGATAATGGAAGATGTGATATACGGGGTAATACTCAATGCAAAGATGGACATCGTCTCAAACGAACCGCCGGTGAAAGCGTTAAAAAAGTTAAACGAATCACCGGTCTGGTTCGCAAAGAAATTCTGAATATAGGTCGGATCAACTCCCGGTGTCGGAAGCTGAGATCCGAGTCTTACTACAAACAGCATTGCAAGGGTATACAATATTTTTCTCCGTATGTCTTCAATCTGAAATGCTTTACGGAATGTTTGTAGCATTAGATCACCTCTGCTTTTCCACCAACAGCTTCAATCTTTTCTACAGCACCTGCGCTGAATGCATTTGCCTGAACAGTAAGCTTTTTGGTTAACTCTCCATTTCCAAGAATTTTAACACCATCTCTGGCATGTTTTACGATTCCTGCTTCAATCAGAGTTTCAACAGAAACTACTGCATCGTTGTCAAATACTTCAAGAGCACTGACATTGATTCCAACGATTTCCTTAGAGTTTCTGCAAGTGAAACCTCTCTTAGGAATACGTCTGTATAATGGCATCTGTCCACCTTCGAAACCTGGTCTCGGAGCTCCAGAACGAGCTTTCTGACCTTTGTGTCCCTTACCAGCAGTCTTACCATTTCCTGAGCCGTGTCCACGACCTCTTCTGAAATTATCGCTATGTTTTGATCCGTCAGCCGGTCTTAAATTAGATAAGTCCATTGTGACACCTCCTATCTAAGATTTATGCTTCTTCTTCTACTTTTACCAGATGTCTTACCTGCTGAACCATTCCTCTGGTTGCAGCGTTATCCGGAAGGACAACTGTCTTATTAACCTTCTTAAGGCCTAATGCTTCTACTGTTCTTCTGTGTTTCGGAACAGCACCGATTGTTGATTTTACTAATGTGATTTTTAAATTTGCCATTGTAATCTCCTCCCTAGCCTAAGATCTCTTCTACAGTTTTACCGCGAAGTTTAGCTACGTCTTCTGGAGCTTTCAGCTGACTTAAACCTTCGATAGTAGCAAGTACTACGTTCTGTTTGTTGTTAGATCCGAGAGATTTTGTACGGATGTTCTTGATACCTGCAAGTTCGATTACGGCACGAGCCGGTCCACCTGCGATAACACCAGTACCTTCCGGAGCTTTTTTCAGAAGTACAGAAGCACTTCCGAATTTTCCAATATAATCATGTGTAATACTGTCGTTTTCATCTAAAGTAACTTTGATAAGTTTCTTCATAGCATCTTCTTTTCCTTTGCGGATTGCTTCCGGAATTTCAGCTGCTTTTCCTAAACCTGCACCAACATGGCCGTTTCCGTCGCCAACAACTACTAAAGCTGTGAATCTCATGTTACGACCACCCTTAACAACTTTGGTAACACGTTTGATTGATACTACTTTTTCGGTAAGTTCTAACTGATTAGCATCAATACGTTCCTGTTTCATGTGTCCGTCCTCCTTCTAGAAATTCAAACCAGCTTCTCTTGCTGCGTCTGCTAATGCTTTGATTTTTCCGTGATAGATAAATCCTCCTCTGTCAAATACAACAGAAGTGATACCTTTCTCGATTGCTTTTTTTGCAATTACTGTTCCAAGGTATGCTGCTGCTTCAACGTTGTTGGTTTTTTCCAGTTCTGCTTTCACATCTTTCTGAAGAGTGGAAGCGGAAACCAGAGTGTTTCCAACTGTATCGTCAATAATCTGAGCATACATATGATTATTACTTCTAAACACAGCGAGACGCGGTCTTTCAGCTGTACCACTGAAACGGTTACGCAGTTTTCTATGTTTATTTACACGAACTTCGCTTCTTGATTTCTTACTAACCATTTGTTCACACTCTCCTTACTTATTTTTTACCAGTTTTACCAACTTTACGTCTGATAACTTCATCAGCATATTTGATTCCCTTGCCCTTATAAGGTTCCGGTCTTCTCTTATCTCTGATTTCAGCTGCGTACTGGCCAACTTTTTCTTTACTGATTCCCTTAACGATGATTTTGTTCTGTCCGTCAAGAACAGTTTCGATTCCTTCCGGATCTTCCATCTCAACCGGGTGAGAGTATCCCAAATTCAATGTTAATTTGTTTCCTGATTTGGAAGCTCTGTAACCTACACCGTTTACTTCAAGAACTTTTTCATATCCTTCAGTAACACCGATTACCATGTTGTTGATCAGTGTTCTTGTAAGACCATGAAGAGATTTCATCTTCTTGAGATCGTTCGGTCTTGTTACGATAACTTCTTCGCCTTCTTTTTTGATTTCCATTTCAACTGGAAGTTCTCTTACGAGAGTTCCCTTAGGACCTTTAACAGTCACTACATTCTTCTCTGCGATTTCAACAGTTACGCCTGCCGGGATCGCTACTGGATGTCTTCCGATACGTGACATACCTTTTACCTCCTACACTTACATTTTCGGAACAGCACCTTATGGCTGCTCTGTTTTCAGTTGCAATTTATTGAGTATCGAATGAAATCACAGGAAATATGATTTCATTCGTTTTCTCCATTTTATCTGGTTATTACCATACGAAGCAAAGAACTTCTCCGCCTACGCCGAGCTTTCTGGCTTCTTTGTCTGTAATCACGCCCTGGTTTGTAGAGATGATTGCAGTTCCAAGTCCTCCAAGTACTCTCGGAAGTTCGTCTTTACCAGCGTAAACACGAAGACCTGGTTTAGAAATCTTTTTGATTCCAGAAATAACTTTTTCGTTCTTATCTGCACCATATTTTAATGTGATGCGGATTGTGTTGAAGTTTCCTTCTTCTACGATGTCATATTTTGTGATGTATCCTTCGTTAACGAGAATGTCAGCGATAGCGATCTTCATCTTTGAAGCCGGAACATCTACTGTATCATGTTTTGCAGTGTTTGCGTTACGGATTCTTGTAAGCATATCTGCAATTGGATCACTCATAGTCATTGTGGATTATCCTCCTTTTCTACCAACTTGCTTTCTTTACGCCCGGAATTTCACCTTTGTATGCCAGTTCACGGAAGCATACACGGCAGATTCCATATTTTCTTAAATATGCATGTGGACGTCCACAGATTCTGCAACGATTATATTCTCTTGTAGAGAATTTCTGTTTGCGCTGCTGTTTCAGTTTCATTGCTGTCTTTGCCATGAAAATTTCCTCCTTATTTTGTGAATGGCATGTTGAACTGTGTTAACAATTCACGTGCTTCTTCGTCTGTATTAGCAGTTGTTACGAAGATAACATCCATACCTCTAACCTTATCTACTTTATCATATTCGATTTCTGGGAAGATAAGCTGCTCCTTGATACCAAGAGCGTAGTTACCTCTTCCGTCGAATGCGTTCGGATTAACTCCTCTAAAGTCACGTACACGAGGCAGTGCAAGGTTGATGAGACGATCAACGAACTCATACATCTTTTCTCCTCTTAAAGTAACTTTGCATCCGATAGCCATTCCTTCACGGATTTTGAAGTTAGCTACTGAATTTTTAGCTCTGGTCAGAACTGCTTTCTGTCCAGTGATCTTTTCCATATCAGCTACAGCTGAGTCTAATGCTTTTGCATTGTCTTTTGCTTCGCCAACGCCCATGTTGATAACAACCTTGTCGAGCTTCGGCACTTCCATAATATTCTTATAACCAAATTTTTTGATCATTGCGTCAATGATCTCGTTCTGGTACTGTTCTTTAAGTCTACTCAAAGCCTTTGACCTCCTTCCTAGAACTAATCAATTACTTCGCCTGTTGATTTTGCAACACGTACTTTTTTGTCTCCATCAAGTTTGAAACCTACTCTTGTAGCTTTTCCCTTGTGAACATACATTACGTTAGATGCATCGATCGGTCCTTCCTGATGAAGGATTCCGCCTTCCGGATTAGAAGCGCTTGGTTTAGCATGTTTTGTTCTCATGTTAACGCCTTCTACCAGGACTGTACCGTTTTTCTGATCTACTGCGATTACTTTGCCTTCTTTGTCTTTATCTTTTCCAGCGATAACTTTAACGGTATCGCCTTTTTTGATCTTCATTGTTGACATACTCGAACCTCCTTACAGTACTTCCGGAGCCAGTGAAACAATTTTCATAAACTGTTTCTCACGAAGTTCTCTGGCTACAGGTCCAAAAATACGAGTTCCTTTTGGGTTTTTGTCATCTTTAATAATAACAGCAGCATTTTCATCGAATCTGATGTATGATCCATCTTTACGACGAGTGCTGTTTACAGTACGAACAACTACAGCTTTAACGACATCACCTTTTTTAACAACGCCGCCTGGTGTTGCATCTTTAACCGAAGCAACGATTACATCACCGATAGCTGCATATCTTCTTGTAGAACCGCCTAATACACGGATACAGAGTAATTCTTTAGCACCTGTATTATCTGCTACTTTTAATCTGCTTTCTTGCTGTATCATGCAGGTAAACCTCCTTATACTTTTATCAAAGTCAAACTATTTAACTTTTTCTACGATTTCAACAAGTCTCCATCTCTTATCTTTAGATAACGGTCTTGTCTCCATAACTTTTACTCTATCACCAATATTGCATTCATTATTTTCATCATGCGCTTTCAGTTTGTAAGTTCTTTTTACGATCTTATTGTAAAGCGGATGTTTTACATGGTCTTCTACTGCAACGACGATTGTCTTGTCCATCTTGTTGCTTACAACCTTACCAACTCTCGTTTTTCTCAGGTTTCTTTCCACGGTTATACTCCTTTCTGAATATCACCTAATTAAGCATTCTGGCTTTTTTCTGTGATCACTGTCTGGATTCTTGCGATATTCTTTCTTACTTCTTTGATTCTGCTTGTATTATCTAACTGATTTGTTGCGTTCTGGAATCTCAGATTGAAGAGTTCCTTTTTAGCAGCTACTAATTCTTCATTTAATTCTGCAACAGATTTTGCTTTTAAATCTTCTACAAATGTCTTAATTTTCACTGTTATCACCGCCTTCTAAGTCTGCACGAGAAACGATTTTACATTTACATGGTAATTTGTGCATAGCAAGACGTAATGCTTCTTTCGCAACTTCTTCAGGTACTCCTGCAAGTTCGAACATTACACGTCCTGGCTTAACTACAGCTACCCAGTATTCAAGAGTTCCTTTTCCAGAACCCATACGTGTCTCAGCCGGTTTCGTTGTTACTGGTTTATCAGGGAAGATCTTGATCCAAACCTTACCACCACGTTTGATGTAACGTGTCATAGCGATACGGGCAGCTTCAATCTGGTTAGATCTGATCCAACATGGTTCCATTGCTACAAGACCATATTCACCGTTCGTGATCTTGTTTCCTCTTAATGCTTTACCTTTCATGGAGCCACGGAACTGTTTTCTACGTTTTACTCTTTTTGGCATTAACATTATTTATCGCTCCCTTCCTTACCTGCCTTTGTTGGAAGTACTTCGCCTTTGTAAATCCATACCTTAACACCAACTTTTCCGTAAGTTGTGTCTGCTTCAGCGAAGCCATAGTCAATGTCTGCTCTCAGTGTCTGAAGCGGAATAGTTCCTTCGCTGTAGAACTCTGTACGAGCCATATCAGCTCCGCCGAGACGTCCGGATACGGATGTCTTAACACCAAGTGCTCCTGATTTCATAGTTCTTGACATGCAAGATTTCATTGCACGACGGAAGGAAATACGATTTTCCAGCTGCTGTGCGATGTTTTCAGCAACGAGCTGAGCATCTTTGTCAGGTCTTTTTACTTCTTTGATGTCAACGATAACTTTCTTATCTGTCATTTTCTGAAGTTCAGCTTTTACTTTTTCGATCTCAGAACCGCCTTTACCGATTACAACACCCGGTTTAGCAGTATAAACGATGATCTTAACACGATCAGAAGCTCTTTCGATTTCAATCTTAGAAACTCCTGCGCTGTATAATTTATTCTTCAGAAATTTTCTGATTTTATGATCTTCTACTAAATAGTCAGCAAAATCTTTTTCTGCATACCATTTAGAGTCCCAGTCTTTGATAACACCGACTCTTAAGCCATGAGGATTAACTTTCTGTCCCATTATTGCCCTCCTTATCTTTCATTAAGCACAAGTGTAATATGACTCATTCTCTTTTCGATTCTGTAAGCTCTGCCCTGTGCTCTCGGTCTGATTCTCTTCATTGTTGGTCCTTTATTTGCGTAGCATTCCTCAATATAAAGGTTTTCAACACTCATACCGTTGTTATTCTCAGCATTTGCGATAGCTGATTCCAATAATTTCTTTATAATGCTTGAAGCGTATCTTGGATTGTATGTTAAAATACCAAGCGCTGTTGTTACATCCTTACCTCTGATGGCATCTAATACGAAGCATGCTTTCTGAACAGAAACTCTGGCGTAAGATAACTTAGCTGAAGGTCTGGTGTCCTTGTTTGCATTTCTTTCTCTCTTAATTTGACTTCTATGTCCTTTTGCCATGGGATGAAACCTCCTTTCAATACGTTAAATATTATCTAACTTTCGATTTCTTTTCGTCTTTTCCATGTCCTCTGTATGTTCTGGTTGCTACGAACTCTCCGAGTTTATGTCCAACCATATCTTCTGTTACATATACCGGAACATGTTTTCTTCCATCATGAACTGCGATTGTATGTCCAACCATAATCGGGAAGATTGTAGAACGACGAGACCATGTTTTGATAACACCCTTGTCTCCTGATGCGTTCATTGCTTCCACTTTCTTAAGCAGGCTTGCGTCTGCGAATGGTCCTTTTTTAAGTGAACGAGCCATAGGTTCTAACCTCCTTGAAAATTAACTATTTGATTCCTCTACCGTCTTTTCTTCTGATGATCAGCTTGTTAGACTGTTTGTTTTTCTTACGAGTCTTAAGACCAAGTGCCGGTTTACCCCAAGGAGTGCACGGACCCGGACGACCGATTCCAGTCTTACCTTCACCACCACCATGCGGATGATCATTCGGGTTCATAACGGAACCACGAACTGTAGGTCTGATACCCATGTGACGTTTACGTCCTGCTTTACCAATGTTTACAAGGTTGTGATCGCCATTTCCAACAACACCAACTGATGCGCGGCATTCGATCGGAACCATTCTCATTTCTCCTGAAGGAAGACGAAGTGTTGCATACTTTCCTTCTTTAGCCATGAGCTGTGCGCTGTTTCCTGCTGAACGAACCATCTGTCCGCCTTTTCCAGGATGAAGCTCAATGTTATGAACCTGTGTACCAACCGGGATAGCTGAAAGTGGCAGGCAGTTTCCTACTCTTACTTCTGCTTCCGGTCCGTTCATAACTTTCATTCCGTCTGTAAGTCCTTCTGGTGCGATGATGTAAGCTTTTTCTCCATCAGCGTAGCAGATAAGTGCGATGTTAGCACTTCTGTTCGGATCGTATTCGATTCCGATTACAGTTGCCGGAATTCCGTCTTTTTTACGTTTGAAGTCGATTACTCTATATTTTCTCTTAACTCCGCCTCCGCGGTGTCTAACAGTGATTTTACCCTGATTGTTACGTCCGGCAGTCTTGCTCAGAGAAACTACTAAAGATTTCTCCGGTGTTGCTTTTGTGATTTCTGAGAAATCAGAGCCGGTCATATGTCTTCTGGAAGGTGTATATGGGCGGTATGTTTTAATTCCCATTACTCTATCTCCTTTCGCATTTTGCTAGTTATTTTTGTCACGGATTTGCACCGTTTAGGTTCCAGTTTCTTACAGTCCCTGGAAGATTTCGATCTCTGCTGATTCTTCTGTCAGCTGAACGATTGCTTTCTTTGTCTTAGCTGTTTTTCCGAATGTCATGGTTCCGCGAACTCGTTTGTTCTTTCCGTCCATGTTGATTGTGTTAACGCCAGCAACTTTTGTTCCTGGGAACATTTTTTCTACAGCTTCTTTGATCTGAGTCTTATTAGCTTCTGTGTGTACAAGGAATGTGTATTTCTTGTCAGCCATAAGAGCCATTGTCTTTTCGGTTACTACCGGTTTAAGGATTACATCATAATACTGAATGTTTGCCATTATGCGTACACCTCCTCGATTGCCTGTACAGCAGCCTTAGTTGCGATTACTGTATTGTATTTCAGGATGTCATACACATTGATTGTGTTTGTCTTAGCAGTTTTAACATCAGCAATGTTTCTAGCTGAAAGTTCTGCATTCTTGTTTCCGTCTTCCAGAACTACGAGAGCTTTGGATACTGACAGGTTATTAAGAACATCCTGGAATTTCTTTGTCTTGATTTCATCAAAGTTAATTTCATCAACAACGATGAATTTCTTTTCTTCTACTCTTGATGTCAGAGCGGATTTGAGAGCTGCTCTTCTTTCTTTCTTGTTAAGTTTGAAAGAGTAATCTCTCGGTGTCGGAGCGAATACTACTCCACCGCCTGTCCACTGCGGAGCTCTTGTAGATCCCTGTCTTGCATGACCGGTACCTTTCTGTCTCCATGGTTTTCTTCCGCCGCCGGAAACTTCTGAACGAGTTTTCGCTTTCTGTGTTCCCTGACGTTTATTTGCAAGCTGGCTTACAACTGCCATGTGTACAAGGTGTTCGTTTACTTCTACACCGAATACAGCATCATTTAAGTCGATTGTTCCAACTTCTTTACCTTCGATATTGTAAACAGATACGTTTGCCATCTGTATGTTCCTCCTTTCCTAGTGCCAATCTTAGATAGATTTTACAGATTCTTTAATCGTTACAAGAGATTTCTTCGGTCCCGGAACTGCGCCCTTAACCAGAAGAAGGTTGTTTTCAACGTCTACTCTTACGATTTCAAGGTTCTGAATTGTAATCTTCTTTGCTCCCATGTGTCCTGGCATCTTTTTGCCCTTAAATACTTTACTCGGGTCAGATGCAGCACCGTTGGAACCAGCATGACGATGGAACTTAGAACCGTGAGCCATAGGTCCTCTGTGCTGGTTGTGTCTCTTGATAGCACCCTGGAATCCTTTACCTTTGGAAATTGCTGTTGCGTCTACTTTGTCGCCAGCTTCAAAGATATCTGCTTTAATTTCCTGAGCTAACTGATATTCATCAGCGTTCTCGAATTTGAATTCTTTTACAAATCTCTTTCCTGTTACTCCAGCTTTATCAAAGTGTCCTTTTTCAGCCTTTGTAACACCGTGTCTGTGCACGATTTCTTTCTTTCCGTTCTTGTCAACGTTAACAATTTTGTCTTTCTTGTCAACGAATCCAACCTGAACTGCGCTGTATCCGTCATTTTCAACGGTTTTGATCTGTGTTACAACACATGGTCCAGCCTGAAGAACAGTTACCGGAGTAAGTACTCCATCTTCGTTGAAGATTTGAGTCATTCCGACTTTGGTAGCTAAGATAGCTTTCTTCATTTTATTTTACCTCCTGTGATTTACAGCGGAACGCCCTTATGGGTGTTCATCCTAAATATTAGGAACTACTGTGTTTTAATTTATTAGAACTTATTTGTTCTTCATTTTGATATCGATGTATACACCAGCTGGCATTTCCAGTCTTGACAGAGCATCTACAGTCTTCTGTGTCGGTGCAATGATATCGATCAGTCTCTTATGAGTTCTCTGTTCGAACTGTTCTCTGGAATCTTTGTATTTGTGAACCGCTCTTAAAATTGTTACAACTTCCTTCTTTGTCGGAAGCGGTACCGGTCCGCTAACCTTTGCTCCATTTTTCTTTACAGTTTCGATAATTTTCTTGGCAGATGCATCTACAAGCTGATGATCATATGCCTTCAATGTGATTCTCATTACTTGACTTGCCATAAAAAAAGTCGCCTCCTTTTCGTACTTAAACCTCAGTACGACAAGCGGTGACTGTACACTTCCCCGTGTGTGTCGTGAGAAACTCACACGTTGTTACTGCATCTCAGCAGCTGTTATGATTTCGTACAGTGACTTGTCGCCAGTTTCCTAACTTGACATTCGCTCCACGGAAAACCTGCCATTCTTCTCGGCAGCAACCTCGCGCTTCTTTGCTATCATGTCACAGCTTTTTTAGTATACCCGATGTTTCTGCATTTTGCAAGCATTTTATTTTATTTTTTGTACTTTTTTTCATACAAAATTTTCTTGAAAAATCTTCTCCTTTTGTGCTATTTTTCTTATTCCCTTTTTGCGGTATAATATTCTCATATTCAGCGGGGTACCAGATCCATAGGCTTCTTCGCTAAATGCAGCCTGTCTTTCGATCTTTCCCCACATCATCTTATATAAAATAGAAGGAGGACGCATATTATGCAGACATTAGATGCAATCAAAACAAGAAGAACGATCCGCAAATTTACAGAGGATCCTGTCTCACATGAAGTGATCGAGAAAATCGTAGAAGCAAGTGCCTACGCTCCATCCTGGAAGAATACGCAGACAGCAAGATATATTATAATAGAAGAAACAGCTCTCAAAAACAAAATTGCCAAAGAAGCTGTCATGGGATTTGAATGGAATACAGGCATCATTCTTGGTGCACCGGTATTGGTTGTTCTCGCTTCCGTTCCGGGGAAAAGCGGTTACGAAAAGGACGGAGCTTATTCCACCTCAAAAAAGGATAAATGGGAAATGTTTGATGCCGGTATCGCTGCGCAGACCTTCCAGCTCGCTGCTCATGAATGCGGAATCGGTTCGGTTGTCATGGGTATTTTCGATGAGGTAAAGGTAAAAGAACTACTTGGTCTTGACGATACTCTGAATGTATCTGCCCTGATTGCGATCGGTCATCCGGCCATCCAACCGACCGCACCAGCACGTAAACCTGTCCAGGAACTGATCCAGTACCGCTAATCTACAGTAGACGTACGCTTGACCGCTTTGTACAGATTTTAGTGCATAATTTATTCATAAATTTACCATTTTCTTGTTGACACTACCGTGATAAAGTGATATAGTGTAACCAACTTAATCAGAGAGCTAAACCAAGGGCGGTTTCCAACACAAGGATACCGCTTTTTAATAAAAACTTGATTAAGCTACAACATTGGTTGTTATTGCAGTTATATTGTTGCCGGTCGTTTCCCCCAAGAATGATCTTGCAATGATAAAACTCCAATTTATATATACATCCTCTTTGTAGGAGCATTCCCCAGCTTTGTATATAAGGCAAACTGCAATGCAACGAGGAAAAACCTCTCAATGACATACCAAAAAGAAAAGACATGACCTCGAGGGGTCATGTTTTTTCTATCCAAATGTAAAGGAGACGTGAAAATATGAGTAGTTCAAGACCAATAGATAACCCAAAAGATCCCCGTACAGACGAGAAACCCGTATTTTCAAAAGAGCTGGTGCAGGAAGATCTGAAAGACGAATTCAAAGCAGGCTCCAACTCCGAATGGGCCGCTGATTCCCAGGATGAACTCGAAGACTGGATTGAGGAGCAGGGGATACAGTTGCGGTACTAGATTTTTTGTTAAATAAATACAGATATTTATGCCGGGAAAGCTTCTTTGACTTCCCGGCATTTTTTCATTCATATTTTTTATACACATCTTACGTTTCCAAAGGATGATTGTGGAACACGAATTTTGATCTTGAATTGCAAAATCAAAAATCAAATCAATACAAATAGATGAAATTTTTGACTTTAAATCGCAAATATTAAAAGTAAATCAATAAAACGAGGTTGAAAACTTGATTTAAAATTAGAAAAAGCCCCAACCAATCAATATAATAATCTTAAATGCTTGACTTAGAATTGTAAAATTCAAAAACAAATCAATACAACAAGCTCAAGTACTTGATTCAAAATTGCAAAGTTCAAAAGTAAATCAATATGCGAAAAGGAGACAGATTAAAAACCCGTCTCCCATCTTCTATCCATTATTCATCTATTATTTATCACTCACGAAAATGAATTTTACGCTTCCGTCCATTCCGTCTGCGATTCCAGAAAAGTTCTTGTATTCTTTGGACGCATCCAGAAGTTCGTTCGCCTTATCCAGAAGCGAATCAACATCTCCATCAAATACACTTACCAGCTTTTCAATTCCTTCTTCGTTGAACTGGATCATACCACTGTTCAGTTCAGCTGCTCCGGAATCAAGCTGTTCTACACCGGATACCAGTGCGCCCGTGCTGCTCTGGAGAGTGTTCAGACCTGTTGACAGAGCTCCTGCTCCGCTGTTGAGCTGGGATGCACCGCTTGCCAGCTGACCTGCACCACTTGCTACTGACTGTGCTCCTGCATTTGCTGTCTTCATGTTTGTGCTGAGAGCTGCGCTTCCTTCACTCACCTGTCCTGCCCCTGCGCTTAATGTTCCAAGTCCTGAATTAAGGCTCTGTGTTCCTGCAAGTAATGCTCCGGTTCCATCTGAAAGCTGTTTGGTTCCATCTGAAAGCTGGGTTGCCATATTTTCAACACCGGTCTGTAACTGGTTTGCACCTGTTCCAAGCTCTTTAAGTCCTTCCACTAATGTTCCAGCTCCTGTCTGTAAACTTGCGCCCCCATCTGCCACCTGTTTCGCTCCTTCTCCAAGTGTTCCAAGACTGATCGACAAATTACCTGCTTTTTCTGCCGCCTGGTTAATGCCATCATTAACCTTTTTATTCTGTTCCTCCATACCAGCTATAACGCTGTTCAATACCTCCTGCTGTTCTGGTGTAGCCGTATGCGATAAACTTTCCAACGCCGCAACCATTGCTGAATTATCATTTCCACCAGCAATGTCTACTAGCGACTGTTGCAATGTAGTTGCACCTGTCTGCGCCTGTGCAACTCCACCACTTACTTGTGTTGCTCCTGTTTCGACCTGTGTTGCTCCATTTTCAAGACTTGTCGCACCTTCTTTTGCCTTACTGATTCCATCACTCAACTGTCTCACACCACTATTTAATGAATTTACTCCTACTCCAACCTGATTCTGCATCTGTGCAATACCATCATTTAATGCCTGTGCTCCACTTTCAAGCTGTCCAGCTCCGTCTTTTGCACTCTTTGCACCTGTTGCTACCTGTGCTGCTCCTGCATTCAAACTTTCCGCTCCGCTTGCCAACTGGCTTGTTCCATTCGCAAGACTCTTACTTCCATCTGCAAGCGTATTCGCTCCACTCACCAGACTACCAGTTCCGCTAGCCAATGTATTTCCGCCACTTGCCAGCTGATCAATTCCGCTTACCAGTGTTCCTGATGAAGAAAGCAGTGTATCCAGTCCATCTTTCAACTGTCCGGAGCCGCTGACAAGTTTGTTCGATGCATCTTGTAGTTCTGTCATAGAATCCTTCAGTTCATCCAAGCTGTCAAATTTATCGGTACCTACTTCATTGAACACTTCGTTTGTTGCAACTGTAACGGCTTCTACTTTTTCGTAATCTGTCACATCTGCTTCTACTGTAAAGGAATCCGGGATATCCAGATCATCCACCTTGCTGCTAACTGATGTAAGCTGTTCTTTCAACTGTGGAAGTCCCATTCCGATCACGATATCTCTGTCACCATCTGAGATTACTTTCCCATTGTCAACAGTTACATTTGAGAATTTCTCGCCATCCATCAGAAGCCCGGTTGCCATCAAAAATGGTGTGTATTTCCCGCTGTCAGCACTTGTATTCTGATATTCATAATGAATCTTTAAGTGTCCACTCTTTCCTTCCAGATCATCTGCGCTGACTTTCTTTCCGTCAAGTTCATAAGTAACCTTCATTCCTACAGGAATCTTCTTTGTGGTTGTTCCCTGATAGCAGATATCTTTCTTATCTCCCTGCCATACCAGTTTACCGTTATTTTCAGAAAAGGTTTCATCACCTTTTACATTCTTGATATCTTTCAGATCTGATACATCATCAATGGTTCCAAGACTCGAAATATTTTTCAGCTGATCCGATACCGTAACATCTTTCTGGTTTCCTGCGTCATCTACTTTTACATATACAGTCTCATCTTTTGCAGGTGTTGCGCTGCTGCTTGTTTTTGTTTCGCTTGTTTTCTTTGTCTCTGTGCTTTTATCTTTATTATCTGCCGCCTGTACATTTACAGATGTTCCTGCAATATTTCCAACTACAAGTGATGCCATAAGTGCAAGTGTAACTAATACTCTGTATTCCCTGTTCTTCATGTTTAAAAACCTCCTGTAAGCCTCTACTGACTTTCCTGTCGGTATGCTTTCTTCTTTTTGACTACTGGTCATTTTCTAGCTCGCACTTACTATAACTCAAAAATGACCACAAGTCAATATTTTTCTACAAAAAAGTTGACTCTGAGTCATTTTGATTTTATAATAAAGATAATTCAAAGGAAAAGAGGAATGAATCATGGGAAAAGTAGATGAAAACAAGCATCAGAAAATGGATGCTCTCTTTCAAAGCGCATACGATTTATTTCTGAATCAGGGAATTGAGAAAACATCAATCAGCGATATAGCAAAAAAGGCCGGAGTTGCGAAGGGAACATTCTATTTATATTTTGCAGACAAATACGAGATACGCGACCGGCTGATCGCACGGACAGCCAGCCGACTTTTCCAGAGAGCACACAAAGCTCTGGAGACAGCCGACATCCCCGAATTCGAAGATAAGATTATTTTTATTGTAGATTACGTTTTAAATGCCATGCAGAAAAATAAACTGATTCTGAGATTTATCTCTAAGAATCTCAGCTGGGGCATTTTCAGACAGGCTATCACCAATAATATGCAGGATGATGAGGGTGAAATTCTTGCATATTTTAGTAATATCCTTCTGGATCATCCGACAATCAAACTTCGTGCGCCGGAAACTATGCTGTTTCTGATCATAGAACTTGCAAGTTCTACTTCATACAGCACGATTCTGGACAACGATCCGATGTCGTTTGAAGAATTGAAGCCATATCTTAACGAAAGTATCCGCGCGATCATCCGCAACCATATTATCGAAGATACCGCAGAAAATTAAACAGCAAAAGTCCTGTCAGAATCTGAATATCGAATCCGGATTCTCAACAGGACTTTTCTATATCTTCTTTCCCTGCCAGCTTTACTTTTGACAGTTTTCTTCAATTTTCAAAACCTTAACGCTTCTCATTTTTCCGCATTTTCAGCTTCAGCATTGCAGTAACCTTTTTCGCATCCAGCTCCGTCACATTATTTTCTCCGAGTACATCTGTCTCAATGCCCTCTTCACTTTTATTGATATCCAGAATTTCTCCCAGATGTTCATTTTCTACCACAAACTGGCCAACTGTACCACTGAATTTCAGCCCAGTTACCGGAATTCCTCTGATTTCCATCTGTTCAGCCGTATTTGCGAAATCTACGTCACTGTTTCCCCATCCATCGGACGACAGGATAACTCCGTCTGCCCGCATAGCTTCCGCCCATACTGCCGCACGGGTTCCAACAAGCAATTTATCTGTATTATCATCCGGCGTTCCAACAATTATGATTCCCATCAGATCCAGATCTTCATCCGATGATACCACATCAAGAAGAGGATCCCTGAAATGGTGTAGTGATGTTTCCTTTGTCGATGGTCCAATTCCCATAATCGCACCTCCTACTGCATAGAACGGATAATTCCGTCACGATATTCGTTTGGTGTAACGATCACCGGCATATTTCCCATATCAATGATCGAGCGACCGTTTTCAGTTCCCGAAGGCTCTTTTGCAAATAACGAAGTATCGTACATCGCACCCTGTCCGGCAACCTGTTTTACGATCAAAACACGTTTTTTTCCTGGGCGAACCACATCATGGTACTCATGTCTCTCTGTGCAGAGATCGCCCCTGAACTTCTTCATCTGTTCCCGGAAAATCTGGATAAACTCGTCACAGGCATGGTGAGCTGCAAGTACACCTTCTCTTTCCTGTCCCATTCCAGGTTTCAGAACAACATCAAATGACACAATATAATCATCATCCCCCGGAGTACCCGCACGGTTCAGATACAGCTTCTCTTTCAGATTGCCTTCACTGGACCCAAATTCGTGTGCCTGTTTTCCGTTTTCATCTACACCGGTAAGGATTACATAAACGCCGGTGAGCGTATGCGTAATCCCGTCCCCAATCTTTCCAAGTACTTTGGTCGATATCGGAATGATATCCATCATCGTATTGGTATAGCGGTCATGTTCTCCCGGTCTTATAATCTGTACATCTAATTTGGAAAGTTGTGGATATTTCAGTAAAATTTCATCCAGTATTTTCTTCTCGATCGTCATCTTTCCAGATGCTGTCACTCTATTTTCTCCGCCTTCTTCCACCTCAGTAATATGGAAAGCTTTGATCACAAGCCGGCGCAGATCTATTTCTTTCTCCATATAATCATCCTCAATTCTAAATTGAACCCAAATGCGCCCTGGCACATTTGAGGCACGTAGCACCTTTATCTAACAGGAAATTTTATCAAAATATCCAGTTAAATAAAAAGGACATCTCCGGCAAATCAGAGCTTTCGCCCCAATCCTGCCGGGGATGTCCCCTTTTTACTATTTGATTATACTTTCGCTACATATTCAAACGGCAGCGGAACAACTTTTCCTGGAGTATCCAGCTTCACGAGCTGTTCCAGAGTTGCTTTTACGATGCCTGTCTGCATCTCAACGTTGTGTGGTTCACCAGCGTTAGCTCCCATAGGAACACGCGGAGCAACCGCACGTGGGGTACCGGTCTGACGAACAACCGGCGGAAGCGCAGCAATAATAATTGTAGGAATTCCTGCGGCTTCAATCGCTCTCTGCACCAGAACTGCAGAGCGGTGGCAGGTACCTCAACCAGCGGTGAGGATAACTGCGTCTACGCCTTCCTCTACAAACATCTTTGCAATGGCAGGACCAGTTTCATGTTTGAATTTTTCCTGGTTTCCGCCACCACCCATGAATCCAGCATGTACCGGTGCACATGCTTTGATAAATCCTTCTTTAGCAAGCTCATGGATACGGTCAATCGGGAACATACAGTTGATGTCTTTGTTTACATCACTGTTGTCATATCCACCGTGAGATACCATTAATTCATCTGACGGCATTTTATCTGTTATTTTTCTCCAGGTAAAGTCACCGGCAAGGTTGAATCTCTTCTGATCCTTGTGGTGCACACCTGCTGCTGTGGCGAGGGCAATTGTCATATCCTTCAGTTCTTTTTTCACCGGAGCCCATACTGGCGGCGGAGTTACCGGAACAAAGATTTCTGACTGAAGTCCTTTAACAACGGTCAAACTCATGTCTATTTCCTCCTGATATAATTACACTTCATCATTCTTCTTATGAGACTTCATTTCTTCCTGACGTCTCTGATACGTCTGCAGGTTACTAACATATTTTTCATTGGCGTCCGGTCCAAGCTGTTCGACAAAACTCATATTCCATCCAACTTCCTGTCCTACCACTAATGGATAATCCGTAATCAGCATTCTCATCGGGATTTTCAGATAACCTAATCGTCCCTTCAAATCGATTCCAACACATCCATCATGGATCTCTACGATTACGCCTTCCATATAGATGATCTTATCGCCATATTTCATAGTCATTCACCTTAATCGTATTTTTCTTTTCTCTTCTGGCTCATCGGCAGTGACTGCTCGTTCTTAACCAATTCAATTGTTCTGTCCATAGTCTTTGAAATCAGTTCGATGTTATTTGCTTTTACATTCGGATTCCATTTTCTTTCTGCCTTCTTCACTTCTTCTCCAGCCATTCCAGCTTTCAACATAGCAAGTGCACGGATTGCTTCTTCCTGGCAAAGCGTGTTGCAGGCAAGAACTTCGTTCTCGATTCCTGATTCAGATTTGTTGTTATCTACCATGTACTGCATGTATTTGTTTCCAACTACAAGTGCTCCCTGTACTGCGCAGAATGAAAGTCCAACAACCGGAATTCCTCTCATACCGATCTGTTCGATATGGCTTGCGAAATCGATGTGGTTGTTACCAAATCCTTCTGTTGTAACAAATGCACCATCAACATCAAGAGCTTCTACCATCATACCAACACGTTTTGATACATAGAATTTCTCTGTATTGATCTGTGGACTACCTACAAAGATAACACCGCAAAGGTCAACTTCTTCATCATGGAGAGTTTCAAGAACCAGTGGTTCTCTCCAGTAATGTCTTGACATTTCTTTTGATGCAGGTCCGATACAGGTAAGTGCATGGATACATCCGTCAAGTACTTCCAGTGGAGATGCCATGATCGGTACGTTTCCAAGGTCAACGTTTGGTCTTGCACCAAGTACTCCGACTGGTTCCATAGGAAGAATCAGGTTGTCATGCATAGCACCCTGTCCCATGATTTCTTTTACGATAACGACTTTCTTCTTACCAGGTCTTCTTACCTGATTGAATGTCTCTGTATCTACTACAAGGCTTTCGTCTTCTACTTTCTTCAGAGCTTCACGGATTTCCTGTGTGATCACGTCTGTTGCAGAATGTGCAGCAAGCGGGCCAGGTCTTTCCATGTTGGTTCCTTCTTTGATAATAACTTCTGTCTTGATGAAGATTTCACCTTTATCAGGAGCTCCCGGACGTCCCCACATGATATTTTCATCCAGGTATCCTTCGGAAGAACCGAATTCGCCAATCTGAACACCATTGTCGTCTGTTCCGGTAACCATCATGATAACGCCATCAAGTACTCTTGTTGTACCTGTACCGATTTCGTCTTCGCCCTCTTTTGTAGCGATCGGCTGTACGTCCATGATTGTATTAGAATAAGTATGGTACTGATCCGGTGTAATGATATCAATCTTTAACTGATGAACCAGTTCCTGTGAAGCAACTGCTTCTTCTTCAATTCCTTCTCGGATGTAAAGAGTTGTTCCTTCGATCTTTGTCTCCGGTCCACGCTTTACTTCTGTAATTTTATAATGCTTTCTGGTAACGCTTCTTACGACTTTCGGTTCCAGCTCTTTTGTCGGTGTTGCGCCTGAAACCACGCCTGCCGGTAATTCTACCTCTGCCGGTACTTCCGCTACTGCAACACCGTTATTAAAACCCATCGGCATTTCGATATCGATATCTTTGCCTTCTCCAATGTGGATTTTTAACACGCCGCCAACTTTCTGTACACTTGCTGTAGGATTTGCAGTAACTGCTGGTGCTTCTTCTTTCACTTCTTCTTTTGCTTCTTCAGCCGGTGCTTCCTCTGCTGCAGGTGCTTTTGCGCCTTCAACAAGATCAGCTGTAAGTGGTGTAAGAGAATCGCAGGTCTTAACAAGCTTTGCTCCAAGTACCTGTTCGATTGTAAGTGTTCCATCAAGTTTCAGAAGTCCTGAATCTACCAGATCATCAAAGATAGCCGGATCTTCAAGGTTTGCAGCCTGGATTGTAATGCCGCCTTCTGCTCTACAGCATAATACTGCAGGATCTTTTGCATGTTCTTTTGCGGTTTCCGCTGTAATTGACATAATAATTTCCTCCTTGTTAATTTAACAATAACTCAATTAACTATTTATACACTCACCGAAGTGAGGTATCAACTTATCTATTTACCTTCCGGTAACTGTTCTACCTGTTTTGAAACACGCAGATATCTGTAAAGTGGATGTCCGATTGTACGCATTACATGGTCTGTCTGGTGGAATACCTTAAGTCCCATTTTCGGTGCTGATCCCATTACTGTATTTGAACAGTCTGAGCAGTTACCAATAATAATGTACTCGCATCCATCCTTCTTGAACTGAATATTATTCTTAGCCTGTCCAGGACAGTTTCCAGGTCTTTCGCATTTAAGCGGAGCTCCCGGTTTGTTTTCAATTGCCTGTTTACATCTGGCTACTGATTTCACTACACCATTCATCTTCTGACAAATATCTCTCATACGTTCTTCGCTACCACCGCAGGCACATACCAAAAGACCTACACTTGCACCATGAAGATCCGGGAAATCAATTGTAACAATGATTCCACCAGTTGTCTTTGTGATCGGTGCATCCTCTGTAGTAGCATGTCCGGTAAATGGACCACCCATGATGATTTCCCCATATACACCATCAATACCGCCGGCACGTTCAATCATTTCCCCAACGCTTGTGCCGACCGGTACATCCATAAATACATGTGGCTCATTACCGCCATTGATCTTACCGATAACAGTAAGGTTCTTAGAAAAGCATGGCTTTCTCTCTTCAATTGCTTCCGCAACTCTTGCAAGAGTTTCTACATTACAAACAATTGCATTCGCTGCTGACGGAAGCTGTGTTGTATTCAGTTCGATTCCAAGACATTCTCTTACAACCGCACGTTCTTCTCCCATCGGATAAATATCCGGAAGTAAGTGGATCGTAATCGCCTCTTCATCTTTTAATGCCTCGCGCAGTGCCTTTACTGCTTTTTCATTTTTCTTCTTAATTGCAAAAATAGCTTTTGATGCATTGGAAATCTCCATGCAGTGTTTTACTCCGCGGATAACTTTCGCACAGTCATCTTCCAGCTGCTGAATGTTATGACGAAGTCCAGGCTCACACTCCGCTGCATTTACAAGGATATATCCTCCCTGCAGATCTGTTCCGAGTTTTACACCTGTCGGGAATCCGGCGCCACCCATTCCGACAACACCTGCCGCTTTTACCATATCAAGCTTGCTGCCTTCCGGAATCTTTACATATTCATCCTTCTGTTCTTCATCCGGCTTGATGATGATACGGTCTTCCAGTACGTCTTCTACCACACCATATGCACTTGAAAAAATATTAGCTCCAAGGCCTGTCGGTGTTGCAATCAGAGTCCCTTTTTCTACTCTGTCTCCGGCTTTTACAACCGGTGCACAAGGAGCTCCTACATGCTGACGCAGCAAAATCTGTAAGTTTGCCATGTCTCTTCTCTTCCTTTCTCCTCTACGTCGAAATCTATATCTTATCTTGTCCTACGCGTATTTGACTATAGTTTAACAAATAGATATATTTTTTTCAATAGCATTTATAGATTTTCACTTTTCATGTTGGACTCAATACTAGAATCTAGTCTAGTGATTGATCTGTACTATAGTCTATATGATTTTACTTGAAAATTCAATATCTTTTTTATATATAATCTATTTATTTTTTTCATCGGTTCTGTCTGATTTTTACAGATTGTCTATTTTTTCTCATTTTACTTATCTGCATTATCTATAAGTATTCTTGCCAAGAGGATTTACGTCAAAAAAGAAAAGCCACCGTACTGTTTCCCCAAAAACAATACAGCAGCTTTTCTCTTTATCTTTTTAAGGCTTTTCGCCCAAAAACCTCTCTTTTTGGCGAGGGCATGTGGGAATCGAACCCACCCAGGACGCTCCTAACGCCCCACACTGGTTTTGAAGACCAGGAGACACACCAGTTATCCATCTACCCCCATATATTGATTATTCCAATCAAGCTTATTTATTATAGCAAATTACCATTGACTTTTCAAGTGTTTTCGTACATAATATTTTTAAAGAAAACTGAACTGCATACTAGACTATGGTCTGGTCTTTCAACTAAGGAGGAATATTAAAAATGGAAATCAATCCAAAACTGAATCTTGACGCATTTGAGGCATCTTTCCATGCGATCGACACACATACAGTTGGGGAATTTACAAGAATCATTACATCAGGTTTCCCGAAGCTTGAAGGGGATACAATGATCGAACGTAAGAACTTTCTTGCAAAACATTACGACAAATACCGTCAGGCTCTGATGTTTGAGCCACGTGGACATCATGATATGTTTGGTGCTCTTCTGACAGATCCAATCCACCCGGAAGCTGATTTTGGTGTGATCTTCATGGACACTGGAGAATATCTGAATATGTGCGGCCACGGAACAATCGGTTCGGTTACAGCAATCATCGAAACAGGACTTGTTCCTGCCGTAGAACCTTATACAGAAGTTGTTCTGGATGCTCCTGCAGGAATTATCCGTACCAAAGCAGAAGTCAAAAATGGAAAGGTACTTAATGTAACACTTACTAATGTACCGGCTTTCCTTTACAAAGAAAACCTCACCACAGAAGTTGATGGCAGAGAAGTTCACTATGATATTTCTTTCGGCGGAAGCTTCTTCGCACTTGTTGATATCGAACAGTTCGGATGGCACGTAGATCCACAGTCAATCCCACAGCTTACCGATTTCGGTATGAAGCTGATTGAAAAGGTCAATGCCGAAGTAGAGATCCAGCATCCGGAACTTGATATCACAACTGTCGACCTTGCAGAGCTTTATTGCTCTACCGATACTCCTGGATGTGACAAACGTAATGTCGTTATCTTCGGAGATCATATGGCTGACCGTTCTCCTTGCGGAACCGGAACCAGCGCAAAGCTCGCCACCCTTTACAAAAAAGGTGAAATCAAAGTCGGACAGCCTTTCGTATATGAAAGCTTTATCGGCTCTCAGTTCAAAGGCGTAATCTTAGATACTACAAAGGTTGCCGACTATGATGCCGTTATTCCGCAGATTACTGGAAGTGCTTATCTGACAGGGGAAGCTACTTATGTGATCGATCCAGATGATCCGCTAAAATATGGCTTCAAAGTAGGCCGTTAAGTCAAAATCTTTCAGGAGACAGAGCTATGTATATGGCTTTGTCTTCTTTTTTTGTAAACAAATTACTTTCTTGTTATTTCATGTCCATTCTGCTATAATAAAAAAAGATTACTATTTTCAAAGGAGGGGAATTTTCATGCCAAAGAAAAGAAGTTCCACCAAAAGCCGTATCATAAAAGCTGCGTGGAATCTATTCTACAAGCATGGTTATGAACAGACCACTGTTGATGAGATCATCTCGGCTTCTAAGACCTCAAAAGGAACCTTTTACCACTATTTTAAGGGAAAAGAAGCTCTTCTCAACACACTTTCTTATCTGTTTGACGAAAAGTATGAAGAGCTTGCAGGAATCGTAGATCCGGATCTTTCTGCTTATGACAAGCTGTTATTTTTTAACCATGAACTATTTCATATGATTGAGACCAGTGTCGATGTCGGGCTTTTAGCCTCCCTCTACTCGTCCCAGCTGATCACCAAGGATAAGCGCTCCCTTCTTGAAAACGATCGTTACTATTTTGTGTGGCTCACTGAGACAATCAGCACTGCACTGAAAAATGGAGAATTCAACGGCACCAGTACTGCCGATGAACTTCTGAAGATTTATGCAATGTACGAACGTGCTGTTCTTTATGACTGGGCATTATGCAAAGGCAAGTATTCTCTCACCGCATACAGCGACAAGCTTCTCCCACACGTACTTGACCAGTTTGTAGAAGGATTTTAATTCTGTCATTTTTTCATTGACAGTATAGACACCCTTCTGCACATGGATCATCGCACTACAATCGAGTAGGCTGACTCCTACTCGATTCTTATACTTTGTACATCATCTCGCTTAACAGCTCGATGATGTACATTCGTCAAATGCAGATCCTTGTGCAAGCACAAATCTGCACTTGGCTCATCGTATACACAAAAAGACCAGAACCCGCCCCACTACCAGGGCATTCTGGTCTTTTTCTTTTCACTGCCGCACTTTTCCCTTAAGCACTGCACTCTATTCTTCAATCAGGAAGCTTTCCTGTTCGATTCCCTTTCCGGTTTCAAGAAGCTTTTCTTTTAACTCCTCCAAAAGCGGAACATTTACCTTTTCCAGCTTTTCCATCGTCTCTTTCGAGATTGTTTTCGCATATTCTTCGTATTTCTCGTAGGTCTCCACATCCATCTGCAATGGCTTTATTCCCGGGAAAATATGCTTCTGGATATATTCAAAAATCCGGATTCCACCGTAATCCATATCTCCGCTGTGGAATACTTCCACGTCTTTTCCTTCGATCACTCTCTGCAGCTTCTTCAGAAATTCTCTTTCAAGTGGTGAAAAATATCCATGACTGTAGATATAAAGGATCTCCGGATCATATTCCATCGCAAGGTAATTCGTCTTATTCTCGATCGTCACGATTTTTTTCAGTGCCGGCTGCTCTACCTCAACCATTGCATGCTTGACTGTCTGGCTGTTCAGCACAACTCCATATGTAAAATCGGAAAGATCCACTCTTTTTGCTTCTGATCCTTTCCAGATCTTCAGTTTAAGCGGTCCTTTAACTGCCAGTTCCTGGGAATTTTCTTCGATCAGCAACTGCTCCAGAACCGTCTGGATATCCATATCTGCCGTAATCTCCGGGCAATATCTCCTTGCAGCCGTCACCACATTTCGTTCCATCTCCCGCTCGAAGATCTTGCTGTCCTTCAGATAGCGTTTACTGAAAATCCGCTTCATCATCGGTTCTTCCAGAGAGTCCAGTCCCCGGTAACAGTCCAGATATTTTTCCAGCTTCTCTATATTTTTCGGCAGATCACCTTCTGCGATCCGCTCTTTCAGCTTTTCCAGATAATTCTCGATCCATTCTTTCTGAAAGCCTTCCGAAAGCTCTTGGTCAATCATACGTATATAATAATTTACCTTCGCCTGCTTCGGCCAGTATTCTTCTCCACTTTCGCTGTCTGCAAGACGGTAAAAATCCGGAAGATGCTCTACCTGATATGCTACAAGCTCTACATCACTGTCTGGGACAATCCATTTTTTCACAGTCAGAAGTCCTGCTCTTTCCAGACGCTGCACCTCTTCGATCAGCTCTTCTTTCCCACAGGCATCATAATCCTCCTGTGTGATCCGAAGAGTCCTCCCTCCAGTCACTCCTTCCCGCCAGTCTCGGCTGCTGTTCTCACATCTTTCTATAATCCTGTCTACCAGATACATTTTCTATCACCCCTGTTCTTCCTCATCCGCAAGCTGTGCGAACTCGGTTTTTTCAAATTCCTGAATTGATATATGCCGTTTATTCGGGTTGGCATATACAAAGGTTTTATCAACATTTTCCAGATAATTCTGGATCTTATCATTTGTGGCACTGATGATCGCCTGGAAACCAAGTCCACGGATCAGCGCAATACAGCTTGCCACCTTCTCGGCATCCATTTTTGAAAATGCCTCATCCAGAACGACCAGTCTGAGTGTCGGATTCCTGTGGATTTTCGGGGAAAGATTGATCCTGTAAATCTGTGCAAAGCTTGCAAGAAGTGCAACATAAAGAGGATTTTGTCCTTCTCCTCCGGAATTCTTGCGGATCATCTTGCCAAGACCGATTTTCATATCTTCCTCACCCTGGACGATCTGCTGCATATCAAACGAAAGATAAGTACGGTAATCCGCGTACTTGTCCATATTTTTCTTTGCCTCTTCCAGTTCCTCATGGGTAGCATTTTCCGGTGGGATAAATATGCCGATCAGTTCATTCATCATATCACCGTAGTTTTCTTCATGCTCCATCGTGAACAGATTCATCTGGTTCTCAATAGAACCTGAAAGCTGTGCCGGATTGATCTGCAGGGTATCATCCATAAACATCTTATAGTACTTTCCGTCTGCACCCTTATTCTTCGTGATCACAAACTGGTACTTATCTTTTCCGAAATCCAGCCGGCTGATGATCCGGTTCAGCTCATCTCTTCTCTGATAGGCCTCGCGGATCGCACTGCGGATCTTGAAAACAAAGTCATCCTTGAAGTGCTCGACCGCTGCCTTTGCCTGTTCATTCGCTGCCTGCCGGTAGGTTTCCAGATTATCACACGACAGGCTTTCCAGAAGCTCCTGATAAACCTTATTATCTTCTTCTACCACTGAAAAATTACGCTGCGTATATTTTTTGGTATAAGCACTGCGGGCTGCCACCAACTCCTGATAGATTTCTTCTTTTTTCTTTCCAAGCTGCTGCAGCTGCCTTGCACTTGCCTCTTTTAAATAAATATAGTTTCTGCTTTTCTGTGCTTCCAGATACTCTTCAAACTGCTTCTCAAACCTTTCGTTTTCCTGAAATTCTTTCTGGATTCCAGAAAGTGCAAATTCCGACTCTGCAATACTGTTTCTGAATTTTTCGATTTCTTCCCCGTTTTTCCAGATTTCTTTCTCTGTCTTCGTGATCTCTTTCTGCTTTGCATCCCGTCTTTCCTGCACTTCTTTCATCTGTGCTTCCAGAGTATCGACTGATTCTGCACGCAGTTTCTGCAGCTTTTCAAGTAAATCTTTCTTACGGGTTTCTTTTCCCTTTATCGCCTTTGCATCCAGGATCTGACTGATATAATCCTCTGTCGGAAGTGGCACTGCTTCCAGTTCCAGAAGTTTCTTTGCCTCTTCCACAAGTGCCGCAAGTGGAAGCCTCTTCTCCTGAAGCTCATCACAGTGCTTCTGAAGCTGCCGGATCCTCTGACGGAGACTAATCTCTCCGATATAAGCACGTCTCGTATAATTTTCCGGATTAATATGCTGCAGACGATAGCTGTGATACAGCATACAGTCCGGTGTCACACCAATCCTGCACTCCCTGAGTTCCTCAATGTTCTCACATTTCATGACATTCCCAAGAAAGAAATTGATGTAAGACTGCACGTATTTTTCTTTTGCTTTTACTTCTTCTGCAAGAGCGCCCTGCCGGACAATGTGCTCTTCTTCCATAACCTTTTCCGTATCCAGAATTGCAGCACGGAAGAATTTCTTCTTATCCATCTCCTGATAAATATCCATTGCCGCTTTTGCGTATTTCGGCTCTACGATCAGCAGAAGTTTATTATTTCCCATATAACCTTCCACTGCATTGTGCCATCTTTCATCCCGGATTTCCAGAAGATCTGCGAGGATCTGCACGGAAACAAATTTTCCACAATTCTCCTGCAACCGGTTCTGTAGTTCCAGCCTTGCTTCTTCCAGCTCTTTTGGATATGCTTTTCTTCCCTGTTTCAGCTCTTTTAGCTCTTCTTTGGCTTCCCGTTCTTCTTTCTTGATCTGACGAAGTGTACTGTCCGTATCCCGACGTTCTTCTTCGATCTCCGCACGCATCTGTGCGATATTTTCTTTCAGCCTTGTAAGTTCGCCCTCCGAAATCGTACCGGCTTCAAATTTATCAATATCCCAGATGGTCTGGTTGGACGTAATCTCCTGTTCTTTCCATGCTGCAAGTCTCTGTGCTGTCTTTGTGAGACTCGCCCTGCTTTTTCCCAGATGTTCCAGAGTCTCGTTAAGTCCTGCAAGTTCTGCTTCCAGTGCTTTATAACCACTGTTATTCAGACGAAGTAACAGCTCCTCATGCTCCTTTTGCAGTTCTCCACTCTGGCGCATCAGCTCGGCTTTCGTATGCTCCTGTACCTTGATACCTTCTTCTCTGGTTTTAATCTTATCATGGAGTCCCTGGATGTCCGCCTGCAGCCGGAGCATTTCCAGACGGGTAAGACGGTAGTCACATTCCCTGCTTTTTTCTCGCTTATCATCAAAATCCTGATAGATTCCATCGATCTTCTTCAGTTCCTCAATCTCTTCCATCGTTGACTCAATTTTGCTGCGCATTCTGCCATACTGCATGATACTTTCTTTCAGATCCTCAATCTGGATATCCTGTTCCATACAGATATATTCTTTTACAAATTCTTCCAGCTTGATATTCATCCGAAACGGGATTGCCCGCTTAAAAAGACGTGGGAACTTTTCTTTATCCAATCCGCCCAGATACACATCATAAAGCTGACGGCGGAAACGCTCATTGCTCGGTCCGCAGTAGAATGCCTCTTCACCAAAGGTACGCTGCAGATATTCTCTTATTTCCACAGTAGAAAGACATCTCTTTTCTCCCCGGTAAGCATTCGCAAGCAGACCGCTTCTGTGCCAGAAAAACAGGCGGTTGATCTCATTTGTTGCTGTCTCCACGTCAAATACAACGCCCACGCACTGTTTCTCATGGGTTCTCGTCTGTTCCAGCTCGATTACGATCGTACTGGAAAAATTCTTATTTCGCAGATACTGGGACTCATTATTTTCACTGATGTTTACCATTCCGCGCAAATACTCGATCAAGGTACGGTCGGAATCATCTGCTGCCGCTTTATTAAAAAATCCACGTCCGTCCGTGTTAGCATAGAGTACAATCTGAATTGCATCGATAACCGTTGATTTTCCACTTCCGGAATGCCCGGTGAAAAAATTGATTCCTTCACTCAAAGTCAGTATTTTTCTGTCTATATAATGCCAGTTGTTCAGGCAGATTTTTGAAATCGCCCAGAACGGCTGCCTGTTATCCAATGTTTCCAAGAGTCTCCTCCTCTTCTTCCCGGCTGCTTCCAAATGATTCCAGAACTTCTCTCACCGCATCTCCCTGCAATACTGCATGGATACACGGATAGATCAGAAGTCTTGTACTTTCATTTAACTCTTCCAGTACATCCAATGGCTCGATCATCTGGTATTTTTTCAGCATGGCAATAGTTCTTTTCATCTCGGTCGGTGACGGGATACTGCGAAGCACGCGAAAATCTCCTGCTTTTCCGTTGAGTGCCCCCAAGGTTGTCACAATCTGGCTGCTCGACGAAACCAATGCCATCTGCTCATCATAGATCAGTTTCAGCAATAATATGTAAATAGTCGCAAGACGCGGAAGCTTTTCTCCCCAGACCATCTCATCCTGAATATAGATCAGACCCAGATGTACATTCTCGCATAACGTAATGCCGGCAATCTGGAAATACATTTTCAGAAAATCAATGTGCTTTTCGCAGATACGGTACTCTCTCTGATACTGGAGTCTGCCCGCACGCTTGTCAAACTTCCTCTCCAGAAGAAATGTCTGTCTATAGAGAAGCCTGATCACATCTGTCAGATCTTCCTGTTCTTCCTGCGTAAGCTGCTCAAAATATTCTATCATTCATTCTCTCCAATTTTGTCTTCTTTTTCTATAAATGTCTTCTTACAAACTTCAGTGCAGGATAACGGTATCCGTTCTTTTCAATCGTCTCCGCATCCTCTTCCAGCGTTTTATATTTGCTGTTCTTACGGGTACTTAAGTCATATGCTAGAATCAGCTTTTCAAAATCCTCCTCTGATGTAAGGGAAAGTTTTTCTGTATCCAGCACATCTTTCTCTATATGCTCTTCGATAAATTCTTCAATCTGCTTTTTGCTGAATCTGCGCTTGATCCGGTTCAATCTGAGCACATCTTCCTTGTCCAGATCATCCACTTCTTCTTCCGGTGCCATCTGACTTACAAAATCCTTCCGGTTTTTTCTTCGCTTATAAAGAGATTTTTCTGACAGGATTTCGACCAAAGACAGATTCATCTTCTCCCCCGTCTTTTGAATGACCTCTTCATAGTCATCCTCTGCCATCCGGTTCAGGAGCTGAATAACCAGTCCCTTCGTGTCGCTCTCTCCGCTCAGAAGATAATTCAGTCTTGTCACCGTCGCACGCACATATTTGCTGTGCTCCTTATCCATATTGGAAATGCGGTGCTCGATATCATCAAAGCCTCTCTCGATCATATCCAGAAGTTCCAACACATCTTCTCCCGTATCTCCGGTTGCACGAGCACGCTCACGGATCTTCTCGATCCATTCCTCATCATCCCGCATCTGACGCAGACATTCTTTGATATCTGTCTTATAGATATAAAAATTATCCGAAGTCTTCAGGATATGGTATTTTTTCCGGACAATCTCTTCCACATATCCGTCCAGATGCTCTTTCAGAAGATCCCCGTAAAACTGCTGTTCCAGAAGCCTTGCAAAAAATTTATCCATGTTATGCAGCATATCCTGTAGTGCTTTGTTGAGCCGTCTGGTATTGATAAGTGCTGTCCGGAGCATATTCAGATTCACCCTTGGATCATTTTTAAACGAGAACAATGTCGCATAGACATTCTGGATATAGATCTCTGTCTCCTCCAGGTCCTCCGTAGAAAGCCGCTCAAAGGCATCCACAAATATTGCTGCATAATCCGGAATTACGATATTCGTCACCAATGTATTATAATCTTCAATTTTCTTCAGCCATCCTTTTCGGATCAGCCAGTTCAGAATCCTTGCCGACGGAGTCTCCAACATATCAAACTCAGTCTCATCTTCTTCTCGTTTAAGTTCGATCTGTTTCTTCATATACAGATCCCGAAGCACCTGAATACAGACTTCCCTGGTCAGGAAATAATTGCTGTACTGGTATTCTTCATTGATCGCCATCAAAGCCTCAATGTATGTCTCTCTGTTCACAGAACGAAACAGACTCCAGAAACTCTCCGGAATTTCAAAACGTAACTGCATGCCTTGCCTTTCTGTAAATTCATAAATTTTTCCATTATCTATAAGTATACCATATTCTAGTCTCTAAATGGAAAAAACATTGTAAAAAAGCATTACGAAAAAGTGCTGCAAAACCGATCACTCTCATCGGCTTGCAGCACTTCTTCATAACGAGACCAAATATCTGGCAGAATATTTGATTATTATTTTAATTAAGCAAGTATGGGTTCCATATTTTTCAGTATGACTATTTGATAAATCCAACCTGTTTGCTGATTATCTCATACTGTTCGTCTTTTCTCTTATTGTAGATTACTTTTCTTTCTTCAAAGAGGTTGTTTCCTTCTGTATCGATGGATACAATCAGTGGTCCAAACTCTTTTACGCGGCAGTTCCAGAGCGTTTCCGGCATTCCGAGATCTCTCCACTCAGCTCTTACGATCTCTTCAACCTCTGTTGCTGCTACTACGGCATTACCAGCCGGGAATACACAGTGGATTGCTCCGAACTCTTTACATGCACGTTCGGTGTTTTCTTTCATTCCACCTTTTCCGATGATCACACGTACACCAGATTTCTGTACAAATTCATACTCGAATTTTTCCATACGCATACTGGTTGTCGGTCCTACGGAAACCATCTCGAATTTGTCATTTTCCAATGGACGGATGATCGGTCCTGCATGGAAAATTGCGTTGTTTCTTACATCTACAGGAAGTTCTCTTCCTTCTTCTACCAGACGGCGATGAGCAACATCACGGCATGTTGTCATACTTCCGTTCAGGTAAATGATGTCTCCGATTTTAATGTCTTTTAAGTCCTCTGCTGAAATTGGTGTTGTTAAAATTTTCTTTCCGTCTTTTACTTCTACCATTATAATTCCACCCCCGAATGTGTTGTGATTGTGTAATTAAGGTCCTTGTCAAATACAATGTGTCCTCTTCTGTGACTCCAACATCCTACGTTTACGGCCACACCGATTGCAGATGGATGACGTGCTGTATTTTCGATGTTAACACCCATTACTGAGTATTTTCCGCCCATTCCCTGTGGTCCAAGGCCGATTGCGTTGATTCCGTCTTCCAGAAGGTTTTCCATCTTTGCAGCTCTTTCGTTAGCATTGTGAGAGCCGATCGGACGCATCAGAGCTTTCTTGGAAAGCAGAGCTGCTGTTTCTACAGAAGTTGCTACACCTACACCTACAAGAAGCGGAGGACATGCATTCAGTCCGTAGCTTGTCATAACATCGAGAACGAATTTTGTTACACCTTCGTATCCTTCACCTGGCATCAGAACCATAGCTTTTCCCGGAAGTGTACATCCGCCACCTGCCATGTATGTGTAGATTTCACATTTGTCAGAGTTTGGAACGATATCCCAGAATACGGTCGGTGTTCCTTTTCCTACATTCTTTCCTGTGTTATATTCATCGAATGTCTCAACGCTGTTGTGACGAAGCGGTGCTTCGAATGTAGCCTTTACTACTGCTTCTTTCAGTAATGCTTCCAGATCATCGATCAATGGGAATTTTGTTCCACATTTTACCCAGAACTGAAGGACACCTGTATCCTGGCAGCTTGGTCTGTTAAGAGCTACTGCGAGTTCCTGGTTACGGAACATGGTATCGTAGATTACCTTAGACAGCGGGCTGTCCTCTTTCTCTCTGAGTTCCTGAAGTTTTGCGATGACATCATCTGGAAGTTTTTTGGCAACGTGTGCAATGAACTTTGCCATGTAATCTGTAAGCTGTGTTACCTGTTCTTCTCTAGACATTTTAAAATCCTCCTCTTTTTATATTGCATTTAATTTAATTACTTTGTTATCCCTTCTTACGGGAAGAATGGATAGAATATCGGAAGTAAGATCATACTTACTACGGTGGATACCAGAATCAGCGGCACACCTGCTTTTGCATAATCTTTAAATGTATATCCTCCGGCTGTGACAACCATTGTGTTTGCCGGCATTCCGATCGGTGTTGCGTATGCGCATGATCCTCCGATGACACATGCCATAAGTACTGCGCTTGGGTCTGCTCCCATTCCCTGTGCGATTGACACAGCGATTGGTGCCATAAGTGCTGTTGTTGCTGTATTCGACATAAAGTTGGTAAGTACACAGCACAGCATGAAAATTACAAATGTAAGTACATAAGGTGACGGGTTCTTTCCAAGAAGTCCGATTACTTTGTCAGCAATCAACTCTCCTGCCCCTGTCTGATCAAGTGCTGCTGCAAGGGAAAGTGTTCCACCGAACAGGAAGATCGTCTTCAGATCGATGGAAAGAAGTGCATCTTTCTCACTGATAACTCCTGTAAGGATCAGGGCAATTGCTCCGACGCAACCCGTTACACAAAGCTTGATTCCGATCTGTTCTTCAAAGATCATTCCGAGAAGTGTAAGAATCAGAATAACCAGGGAAAGTGTCTGTTTCCACTTTGGTACATTGCTGAAATCCTGTACCTCATCATAAATGCTGTCTCCAGATGCATCTGTCTTGTTCGGAAGAAATTTGTATCCGATCAGTGCGAAATAAATGATTCCGACGATCAGGATCGGTACACCTACTTTTGCATAATCGAAGAATCCAAATTTCAGTCCGATGCTTTCCATCTGTGACTGTGCGATCATGTTACCCGGGGCTCCGATCAGAGAAAGGTTACCTCCCATCGCTGCTGCGAATACAAGCGGCATCAGAAGTCTTGATCTTGAATATCCCGACTTTGCTGCGATACCGATGACTACCGGGATCAGAATTGCGGCTGTTCCTGTGTTGGAAAGGAAACCGCTCATCACGCCTACGATGACCATAATCGCAACGATCAGCTGCTTCTCTGTCTTGGCGAAATGTGTTACAACTCCCCCTATTTTGTTTGCCATTCCTGTTTCAAAAAGTGCGCCACCTACAATGAACATCGCAACAAACAGGATGACGTTGCTGTCAATGAATCCTGAAAATGCTGTCTTCCAGTCCAGAACTCCCGTGACTACCAGTCCCACACAGACAATCATGGATGTCAGTCCCAACGGAATTTTCTCCCACATGAACATCACGATCGCAAACAGCAGGAACAATAATGTGATAGTTACCTGACTCATTTTGCTACCTCCTCATTTCTCTTTTTAGTTTCTTTTCTGGATGTCTTTTATTTGATATCTGATTTTTGATATCTGATTTTGTATCCAAATCTTGATTTTAATATAATTCATTGACACCAAAATGTCAATTACTTTTTATCATTTTGGCGGATAGCATAATTCTGCATATTCTATTTTGTATATTCTGACTAAGATTCTTCTGTCATATTGCACGAAATGAAATTTTTTGCAAATAAAAAAGACTTCAAGAAGTATCTATACTCTCAAAATCTTTTTATGTTCTGTGTATATCTTTTATTTTCTTACACTTATCTACTTGTAATACGTCAGCATATCATCGCGGCTTCGCATGATATGCGCATACATCTCTTTTTCTGCCGCTTCGACATTATGCTCCTGGAGTGCTTTTAGAATCCTTCCATGCTCTTTGATCGATACCTTCGCATAATCACCTTCTGAAACCATACTTCCCATAGAAAGTCCGTTCCAGAGTTCGGAGATCATTTTTTTCATCTTTCCATTACCTGCCGCACTCCAGATTTCATTGTGAAATGCACGGTTGAGATCCGTGTATTTCTGGGATTCCCCGTTTTCCAGTGCCTCACAAGATTCCTGATAGACATCTTCTATTTCCGCAATATCTGTTCCCGGTTCTGCTGCAAGCTTTGCTGCCGCACTCTCGAGGATCGCGCGGAGCTGATAATGTTCCCGGATATAGGTTTCCGTGATTCCAAGGACGACTGCCCCTTTATTCTTCCGAAGCTGGATCAGCCCGTCCCTTGCCAGAATCTGAAATGCTTCTCTTACCGGCATTGCCGACACATTTAGCTGAGATGCCACACTGTCGAGTGAAAGGATCTCTCCTTCTTTCATTTGCCTTGATAAAATTGCTTTTCTAAGCTCCGCAGCAACTTTTTCCTTCGCTGACGGCATCTTGATCGGTTTTAAACCATTCATCTATTCTTCCTTCTTTCTTCCTTCACCTGCTCTGCCAGAAGCAATACCCATCTGTCAATCTCACTATTGACCGCTTTTGCAAATGTTTTTGTATATTTTTCCGCACCATTTAATGCACCTGCTATCTTTTCGCAGATTGCCTTTTCTGTCTCTTTTTTTCCATCCGTCTCTTTACATTTTGTGGCAAACCGGATATAACACTCCGAAGCATTTTTCAGCAGATTCGTCAGATATCCATTCTCCATCTGTGCAAGAAGCAACTGGTCCGGTCTTGTTTCCGTCGAAAATACTTCCTTTTCCTCTGTTTGACTTTTCATATTCAGGACATGCTGAACCGCTTTTTTGAGGATTTCTCCGATCATCTCAAAAATCAGTTCTATCTGCTCTTCATCCAGCTCAACCGTATAAATTCTTTTTGTTGCCAGCCTCACGATCAGCCCCTGACTCTCCAGAACCTGAAATGCTTCACGGATCGGGATTCTGGATGCTCCAAATACCTCAGCAAGCTCTTCCTGCTTTAACTGGCTTCCTCCTTCTATCCTGCCCGCCAGAATTTCATCCGCAATCTGTTCTGCCATATAATCGCTCAACCGCTTTTCTGATAATCCTTTCATCTTCCCCTCCACCATACCGCAGTTAATTAGTAGGATATACTAATAATGTATCCAAAATCAGTCTAAATGTAAAGAATTATTTTTCTTGTTCCACGAATATTCTCAGTAAACGGAAAAAGGAAACCGCAAAAATGATTCCGATTCCTCATCTTGCGGTTTCCTCGTTTTACCTCTTCTTATACCATACACTCGTGGATCTCTTCTTCTTCAAGACCGATTCCCTGCATGACATTTTTCAGTTCTTCCCTGCATTCCAGTGGTGCGCACCAGGAAAGCCCGCATCCTGCTGAAATACTTCTCGGCACCGGAATCATACGTCCCTGTGCACCAACTTTTTTACATTCTTTTTCCATCGCCATCGCATCCGCTGTTGTATGGAATGTGATAACCAGCTTTAACTCTTTTTTTCTCATTATTCAATCACAATTTCAAATTCAGAGCCCTTCTCGGTAGAAGTTGCCTTCTTTCCTTTGTCCTTCGCAAACTTCTCGATATTAGTCTTCTGGTGAGGTTCGCTCACAAGAACCTTGATCGGTCCGTTTGCATTCTTCAGTGCCTCTGCAGTAAGCATCAGCGGTTCCGGACACGAAAGTCCTCTTGCATCTACTTCTTTCATATTTTTTACCTGCCTTCCTAGCATATCATATTTCTTATGGATTATCCATCTATATCTTGCAGTTTCTGACTATTTTGCCTGCTCTCTTTTGTTTGTAAATGCAATGATAAAGCATGCGATAATACAGATAATACAAGCAACTTTTCCATTCGGCGTTACGGCTCCTGCAACGAGTTCGCCTGTCTCTGCATTCATAGCTGTTCCGCTTGATGCAAGTCCGAAGTTATGGCAAAGTGCTGCTGCAAAGAACATGCCAAGTACAGTAACTGCTGAATCAGAAGAACCCTGTCCTGCAAGGATCAGCTGGCGAAGCGGGCATCCGCCGGCAAGAACTGCCGCGAATCCTACTGCATACATGCCAAGAATATTCCACAGATGGTTGGAATGTGCAATGATTCCAGGAGTGTTAAATCCAAGTACAAATCTTCCTGTTGCCAGATTGAAGATCAGCATTACTACAAAAAGACCTGCAATAATTGTAAGAAGATCAAAGTTCTTCATTAAGATCGCATCACGGATTCCGCCGGCGAAGCACATTCTTGATTTCTGAGCAAGTGCTCCGAAAATAAGTCCGCCGATCAGTGACATGATAATTGGTGCATGAAGACTTCCAGGACCTGCTTCACTTGCTTTGAGAAGTGTTGAGCAGGTTGCAAGGATCAGAATACCAAGCATCAGTACCGGAAGCACTGCTCCACTTTCTTTGTTTGTCTCATGCGCACGTCCAAGGCTGAAACCATTTTTGAGTGCAAATGCTCCGGTTCCAACTCCAAGTACAAAACCGATCAGTGCTACCCATGCATTCAGGTCACCTGCTGACATACGGATCACCATACGGAGCGGGCATCCAAGGAAAATCAGGGAACCGATCATAATTACCATACCAAGGATAAAACGGATCATCGGTGAAGATCCTGCTGTTGAACGGTATTCTTTTGTTGCCACTGAAATAATAAATGCTCCGATCACAAGACCGATGATCTCCGGTCTTGCATACTGCACAACTTCGGCCTGGTGAAATCCCAGAGCTCCTGCCGTATCACGGATAAAGCAGGCAATACAGAATGCCATGTTTGCCGGATTACCAAAGTAAGCCAGACATGCAGCTACAAGCCCACACAGAACCCCCGCAAGTGCAAGCTTCTTCTTTGAATCTGATAAATTCATTTTTCTTCCTCCTTCGTCTTTCTCTCATTCGTCATTTTGACTATTAAAGACTTTTTTGTTACCCTATAATTATATCTTTTGCACAACTTCTTGTCCAATTCATAATTAAAATAGACCGATATATATATTGATACTATCAATATTATATCGGTCTTCTATCAATCTCTGATCTTATAAAATTTTACTCTTCTTCTGCAAGCTCGCAGATTGCCCGGATTGCCGTATCCACTTCTTCCTCTGTGTTATAGTGGGAAAAACTGAATCTGACAGCCCCCTGCTCTACGGTTCCAAGTGCCTCATGCATCAGTGGTGCACAGTGTCCTCCTGAACGGGTAGAAATCCCATAATCTGTCAGAAGTGCATCACTGACTTCTCCCGAGTCATAATCTCTGATATTCAGGCTCACTACCGCACAGCGGTCCATGCTGCTGAAATCCCCATAAATTTTGACTCCCGGGATTTCTTTTATCCCTTCATAAAACCGCTTCATCAATGCCTGTTCCTTTGCGCGGATCGTATCAATTCCTGTTTCTTCCAGATATCCGATCGCAGCATCCAGTCCGGCAATTCCATGTCCGTTAAGTGTTCCTGCTTCCAGTGCTGTCGGCATCTCTTCCGGCTGTGTCTTACTATAGGTCTGCACACCGGTACCGCCTGAAAGAAGTGGCCGGACATGAACGCCTTTTCTCACATACATTCCACCAGTCCCCTGCGGTCCTAAAAGTCCCTTATGTCCGGTAAAACACAGAATATCAATATGCATCTTCTGCACATCGATCGGAAATACACCGGCAGTCTGTGATGCATCTACCACAAACAACAGATCGTGTTTTTTTGCAATTTCCCCGATCCGCTCCACATCCACTTTGTTTCCCGTCAGATTGGACCCATGGGTACAGACAATTGCTTTTGTATTCTCTTTGATTGCTTTATCAAAATTTGCGTAATCCAGAGTTCCTTTTTCATCACATCCAAGGAATGTCACTTCAACTCCCTTTTTCTCCATCTCATAAAGTGGTCGGAGAACAGAGTTATGTTCCAAAACCGTAGAGATCACATGGTCTCCCGGATTTAAGATCCCCTTGATCGCAATATTCAGACTCTCCGTTGAATTCATGGTAAATACGATCTGTCTTGCATCTTCCGCCCCGAAAAAACCTGCAAGCTTCTCTCTTGTGTCATATACGGTTCTTGCTGCTCCGAGAGATGCCTCGTTGACGCCTCTTCCTGCATTCCCCATTGAGCACATTACTGCGGTGATCGCATCAATTACTTCCTGTGGTTTGCGCATTGTGGTTGCTGCATTATCTAAATATATCATATTGATCCTCTTTTCATTTCCCCATATGTGCATCCGGATAGAAATCCTTTACAATCCGGATCAGATGCTCTGCTGCTGCAGGCAGCTGATAGTTTTTATTGTATACAAGGTTCAGATAACGACTGCTTTCATCCTTCTGTAACGGGAATTCCAGAACCTGTCCGGTCCGGATCTCCTCTTCTGCTGCAAGTCTTGATATGATCGTGATTCCAAGCCCACTCTTTACTGACCTTTTTATCGCTTCCGGATTCTCAATGCATGCTACTATATTGAGGGTATCAGGCATAATTCCTGCTTTTCTCAATATTTTTTCTGTTTCCTTGCGGGTTCCCGATCCTTCTTCCCGCATAATGACCGGTTCATTCTTTATCCATGTTGCTGTCTTATAGCGCTTCTGTATTTCCTGATAAAACTCGGTATTCGGCATGATAACAACCAGTTCATCCTGATAAAAAGGCATATATCTGCAATGCTTTTTTTCAAGTACCGTACCTGTGAATCCAATATCTACCATATGCCCTGCTACCTGTTCAACAACACCGCAGCTGTCATTTTCTGAAATCCGGAACTGCTCATCCGGATAAGTCTCTCTGAATTTCGCCAGAATCGCCGGAAGAACATACTGTGCCGGAATCGTAGAGGTCGCAATTGTAATACATTTTTCCTCACGATGCGCATCCTTGGAAAATACCTGCTCGATTTCTTTTTCGAGTTCCACCATCTGGCGCGCATACTGGTATAATTGCTTTCCTTCTTCCGACAATTTTACTTCCTTTGTATTTCTGACAAAAAGCCGTGAGTCCAGTTCTTTCTCCAGAGAAGAGATATGTGCACTGACCGTTGGCTGCGTCAGGAACAAAAGCTTTGCCGCTTTTGAAAAACTTCCCGACTCAGTTACCTTAACAAATGCCTCCAGCTGCTTTAAATTCATAAGTATGCCACCCTCTCACTTTCTCCGCCTGTCTTCTTTGTCACCTTAATGCTGTCCATATATTCTAAAATCGGTTTCGCACTCTTTCTGCTTGTTGAGAACATATCTCTCACCTGTGCGATCGTGATCAGATTTTCTTCCTTCAGATGATTCTGAATTTTTTCCTTCGCTTCATCCATCAGGTGTTTCATCGTAAACATCTCTTCATTGATACGGAGTACTTTTCCTTCGTCAATCATCATGAGAACCACATCTTCCGCTGTCTGGCGCGGAATTTTTCCAAAATCAATCTCTGAAAATCTCACAAAATCATATCCTGCTTTTTCAAATGTATCTTCGATCAGCTTCTCTGTCTGAAGATACATCGCGTCCTTCGGAACTTCATATCCCGGAAGCGAAAGATATTCTTCCCTTCTTCCATAGACGTTTTCTCCCGTCATTCTTTCGATATACGCATCAAATATGTTTGGTTTAATCTTTTTCAGGAATGTATTGTGAATTTCGGCTTTCTTCATTCCATATCGGTATGGATGCTCACTGTGATATTTCTGCAATGTCTCCTCTATCTTCTGACGTACTGCAAATTCGCTGTCTCTGTGCCACAAATATGTGTCCTTCTTCATTGGGAATACAAAGATTGTGCCCGATTCTTCCAGTTCTTCAAGATACTCCTTCAGTTCATCTACGGAATGTGCCATCACCTTTGCAAGCTCAGCAAGTGTGATCATCGTGTCGCCGTGTTCTTTGATCTGAAGCTCCATAACATCGCCAAGAGAACCGGATTCTTTTTTCTTCAGTTCTTCGATTGCCTGTGCATCAAAACGTTTCTTACGCACCGGATTCGGTTCCAGCACGATCCCGCCTCCGATAGTCTCCATCGGCGAATAGAAACGTACTACAAAACGGTCGCCTCGTTTGACCGCAATCTCTTCTTCCAGTCTGAGCTGTACCAGTCCCTCTTCTCCCGGTCCGATCTGCTCCTTATCCAGCAGAACAGCACGGCAGAGGATCTCACTCGTACCCGTGTATAAATGCAATCTCTCATGATTTGTAAGGATACGCATGGAGTCTTCCAGAACTTTCAGCTTCACATCCAGAAGATCTGTATTTTTCATACTGTTCTTCGGCGCAAGCACACACCCTCTGCGAATTTCCTTTTTCTTCACATTTGACAGATTGATCGCCACTCTCTGTCCGGCATAGCATTTGTCCTGATTCTGCCCATGTACCTGAATATTACGAATCTTGCACTCTTTTCCGATCGGATACATTTCCAGAACGTCTTCCCTGGTGATCGTACCGGATATAAGTGTCCCTGTGATAATTGTCCCAAAGCCTGACAGGGTAAATGCCCGGTCAATCGGAAGTCTTGGAATAGTCTGTGTATCCTTTGCAACCACCTCATCCGACATCAGTTGCTGAATCGTATCCGTCAGTTCATCAAGCCCCTGCCCGGTTGCAGCCGATACTTTAACAACCGGTGCACCTTCCAAAAAAGTACCTTCCAGTTCTTCCTGGATTTCTTCCTCAACGAGTTCCAGCCATTCTTCATCGACCAGATCACACTTGTTGATCACCAGAATGCTCTTCTTGATCCCAAGGAGTCCCAGAATGTCCATGTGTTCTCTTGTCTGCGGCATGATACCTTCATCCGCTGCCACAACCAAAAGTACCAGATCCATTCCGACAACTCCCGCAACCATATTGTTGATAAATTTTTCATGTCCCGGAACATCAATGATCCCTACACGGTCTCCATTTTTCAAATCAAAATAAGTAAACCCGAGGTCAATGGTGATCCCTCTTCTCTGTTCTTCTTCCCACCGGTCCGTGTTACGTCCGGTAAGTGCTTTTATCAGTGTCGTTTTCCCATGGTCAATGTGACCTGCGGTTCCTACGATAATGTTTTTCATAATAATTCTCCCAGCATCTCTGCTATCTTCTTAAAGTAGCAGGATTCAATTGTCCGCACATCCAGATAAATCGTGTCGTTGGCTGTACGCGGAATGATTGGCATAGAAAGATGCCGCATCTCTTCTTCCAGCTTCGGTACACTGATATTCTCCGGCTTAATCGTAACTGCCATACTCGGAATGCGTTCAAGTGGAAGAGAGCCTCCACCGATCTGTGATTCACACGGTTCCATCCCGATCGTTGCAGCAAGCTGTGCATTCTGCAGAATCCGCTTCAGAGATCTTGCACGCTTTTCCACATCCGCTTTGGACTCTGTGATCATACGCAGTACCGGAAGATTCTGGATTGCCTTTTCTTCTGATAAATATTCCTGTAATACCAGTTCCAGTGCCGCTGCTGTAAATTTATCAATTCGCAGTGCACGTGTCAGCTGATTCTTCTTCATCTGGTCAATATATTTCTTCTTACCGATGATGATTCCAGCCTGCGGACCACCGAGCAGCTTGTCTCCGCTGAAGCATACAACGTCCGCTCCCTTGCGGATGGAATCCTGAACCGTCGGTTCATAGGTCAGTCCGTATTTACTCAGGTCGATCAGCACACCACTTCCAAGATCTTCGATAATCGGGATATCGTGTTCCTGCGCAATCGGAATCAGTTCATCGATCGTAACCGTCTCTGTAAATCCAACAATACGGTAATTGCTTGTATGAACTTTAAGGAGTGCTTTTGTCTCCTCTGTGATCGCTTCTTCATAATCAGAATAATGTGTCTTATTCGTCGTTCCGACTTCCACAAGTGAAGCTCCGCTCTGCTCCATTACATCCGGAATCCGGAATTTGCCACCGATCTCAACCAGCTCTCCGCGGGATACTACAACTTCCCCGCCTTTTGCCATTGAACTTAAGATCAGCATAACAGCCGCAGCATTGTTGTTAACCGCCATCGCAGCCTCTGCCCCGGTCAGTTTGCAAAGCAATTTTTCAAAATGAGAGTATCTCTCTCCACGTGCTCCTGCTTCCAGATTGTATTCCAGATTGGAGTAACCACTCACAATTCCTGCCAGTCTCTCAACATGCTCCTTACTGATCGGTGCACGGCCGAGATTGGTATGGAGAACTGTTCCTGTTCCGTTGATCACCATTTTCATATTCGGCTCATGCAGCTTTCCGGCATGCCGTTTTATATTCTGCGTAAGCATCCCGATCTGCGCTTTCGCTTTCTCTTCTTCCTCGCACTTTCCGATAAATGTTCTGAGCGCATCCATCTCTTCACGGATCACATCCATCACAAGTTCACGTCCATATACATCAATCAAATCCTGTATCTCCTGTTCTTCAAGCAGAATATCTACTTTCGGAATACTGCGAAATAATAAATTTTTATTCATTTTCTCCTCTACCTCTTTGAATTCCTAGTGCAGACGAATCAGTTTATCGCTCTTTTCTGTTACGGTTCCGATCAGGGATACCTTGGTATCCAGTCTCTTCTTCTCGAATGCTTCCATCACGGCTTCCGCATACTGCGCTTCCACGCTGATGAGCAGTCCACCTGATGTCTGCGGATCATATAACAGATCGATAAAATGATCTTCTACATTTCTGAAATCTACTTTCTGATAAGAATATCCCTTGTTCTTGTAAGCCCCCGCCGGAACAAGGCCCATTTTTGCATAGCTGATTGCTTCATCAAGATATGCAATATCGTGAACATTCAGTTCAAATGTCACATTACTTGCCTCTGCCATTTCAACGCAGTGACCTAAAAGACCAAATCCTGTAATATCTGTACATGCATTTACAGGGAAATGCTCCACAACTTCTTTTGCTTTTTTATTTAAAGAAGACATGACAATCTCAGCTTCCCTGATTGCGGCTGCAGATGCCATTTCTCCTTTGATTGCTGTATTAACAATTCCTGTTCCGACCTGTTTGGTAAGGATCAGCACATCCCCCGGTTTACATCCGTAATTCTTAAAAATCTTCTTTGGATGTACAAATCCGGACACACAAAGTCCATACTTCGGCTCATCATCCTGTACTGTATGTCCACCAACCAGAACAGCTCCTGCCTCTTTTACCTTATCGGCTCCACCGGCAAGAATATCTCCTAAGATCTGTGGATCAAGACAATTCGGAAATCCTACGATATTAAGTGCTACCTTCGGCTCTCCTCCCATTGCGTAAACATCACTGAGCGAGTTTGCTGCTGCAATCTGGCCAAACATATACGGATCATCCACGATCGGCGTAAAAAAATCCACGGTCTGGATCATCGCAATATCATCTGTAACCTTATAAATCGCAGCATCATCTGATGTCTCGATTCCGACGATCAAATTTTCATCTTCAAATTTCGGTAACTTACCCAGAACCTGGGCAAGGGTCTCCGGACCTACTTTAGCGGCTCACCCGGAAGTTTTTGCATACTGTGTCAGTCTTACTTTTTCTTTATTCATTGTTTATCCCCAACTTATACTTTGCATTTAACATGTTACCTGCCGCAAAAAATGCGCACATAGATAAATTCTATCATTCATACTTTCTATTGTAAAGACTGCTTTTGCAATTCATACTTTTCTATAATCAATTCTCTCACATGTTCAGCCGCTGCCGGAAGTTTGTAGTTTTTATTATATACAAGATTCAGGTTTCGACCGCTGCCATCCTGTGAAAACGGGAATTCCAGAACTTCTCCTGCCTGGATCTCATCTGCGGCCGCAAGTCTTGAAATAATTGTAATGCCAAGACCACTTTTAACAGATCTCTTGATCGCTTCCGGATTCTCAATTGTCGCAACAATATTTAGATCATCCAAAGAGATTCCCATCTTTTTTAATTGCTTCTCTGCTTCTTTTCTGGTACCGGATCCCTCCTCACGCATAATCAGAGGTTCTCCTTCCAGCCATTTTAAATCCTTCTGCTCTTTTACGATTTTCTGATATTCTTTCGTATTCGGCATAATAACAACCAGATCATCCTGGTAAAACGGTATGTATTTACAATTTGCTTTTTCGATTACTGTACCGGAAAATCCAATATCAACCAGATGCGATGCTACCTGTTCAATGACAGTACTGCTGTCACTTTCCACGATTCTGAACTGTTCTTCCGGAAATCTCTCTCGGAATTTCACCAGAATATCCGGCAGAATATACTGCGCCGGTATCGTAGAGGTTGCGATCGTAATACATCTTTCTTTCTGCTCTGCTGCTTTTGAAAACATTGACTGGATTTCCTGTTCCAGTTCGATCATCTGACGTGCATACTGATAAAGTGTCTTTCCGTCCTCAGATAATTTGACAGTCTTGGTATTACGCACAAACAATCTCACTTTCAGTTCTTTTTCAAGTGTCTGTATATGCGCACTTACTGTTGGCTGTGTCAGATACAGTTCCTGTGCTGCTTTTGAAAAGCTCTTTGAATCGGATACTTTAATAAATGCTTCCAGCTGCTTTAAGTTCATAATTATTCCCTCTTTCTATTCGATCAAATTCGTATAAATACACCCTCACCGGATTCCGTTATTTCCTTTGATCAAATTGCGCAGCCACATCTATCTTCTACCATCCGATATCAAATACCAGAGAGCAAAGTGCATCTGCCCGAACAAACAAATTCATTTTATCCAGGAGGTTACCATCTTCAGTTTTTAACAACTTGTCCAGAGCCTGAACAAGGGTCCTTCGACCTGCTTTGACGCCTCAACATGATGTCCTTATACACTGTGTCTCTCTGATATCTTTATTCATACTTAATTTCTCAACTTTTCTTAAATATTCTCTGTCCGTTATACGAACTTCTTTGTTATATAGTTCTCAAACTATGGTCTGATGATCTTTCCTGCTTCAGCCATAGATTCAACAATACTGTACATATTGGTTACGCCACCAACAACAAGTTTGTCTTTTAAATGATAGTAGTCAAGACATGTACCACATGTAAGAATCTCTACTCCCTGTGCCTCCAGAGACTTCAGATCTTCAATGGAATCTGATCCTTCTGTTGTAAGAGTAGCGCCTCCATTGTAGAAAAGCATCTTCTTCGGAAGTGTATCAAGCTGTGTAACTGCATAAATAAATCCCTTAATCAGGACTTTACCAAGTTCATCATTACCTGTTCCCATGCGGTCAGAAGATACCACTACGATAAGGTCTCCCTTCTGATCCGGTGTACATACAACTTCTGCATCTGCTGCCGGTACTCCCTGCATCTTGATCGTTACTTTGTATTCTTTTTCTCCAAGCTTTTCAGAGCTTACTTCTCCGCCCTGTTCTTTTGCCAGCTTTGTAACATTCTGTACAGCAATCTCATTATCTACTAATACTTCAATTGTCTCCGGTCCTGTAAGAGCCTGCATTGCTTTTTTTGTTTTGATTACCGGAATCGGGCAGTTGTCTCCCATTGCATTAACTGTTACCATAATATTCATTTCCACCTTTCTTTTACGTGAATCATTTCACTTATAGATACATTCTATCACCCTTCGTCCCTTATGTAAACAGATAGTCCCGTTATTTTTACCAAAAACCATTTGTTATCGCGATAGCTTTTTGTATATTATTGCGATATTTTACATTCGCTTCTTGCAGTATCCTTTCTTCTATAATAAAATAGAAAAGTAAAACAGTATGTCTATAAATATGCATTGAACAAGACTATAGAAAACTGGAAATTTATCAAAAAGCACTTCAGAAAGGATTTAATAATATATGTGGTTAGCAGATGGTTGGAAAGATTATGAAGTAATTGACTCCTCAGACGGAGAAAAGCTGGAACGCTGGGGGCAGTACATCCTGGTTCGTCCGGATCCGCAGGTGATCTGGGATACACCTCGCACAGACAAACGCTGGAAACATCCGAACGCACACTATCACCGCAGTAAAAAAGGCGGCGGTGAATGGGAATTCTTCGATCTCCCGGAACAGTGGCAAATCAGTTATAAGAATCTTACCTTTAACTTAAAACCGTTTAATTTTAAACATACCGGACTTTTCCCGGAACAGGCAACCAACTGGGACTGGTTCTCTGAAAAGATTCGCAATGCCGGGCGCCCGGTAAAAGTACTGAACTTATTCGCCTATACCGGTGGTGCAACACTTGCAGCAGCTGCTGCCGGCGCACACGTAACTCATGTAGACGCTTCCAAGGGAATGGTTACATGGGCAAAAGAAAATGCTGTTTCTTCCGGACTCGGCGACGCACCGATCCGCTGGCTGGTTGATGACTGTGTCAAATTCGTAGAGCGCGAAATCCGCCGCGGTAATCATTACGATGCAATCATCATGGATCCACCTTCCTACGGTCGTGGACCAAAGGGCGAGATCTGGAAGATTGAAGACGCAATTCATCCACTGGTAAAACTCTGTACGAAGATTTTATCCGATGATCCACTGTTCTTCCTGATCAATTCTTATACGACAGGACTTGCCCCAGCAGTACTGACTTATATGATCGCGACTGAGCTTAAGAAATACGGTGGGCATGTGGATTCACAAGAGATTGGACTTCCAGTATCTTCAAATGGGCTGGTACTTCCTTGTGGAGCCAGTGGACGATGGGAGAGATAAGATTGCGGATTTTTGGTTGATACGTTTGTGGCTTCTCAATAATACAACGTTTTTCCGAATAGCAGAATCTCAATTTGTGCAATCATAAAAGATCTAAAATAAAAGAGAAGTGATCCGGTATGAAATGGATTCCTCCTGCTACAAAGCTTGTGCTTTAAAGAAAATCCTTTTCTAAACTCAGATTACTTCTCTTTTTTATTTTCCATTCTCCTTTGGGTCTCCCATCTGAAAATTTATTGCAGATGCTCCATCAGATAGCTAAGAAACGCCTGGCAACCTTCCATCACATCATCAAATGTCTCATCAAAATTTCCTGTATACCATGGATCTGCAATGTCTCTCGGACGATTTGTGTAATCCAGAAGTCTCTGTACCTTGTGCTCCGGGTCATTTCCGATGATTCTCATAATGTTCTGTATATTATATCGCTCCATGCAGATGATGTAGTCGAATGCGACATATTCTTCTCTACGCATCTTGCGTGCACGGTGATTGCCACACGGGATTCCTTCCTTGCGGAGCTTCTTTTGTGTGCCGTGGTGAACTGGGTTTCCATGTTCTTCGTTGCTTGTACCGGCGGAATCGATGAAGAAATCGGACTCTATGCCGGATTGTTTAACTAAATGTTTCATAACGTATTCTGCCATGGTGGAGCGGCAGATATTGCCGTGGCAGATGAATAGTACTTTTATCATTGTTGCATAACCTCGCATTTCTTAGTTTTTCGGGCTTTGTAAGCCTTTGTGAATTTTTCTTTTCTGGCATAACCTGGTTTATTTTCGCATAATATCGTCCGCAAAAGGTGTAAAATAAGGTGTATGTTTTTCTATTTTACACCTTGCTATTTTCAATTAAAAATCGTAATTACACAACCTGAATCCGGGCAACTTCTTCCCTGGCATCCTCAAGATTTACGTGCGTATATGTATTCAGCGTTACGCTGATGTCTGAGTGGCCCATCAAATATTGCAATGCTTTTGGATTCATTCCGGATTTTGCCATATTTGAGCAATAGGTATGCCGACATACATGCGGTGTAATGACAGGCATCTGTACTTTATAAGTATTATTATACTTCTGAACGATATGTTGGAAATAATGCTCCCAGTGCAGGGAATAGCAGATACTTTCATTTTTATCAAAGTGTAAGAATCCACTTTTTCCATCTACCATAGGCTCTGCTTTGGGCGGGTTTCGTTTTTCTATTATTTTCCGAAAACATTCCTCTACATCTGCAGTCATAGGTATCTTTCTCGTTCCGCTGGTTGTTTTAGTCTCTTGAATATAATATCCGATTTTTGATTTTTTCTGCAATTGATGATCGATGTTGATCGTATGCTCCTTGAAATCAATATCAGAAATCGTCAGCCCGCAGAATTCTGAGATGCGAAGCCCCGTCTTAAACAATATATAAATACCTTCATAGTATTTACTGAAATGTGCATCATCCTTTACAAATTGTAAAAACTTACGCTCCTCCGCTCTGCTGATTGCCTCTCTTGTCACACTGTCATTCACGACCACTTCCATTAGCTGAAACTGAAATGGATTTTTCCTGATCAGGTCATCATCCACCGCCAACTGAAATACCGGACGAAGAACGCCTCGGATCGAATGGATGGAACTATAGCTTTTCTTTTCTACCTGCTGAAGATGTATCAGCCAACATTTTGCATCCGAAATCCGAACCGTATCAATCCTTCTTTTTCCAAATGGATCTTTCTTCAATAAATTGATAACTGTTCCGTATCCTGCAACTGTAGTAGGTCTGACACCGGTTTTTGTTGATGTATACTTTTCAACCAATTCCAGTACCGTCATATTTCCGCCATTTGTTGCAATCTGCTCGAAATGGTCCGCCTGGATTTTCTTCTCCATCTCCCGAAGCGACAAAGTACGGCGCTTTCCTTTCGGAGTTGCATCGTTATGGTCTAAGCGCCAGCTATATACGCAGCGCTCCTTTCCCATCTCATCGACATACTTAAATCGATATCTGCCATCAGATAACTGTATTTCTCCATTGTGTAATATACGTCCTCTATGATCTCTCCTTTTTTCACTCATAATCTTTTAGTCTCCTTCATCAAATGTTCATTTAACTTGGAAGACCGTCTCGGTTTATTCATTATACCACAAGACCTTCCCTTCGCTAAGATAAAATGAACATTATTTTCATTACTATTTTTTCTATTCTGTCACTTAAACTGTGCTGGCTGTATCCAGATAATCTTCAAATAATTTTCTTTTGAATCGGATGTGCGAACCAACTTCCAAAATAAAATCTGCTCCTTCATTTTCACCTGCAATCTGTCTTAATCTCTTTTCTCCGATTCCGTAATATTCAGCTGCTTCGGAAACATTTAAAGAATATTTCTTCCAAACAGGTATTGTTTTTTCTGTATGATCCATTCGCATTTCTCCTCCCCTCTGTTGGTATTCAACAAGGTTTTCGCTTTCTCCATTTTCATACTTGCAATCGCTTCTCGTTTACTTGTACCTCCAACATACATTGGCGTACACATTTCTAAAATACGGTCATAGATACGCCTCTTATCCAACATGGTCTCGCTTTTTATTTCTTCCAGTGGAAGATTAGTCGTAATGATCAATGGTCGTCCTGAACGGATCCTACGATCTATGACACTGAAAATAATTCCTAATGCATATTCTGAATTTCGTTCCACTCCAAGATCATCAATAATCAAAAGCTGATACGAAGCCAATGCATTGATATATTCCGTTTTGTCTGCCAGCGGAAATATATCATCAATAATGGTATTGAAATTTGTCATCTTTACCGTTACTTCTCGTTTAAGAAGATCATTGGCAATACACCCGGCAACATAACTTTTCCCAGTCCCAACCGGTCCCCAGAACAAACAACCTATATGGTTTCTTTTCATTTTCTCCCAGTTATCAACATATTTTTTTGCCTTATGCATTACCGCATCTGACATATCTGCATTCTCAAATGTCCACTCTTCCATTCTGCTCTCGTCAAAACAGATGCTCGTATTTCTGCTGACTAATTCCCGGTGCTCTTTGTCTTTAAAATATTTTTGTTCTTCTTCATACGCTTTTCTGTCACAAGCACATTGCCTGGAATGTTTCTTCATCCCCATAAAGTCACCCTTAGGAAAAAATGCTTCTTTCGCTTCCCCACAGACTTTGCAATATTGCAAACCATCACTGCCTACACATACGGTATCTTCTTCTCTCATCACAAACTCTCTCCTTCCCCATAGCAATAATTTACTTCATGATATTTATTACTTTTATATTTCTCAGTTACTTTACTAGGTGCCACATTTCCGACTCCTGTACAGCCATTTTTACGACCAGATGAAGGTTACTTTTCCGACTCTGTTGTAACCATCTTTTCAACCGCCTTATCGTCAACCGGCTGTAAACCTATCTCATCAGATGGAATTTTTACATATAAATGATTGGGTTTTGAAAATCCACCGGATCTACGAACCAATACTCCCTCATCATCTAATTCCTTCAATGCTGTTTTTACAGAAGATTTGCATTTGTCGATTTGAACAGACAATTCCTCTATCGGAAAAATCAGATAAACATTTCCATACTTATCTATCCAGCTATTCTTTCTCGATATCCGCGCCCGGTCATACAAAACCATATAAAGAAATTTTGCAGTTTGAGAAATGCGCAGCTTTAGCAAAAACTTCGGAAACTGGAAGTACTGAAGCATCTGCTCTGACTCCTTCATGTATTCATATTGCATTCTTTTCTCGCCTCGTTTCTATTTCTAATTGTTGTAAAAAACATTTTTCTGCCGGCTCAAAAATGTCCTTACACATATTCAAAAGATGAAGGGCATAAATACAGGCTCTTGATGAAAATTTTTATTTTTTCCTGTCAAAAATACCCTTACATAAAACGAAACGCTGAGAGGCATTTTTACAGCCCCCTGAGGAAAACTTTTTTTATTTTTTTCGATTAATTAAATATTTGAAAACAAAAAACACTCACCTATTCCAAGTGAATGCCTTATCAAATTTCATTATTTTGTTGTCTGTAATTCTTATCCAGATATGCTTGCATATCTGCTAAAATGTAATTGCCGGCAATTATATTTTCACGTGGGTATGGGGACGTTATCTCCATCAAGTCTGCTACTCGTAAGTAATACAAAATTGTCAAAATGACAATACTGTAATACACGGGTGGATCTTGCTCTGGTTGTACACATGAATTCATACAATAATAGGCCCAAATGGGCACTTTCACCATTTGAGCCTATATATTATATATGTCTTTCAAATGATAGCTTAAAAAATAGCTGTCTAGACGGTATGTTTTTAACGTAGAATTGATTTTATGGCTGACACGGTATTTATCCATAGTATCATTGCATCATTTTTCTTTCGACATCAGAATTATCAGTCATTCAATTCACATATGCCATTCTATCGCCTAATAAATTATACTTTCTTTTTCGCTCATGATCATGAGACTTTTTTCGTTCAAACTGTACGATTATATTTTTTCCTGTTTTCGAATTGTATGGAACCTTCGCGAGGCCTTTCTCTCTTCGAACTTCCAGTTACACCAAATCCCATACTATTTTAAGGGGGGAGTTTCTCCCCTGCCCAGTTACATATATCAGTTCATTATAAAATGCTTAGATTTTTATAATGAACTGATATGGTTGATAAGTAACAAGGAACATGGGGCGGATAATGGAACACTCCCCAGATCCATATATGCATTAAGCTGCATACGGCAAAAGCATTGCCGGGCAGTAGCATTCAGCCGGTGTTTTGTAATCAAGGGCAGAATGGCATCTTTCAAAGTTATAGGTGTGGACATATCGTCCAATAGCAGCTCTGGCTTCCTTGATGTTGTTATACAGCGTCAGATAAGCTTCTTCATACTTGAAGCTGCGGAACCATCGCTCAATCATGATGTTGTCAGCCCAACGGCTTTTTCCATCTATAATTTACCATTTCTTGATCTAGATATACCAGTATGATACAATAAAAGAAAAGTCAAAATTGGGGGAATTTTGTCATGTCAACAACTGAAGCTTATGTCTATCTTCAAGAAAAAATAGCTGCTATGAAAAGAGATTATCCTCTATTAAGGGATAAAACAGATGAATATGTTTTTACTGCTCTTTGTGTCAGGGCTAATTATTACAAAAATCCTGCTTTAGATTTTACAGAACAAACCATTTCTGAAGTTATCGTTGATGGTCAATATGATGGTGGGGTTGATGCATTATTACTTGATCCCAATTCAGAAGCAGATAATCTTATCCTTGTTCAATCGAAATATTATAAAACTATTACATATGACAATGTAAGAGACGCAATACAGAAAATAATACTTTTTTATAAGGATATGGAACAAGGTGAATATCAAAACGTAAACGCTACCGTACAAAGACGTTTTTTATCATTAAACGCTGAAATTGGTGATGAATCAAAAATTAGATTTGTTTTTTATACTAGTGCTAAGAAAAACAGAATAAGAACTGATCGTATCGAAAAAATTGTAAAAGAACAATTTCAAGACAATGATAAATTTGAAGTTTCTCTTCTATATGTAGATGATATTATCGAAGAAATAAAAGAATTAGAATCAAGGAGACCATCTGTAGAAGGCGGTATAATCAAAATCGATGCAGCTAATAATGCTTTAGAATATGGTGAAGATGCCGTTATTGTCAATGTGTCTGCATTTTCTATTAAGGAATTATATGCACTCCATAGCACTAATTTATTATCCAGAAATCTTCGTTATTATATTAAAAAAAGGGATATTGATAAATCTATAAACGACACAATAGAACATGATCCGGACCAATTTTGGTTTAGAAATAATGGTATCACCATCGTATGCGACGATTTTAGAGTAGACGGAAAAATCGTACATTTAAAAGATTTTTCTATTGTAAATGGTGGTCAAACCACAACATTAATTCACAAAAATAAAGAAATAACAAAAGAGAAAGATCTTTTTCTACCATGTAAAATTATCCGCGCAATGGGAGAAAATACTGATGAAAAAAATGATTTTATTTTGGAAATCGCTAAAGCTACAAATTCACAAAAACCAATCAAAAAAATTGATTTAAAAGCTAACGCATCAGAACAAATTCGATTTTGCAATTCTATGCGAGAGGTAGGCATTTTCTATCAGACTAAACGCGGTGAAAGTGTTCCTAAAGATTTCAGAGAAGATTATTGTAATACAGATCTTGCTCAAGTTGGAAAATTATGCCTAGCGGGAGTCTTTCAATTACCTGCCTCAAGTAGAAGTAAGCCTTCATCATTATATGAAGAAAGATTTTACGCACCAGTATTTGATAAAAACCAAGGTCAAATAGCTTCCATTGTAAAGGAACTTCTATACATAGATTATTTTTTCAGGAAAAAATATGTTAAAGAATTTGATAAACAACATGAAAAGGACATTATATCCCCTATAGCTTTTGCACATAATGCGAGAACCATATGTATCGCATTTGTTGCATTAGCTACACGATTTAAAAATGGTAATCTTGACACCGAGAAACTTAGAGAATTTTTTGAACATTGTTCAGAAAATAAATCTTATGAAAACCATTTGTATGATTTATTTTCCGATTTAGGTGAGATTAGCTATTTATTGCCAAAATCATTATTTAGGAACAAAGATCTCTATGAAAAAACTTTATCTGATCTTTTTACTGTAATAATTTTATCTGGCTTTAGATATTATCAAACTGTTCGTAGAGGAGATAATTCAATTAACGAAACTAACTTCTTGAAGAATGATCAGAATTATTATGAAATCTTAAAAACAGATTGGTATGAAATAGAAGAAAAAATTAATAACATTTATGCATCACTTGAAGATATATAATCTTTAAACAAAGAATAACATTCTACAATATATCTAAAAAAAATTCCGGGATCTGCTTTCATGCAGTATCCCGGATATTCAGAGAACACGCTTTCAACAATATCCAAGTTTGTCTAAAAGTATAAGGCTGTCCGCAAAAGGTGTAAAAATAGGTTGCATATCAACTATGATTATTCCGGGGCTCTCTGAGCCACCTGTCCGGACTTTGAGAGCCATATATTCCGGTAATTCAGAGCCACCTTATTGGGCTCTATTACATATATTTCCTTTATACTGTAAAGACACACCCTTGGTGTGAATACAGATAAAGGAGGTCGTAAGTTATGACCAAGTATCGTGAAATCCTACGCTTGAAAAGCTTAGGATTCAGTGAGAGGAACATCGCACAGAGTTGCGGTGTATCCAGAAACACAGTCGCCAAGGTTTTGAAAAAAGCAGCGGAAATCAATCTTTCATGGCCGCTGGATTTTGACATGACCGACAGTGCACTAGAGGAGCTGATGTTTCCTAAAGATAAGTCGGCAACGAATAAACGTATGCCAAACTTTAACTACATCCGCAAAGAACTTCTGCGGAACGGCGTAAACAAAAAGCTTCTCTGGGTAGAATACTGTGAGGAGTGCCGCATGAACAGCGAAGAGCCTCTAATGTATTCTCAGTTCTGCTACTACATCCAGAAGGATGAAGAAAAACGCAGGGCTACCATGCATATCCCTAGAAAACCAGGTGAACAGATTGAAGTTGACTGGGCAGGTGACCCTGCTCACATCATTGATCCGGACACCGGAGAAATAACAGATGCATGGATATTTGTAGGTGTATTAACTTACAGTCAGTATGCTTTTGTAAAAGCATATATGAATGAGAAAACTGACAACTGGATCAAAGCTCATATCCAGATGTTTGATTTCTTTGGCGGTGTCACACCTATGCTCGTTTCTGATAACTGCACAACCGCAGTGAATCATAAAAAGAGTGACTGGTACAACACTGCCTTAAACACAACTTATCATGAGATGGCAGAACATTACAATCTTGCCATCCTTCCGGCCAGAGTCCGGAAACCCAAAGATAAACCGAATGTAGAGGGATCGGTAGGAAAGATATCCACATGGATAACAGCAGCCCTTCGCAATGAACAGTTTTTCTCTCTTGCAGAATTGAATGCTTCAATCCGTGAAAAACTGGATGCCTACAACGCCCGTAAATTCCAGAAAAAGGAATGTAGCAGACTCAGTTTATTTCTTGGGGAAGAAATGCCATTACTGGCTCCGTTGCCTGCTACACCTTTTGAACTGGCTGAGTGGAAACAAGCCACCGTCCAGTTTAACTATCACATCGCAGTAGACAGAATGTTCTACTCCGTGCCTTATCAGTATATCAAAAATAAAGTTGATGTGCGTATAACAGATACAACGGTTGAAATATTTTATAATCACAATCGTATTGCCTCTCACAGACGACTCTATGGAAGAAGCAGTCAGTATTCTACAGTGACAGAACATATGCCGCAGGAACACCAGAAATATCTGGAATGGAACGGTGACCGGTTCCGTAAGTGGGCTGATTCGATTGGAATTAACACAAGTAAGGTTGTCGATGCAATACTTACCTCCGGCAGGATTGAACAGCAATCCTACAGAAGCTGCATGGGATTACTGAAACTGGCAGAAAAATATTCGCCAGAAAAGCTGGAACAGGTCTGCGCTAAGGCGCTCTCTTATTCCGGTAAACCCAGCTATAAAAGTATCAAAAATCTATTGGTTGCAACAAAGGATGCACCTGATACCGAATCAGAATCATCTCAAGTAGAAAAACCACACGGCATAACCAGAGGAGCCAAATACTATGGAGGTAAACAATCATGACAAATCAAAGTACAATCGATAAACTTATTGAAATGCGTCTGACTGCTATGGCAGATGCATTCCGCATCCAGATGGATGATCCTGCAATGAAGGAAGTTCCATTCGAAGATCGCTTCGGTATGCTTGTTGATGTCGAGTATAGCAACCGTAAAAACAATCGTCTGAAAAGGCTGATCCGCCAGGCTGAGTTTGAACAGCCAGATGCCAGCATCGCAGCGATCGATTACCATTCTGGACGAAAGCTGAACAAAGCACTAATCAACCGTCTGGCAACCTGTGAATACATTACAGAATACCGGAACATCTTTATTACTGGAGCAACCGGAAGTGGTAAAACTTATATGGCCTGTGCCTTTGGCATGGAAGCATGCAAGCACTATTACTCAGTACGGTATGTACGGCTTCCTGATCTATTATTGGACTTACAGGCTGCCAGGGACAATGGAACTTTCTCGAATGTCCTGAAGAAATATACCAAGCCAATAGTACTGATCCTTGATGAGTGGCTGCTTCTTAAACTGACCGAAGCTGAAGCCAGAAATCTTTTTGAACTGATACATAAAAGACGTAAAAAATCTTCAACAATCTTTTGTTCTCAGTTCCGTGAAAGTGAATGGTACCAGCAAATCTGTGATGGTGAAAGTACTCTTGCCGATGCTATCATGGATCGTATTTCGTATGATTCCTATAAAATCGATATTGAAAGTGTTGACCCAGCTAAAGACCTCTCTATGAGAGAAGTATATGGACTGGATCCAGCAATGGCAAAGTAACTTAATAAACAAACTGAGGTGGCTCCGTTAGTCCGGACAGGTGGCTCTCGCCACACCGGACTGGCGGCTCTGCCGCACCGTAATATTCAAACTACATACCACACCATATTTTTACCCGAATACTCGCTTCAACGAGAAGCCAAAATGGTTAGCTGGCTGTTATAAATTTTCTTAAGTTAATGACATTAGTGGAATTAGGGTTTCCTCATTTAATGTATTTACAATTTTATATTTTTTAGTGCCTTTGCCATCGCTGTTTCTTCTCGTTCCTCATCACTACTTCCTGAAACATTCATCGTCAACATCCATATGTTTCTTTGGGTTTTATTATCAAATTTTTGATTAAGTACCTTCACCTCAAAAACACTTCCTATTGATGGTCTATGATTTCTATTAAAAGGATTACTTAATTCATCTATGTGTATACTTCCAACCTCTTCTGAATAACCTACAAGTCGCACTTGCGTAAAAAAAGCAACATTCTTTATCACTTCACATTTTATAATCATCCCTGTCTCAATATTTCGCACTTCCTCAACATCTTCCTTTCCCATCAATTGAATTGAACTATTATATGCTCGCGGACCATCGTAACTAAAACCAATTCCGAATTTAACTCTCTGATTAATTTTACTTTTGTCTATTTCTCCCTTTGTTGCAGATGGATTAAAATATATTTCTGTACCATGATAATTTATATATGCATGGCTTTCATTGACATAATTGTTACTTATTCTTCCGACAATCAATCGCATTTTTTTTGCCATTTCTTCTTCTGAAATTGCATTCTTCTTGCTCCTTGAGTTTGAATATAGCATTGACAAGCCAGTACCCTCATTAACAAGCCAATGTTGAGGCACCGTTCTATTATACAAATTCATGGATTTTTGTTTTAGTTCTCTTAACAACTTGGGTAATTCTGACTCAGCTAGAATACTACCATTTATTGCTTGAATAAATTTTAGCACAAATCTATAATAATGTGCCTCTACTGAATCTGTTAATGAAATCCATCTATTGAGTTTATTAATCGCATCCATAATAAGCGTTTCTTGATTTTCTACTTTATATTTACATATAGCATCAAACCACAATCTTATATTACCTGTATGCTGACTCTCTACAACCATATTATCTTCCATTAATTTAATAATTTTTTTCAAAACATCTTGCTCATCTTTTTTGCTTCCATTCTCCATCTGTTTAATATATGCATGTGCCAAAATTCTTCTAGCCTGCGTTTTATCAATCGTTGTATCACTATTCACATAATCTTCCCATAATGATATGGTACCTTCCAAATCACTTGTTAACTGCTTAATCCTTATCTCTAATTGTTCTAATTCTTCAGAGTTTGTTTCGGGTGCTATTTTCTTCACTTCTTCCCATAAATCCGTTGCACGATCTACATATTTCATCACCCAATCACCATCACTTTGAAGGAGATAATTGCTAAAACTTTCCCCTGATTCTTCTAATACCCGTTTTATAGCGTTAGCAACATTGATACACATATAAATTTCTGAAACATGACCGGCAATACCAACATTGGACTTTCGAACTAATTCATACAATTTAAATGCCTCTTGAGCGTCATTTTCAATTTGATTTATAAGGTTTATTTTTTCTTTTTCAGAATTATCATTTATAGCTCTTACTAAATCCTTTATATATTTATTACTAATTCTTGAAGAATATCCCATAGCTTTCATATGGTACAATAAAGGATCTACATATCCATAAGTGCTCTCCGATAATGCAATAGCAGCATCAATATTCGCAAATCCTTTATCATAGTTTTTATCAATATAGAAATAAAATCTTGCCAAATGTGCTGTAAAATGTGGTTCTTCTGGATATGTCTCCACCAATTTATTGAATATACTAATAATTGCATCATTAGTATCATCATATTTTCCATCAGAAACCACCTTATGCTCGTCTTTCAACTTTTCAATCAATGGCGAGAACACTGGTTTTTCAGCATCTACATCTGCATTTCTTGTAATAAATAAACTACGCATAAGCGATAATGTATTTTGATTTATTGTTATTTTCCCATTTCGAGAATCCTCTATAAACACAAGAATATCATCAACCAAATTTAAGAACGATATTTCCTTTGCATCTTTTCCCAATGACATTTGCCTCAATATTTCGTTTGCAAACAAATGATACCTTATCCTTATCTGATCTTTTCCATTTTTCTTCTCTATTTTTACTAATTCATTAACTCCCGGCATTGACTCAACAATAAAATCTTCAATTGTATCATCTTGAAATAAATCCATAAAAAACTGAACATCAATCGCCGTATTTCCATAATCAGCAAGTGATACTGCAAATATCATTTTTCTAATTTGTGGATTCATATGTTCCAAGTAATTATATATGTATGGTTTTATACCTGCAAAATTTTCGTTAAAAGTATACATAGCCATAATAAAAGGAGTCTTTTCCTCTTTTTCCATACTTTCAATTATAGAATTTAATCTATCTTCTATCGCTTGCTCTTCAATATAATATTGCAATTTATTTTTCATTTCTAAGGCTTCTACCCTATTTAGCGATTGTACCACATCATATATTGCTCCACTTTCCGAATGCATTCCTTTCAGTTTACGTTCAAAATAACATATTACAAAAGAAAATCCCATCTTTTTAAGTTCTACTTGCAAATTCTTAGCTTCTTCAAGTTCTACATCGTTATTATCCACCATAATTAATATCTGATTATGTGTAATATCATATACTTTCTGAATATTTTTAGCTGTTTGCTCATTATACTTTTGTAATATCATCGTAGGATACTGTTCTCTCAATTCCCATGCAATCCTTCTCATAAGTGTAGTTCCTCCTACACCTGGTTCATAACACACCCTTTTCAACAATCTACCTCTATCTTGCATATCCGTCTTTATTTTATCAATAATAGAAGTTTTAATTTTTCTTACAACATCAAAATTATGATTTAAACCATACCAGCTAATCGGAATATCTCCGCGATAAAAATAGTTTCTCGAAGTTTTAGTCGCATCATACTCCTCTTGTCTATCTACACCTACATACACCACTTCAAATGAGTCTCTTAATTCTGCCGCAAATGCTTCCGAAATAAGTACCATCTCCTTATTTACAGTAGGTAATTGATTTTCATAAGATTTTGCAATAAATCTATCCGCTTCATAATGAATCAATAAATTATCACAAAATTCTTTGAATTTGAGTGGAAGAATCCTAAAATTTCCATTATCAATACGACTATACTCCCCCTGTGCTGACAGCACATAATAATCCGCATCATCACCCGATTCATATACATCATCGAATGCTTCAACAACCCTTTCTAGATTTTTTTCATTGTCAATAGGATATATGAATACTTTGACAGGTTTTGTATACATTTCATGAAATTTTTCTAATACATCGGACAAATAACGACCATACTTACTCTTCCACCTACTTTCATCAATTATAGTATCAGGATCATCAGCACATCCATTTGCCATAATCCAATAGGGTAAATTAGATATTGAAAATTTTCTATTTGCTTCCGTTTTGGTCAACATTCTAATCCAAGGAACCACACCACATATTTTTGTATATTCTTTTTCCAATCCAGTCACATCAGAATCATAATCAAAATCGATAACCAAATCCCATTTTCTACTAAATAATCCTTTAACATTTATATTGCTGATAGTTTTAGTTACTAACACATAATGATATGCATCAGAAAAGTCATTTGTTTCTTCTAACAATTCATACCAGACATTTTGTGAACCATATATAGAATCTTCTATTAAATCTAAATCTGCATCTATGACATAATTCTTTATAATCTTTCTAATTTCTCCTACTGCTTTCCTATATGTATTGGGATCTGGTACAGTTGCATTGTGTTTGGGTCCATTATTGGTTTTTTGTGCTCCATACAAAATTGTATCTAAATTAATTCCTAATGTTACATAATCCGGTTTTGATTTTAACTTAAAAGCATCTATAAGTTTAAACAAATTAGTATCTTTCATACTTAAAAAATCTATCTCATTCCCCTTTTTTTCATTAGAAATCTCACCGTTTTCAAAACGTGTAATTGCAACTTTATACAGATAATTTTTTAATGCCCATTCACACGATTGATATAAGTCTGTTCCTGCATCTCTCAATTTTTCCGACGCAAGCTCTTCGTCTCCTGCTGCATTTATATCCGCGAATCGTTTATATTTTCTAACACTTTCATTAAATTTTTCCACAATAATTGCATCATTTCTGTAATTAACACAATTTGCGCTTGCAATAAAACGACTAAACTTTTGCGATTTTTTTCTCATAATTGGTCTCCTTTTTTGAATAATTCTTCTTTCATCTGCATAAATTATTTCATATCTTATCATATAGAAAGGATGCTTGCATATGAATATTTATCCTCGAAAAATGTTCAAAACCATTGTTTCAAATCTTTTATGTAATTATGACTACCTTGGTACTAGTGATACTGACGAACTTGCCTTCAAAGAAAAAACAACCGGCAATTTCATAGTTTTATCTGTTGATTGCGAATATATATATTGTAAAATAATTCGGTAATTATTTAATCAACAAATACTTCATCCATAACCCCATTCTCCATATCATCAATACAATAAATAGCATCCATGACATCAAACGTCTCTCTCAAATTACCTTTGGCACTTTTCCAACCAATTCCGTCGGTAAACCACACAAAAGTAAATCCATCTATGGTATCCGCTTCCTGCGAAAGCATTTTATAACTTCTGGCAGTTTCATTCAGTTTTGAACCTCCGCCACCATAGAAGTTTGTTTCAATGCCATAAATCTGATTATCTGTCTTAATTACAAAATCAAATCTTTTAGCAGCTTTGCCTTGATTAGAAAGTGCAGATAAATCTATATCCCACTTTTGCTCGATATCCTTAAGATACATTTCCTTAAAGTAGTTTACATCCTTCTTAAATCCTGCTGCCTGTATGTACTTCTCAACTAAATCTTCCATCTGAAATCCGCTAAATTGCGGATTTTTTCTTTGCTAGGACTCTATTATAATACTTCTCTTTACATATCCTGAGTAGTTTATCCACTACTCAAATAGCTTTGGTAAATCGTTGGTAAAAATCTACTGTAACATCCCCAAAACACTGTAAACTCAAGTATTTTTAATCAAGGTTAGTATATTGCCGTGGCAAATGAAAAGTATTTTTATCATTGTATTTTTCCTCCTGAAATGCCGTAAATTGTCCAGTTTTGCGAACTTTTTTGAGTTTTCCTGACCTGCACACTTCTGTGCAGACTAATGGAAAACACGCAAAATGTGGCAAATTATAGCCTAGTAGTCGATAGTAGTCACTTGGTAGTCAGTTAAGGGGGGGCAGACTACTCGGGTTTTTGAACCTTTTAACGGTAGAAAGGGTAGGGGGTTCATTACTCCTCTTCATCTTCTTCAATCTTTTTCTCATCAAACTCCTCCATTGGTTCTTCACCTTCCAGCGATACTACCTGGCTAATAGGTTCCCATTTAGGAATTGCAAAGGACTTCTGTAGCATTTCAACCGTCTTAGCGCTCTCTACTAACATCTGTGATGCTGCAAAACTTTGAGTTAAAACTTTAGTGGACGCAAAACTATCTGCAATTGCTTTCGTAACTGCAAAACTACCTGCAAGCGACGTTGTAGCTGATAAACTATCCGCAACCTCTTTTGATATCGAAAAACTATTTGCCATTGCGTTCATACTTTTATAATTCATATGCAATTTTTGATAGATAGAAGTATTCCCCTGATTATTTTGCTTAGTGATTTGGCGCACAGTTTATACAAAAACCATTTCCACCATCATTTGCAATTCCAATCGGAGAACCACAATCCGGACAAACGTCTGTCGCATAATCGTATTCACCATCTAGATCTTCATAGAATGGATCTGTTTCGGATACCACTTCTGTGGAAATACAACGATCTTTCTCCAGTTCGATACAAGATGGTGATTCTGTGTAGTCCTCAAACAGAATTTCTTCATCATCTTCATCCATCTCAGGTTTACAGTTACTTACATCAAGAGAAAGAACCATATCAAATGCCACAGTATATTCCTCTTCCAATTCTACGATTTTCTGCCACAAATAACACTGATCCTCTTTGTCATAATATGACTCATTTTCATCCGTATATTTGTAGTAGACCGTAACTTTGCAAGTCACCGCAAAGCTAACTTTAGCGATACCTTCATCATACACACTAATAATGTACGGTGTATACTCTATTTCATCGATATCCAGAATATCCAGTTCTTCGATATCCCAGAAAAGACTTTCAACAGAAATATCTGCTGAATTAATTGCCTCTTTAACTGCTTCCTGTATCTCATCATCGGCATTTCCAGATTCAATAAATGCTTTGATATGTTGTGCGTAGTTATCTTTCTCAGCCAAGTAATCTGTGAACTCTTTCAGCCCCGGAAATATCCTAACATCTTCAATTCCAACTGTCCCCTGCTCCAGAGCTGCACGGAATCCTTTATCATTCGATATTACACAGTAAGTCTGATCCTCTGTTATTCCCAGAACATCCTCTGTACCGATGATGTCTTTGATAATTGAAGCCACTATGAAGGCATCCTTAAATTCATCAGTCTTCGCCGCTTCAAACGGCCACTTCTGGTTGAAATAGTTTTCCATGATTTTTTCAACATCTATTCCATTGATAGAAATCCTATCACAGTTGCAGGAAATAAGAAATTCTTCAAATTCCTCTTCTGCCTTCTGCACCCAATCCTTCGGATTTGGAATCATCAGGTAATCCTGAAAAGATGGAATATTCCGAAATGACGATAAGCTTCTATCTTTAACAGCCTCAAGCAATTTTTTCGCAGCCACCTTCACATCTCGACCAATATGTTTTTTCACTTCACCTTCAACCACAGAGTTGATTTTTAACTGCAGAGCACCATCCTCAGTCATTTTTCGAAGCAAGGAAAACATAGCATTATGAAATGAATAGTTGGCTCCATCATATATATTTGTATCCAAGAATACTTTATAGTACATAATATTTTCCCTTTCTCGTTTGTACACGGTATACCATAAGTACCTGCTTATTTGGGGGCCGCCGTTTTCTGGTAGCCAATTTTACAGATTGTCTATTTTGACTTGCTAATCCCATCTAACATCATTTCTTCGTTCAGATAAACCGGGCATAAACAAAAATGAAGATGGCTTTGCATCATAAAAATCACCGTATTTCGCTCTATATCTTCTTGTTCCATTCATAATATAGCATACATCTATAGCACGAGTTATACCTACATAATGCAAATTAAGCGATTGTTTCTTTTCTTCTGCATCTCCTAGTTCATCAGAAATAATATATTTATACATATCCATATGAAAAACCACATTGAATTCAAGTCCTTTTGATTTATGTAATGTCATAATAGTAATCTCATTATCTTGTGGCGGTATATAATTCTCAAGCAATATATCATCTGCAATAATTGCATCCAATAGTTCCTTTGCTTTTTTATTTTTCTTACCTGGATACACTAACTCAGCAACTTTTTCAAACTCAATAATTACATCCGCTAATTCTTCTGTCGAACTATTGAAAATAATATCACAGGCCTTAAGTACTTCTCTATATTTTTCCGGATCATATTCCTCTGAAAACAATTGTTCTGCATAATCCACAGGAAAGATTTCTTGATCAAATTTAGCCACAAGTAAACTTCGGAATAACCTTCCCCACTCTGAATTATCTCTATCTAACGGTGTTTCAGCAAAGACTTTATGAGGTGTCTCTATTGCTTGGTCTAATATTTTTATCGTACCATTGTTTCGACACAATATCGCTATTTGATTATTATTAGCAACATTATATTTTCGTTTTATCTTAGGAATTGCCAAATCTATCTTTTTTGCTATATTTACTTCATTTCCATCCACAGACACTCTAAAAATTCTCTTATCCTCAATAATTTCTTTTGAAATACCATACAGACATAAGGAATATTCTGATATGCTTGGATGACATCTATGGTTTTTGCTTAATTCAAAATGTTCAAAATCATCTTTTCCTATTAATTCGAGTAAATATCGTGGAAATCTATTCGTGAACCCATAAATTGCTTGATTTACATCTCCAACAGCAACCCCTATAATTCCCATCTCACATAATGCAAGAAAAATATCGTGCTGTATCTTACCACAGTCTTGATACTCATCAATGAACACATGGGAATATCGTGACTGCATATATTTCCTTACACCTGGTACATTACACATTATATACCATGCCATTTCACCAGATATATTTAAAAAGATTTTCCCTTTACATAATGCTTCTTTTAGCAATGCCCCCTGTTCTTTTGTAACATTTTCGGTAATCATTCCTAATTCCGAATAATGTTTTTCTGTCTCTGTGGATTCTACCACCTGATACTCAGGCATTACATGTGTCAAATGACTCGCAAATGGAATAATAATTTCCGAAATGTAAAACTTATCGATTGTTCCAAAGAAAGATGATTTTGCATTTATCCCCTTTCTTTTACATCTTTTCTTTAATTCATCGCTAGCTTTATTTGTAAAGGAAATTGCAATAATTCCTTTATAACTCGGAAGATCATGCAGTACTTTTCCTATTTTTTCTACCACTGTGTAAGTTTTACCGGAGCCAGGATTTGCCGTAACTACAGTATTTCCGTTATAATTTAGAATTGCTTTTTGTTCATTTGTTGGTTCATTAATCATGTTTTGGATGAATCCTTTCTTCTACGCTACTTCTAAGGGCAATCAATGGTTTCGAAATATCATCTTCTCTCAGTACTCCCAGTTCAGAACGTTTTTTACTCAAAAAATCCATCATATTTTTTGCTTTGTGAGTTTGCATAGCTTTTATCAGAGAATTTTCTCTCTTCTTTCCATAATATTCTTTTAAAATATTTTTAATCGAACTTTTAGCCAAATCTGTTTCTAAGTCAAACATTGAAAGATATATACCATATTGGGTAATCTCTTCCCTAATATATGTATTAAGATCTATCGCTTCTTTTGGTGGTTTCTTTTTATATTCCCACTCGTTTTCGTTATCATGTTCATTCCAGTATTTAATAAGTTCGTTATCTTCATCTTTAAATTGAGTCAAAATCCCCATTACACGAGATATTCCTGCATAATAATTCTTTGTTGGTTTTTTATTTGGTTTTGCAAACACATCATTATCCGTTCGCATCACCCAAGAAATATTTAATGCATTACAGACTGCAATATAAGGTTTAAATCCAACACCTTCTACTGACAATATGGAGATATTTGTTCTATCCAGATCTACGCCTATCTCTTTTGCTAATGCAGTATAAAATAAAACTTCAGATACACCTTCAACTAAGAATACCCCGTTTACAAAAAAGCATTCTGCAGAAAGAGCGTTTAGCCTATATCCAAAGTCCTGAAAAGCTACTTTCATAAAATCACTACAACCACTGCATGCAGCATATGTCTTTTTCTTTATTGTATACAGACGCACAATATTAGCTGGGTTAAATTTCGATGCAATATGTGGAGAATGAGTAGTTATAAAAACTTGCTCTCCAAACTTCTCCTGAATATATGTCGAAAGTTTACGCTGCTGATGTGGATGTAAATGTGCCTCTGGTTCCTCTATTGCATAAAAAGTTACATGGTCTACATTCTTTTGTATATTTTGTTTTGCAATCCATGTAGCCAAAAATATTTGATTATTCCTACCGTCTCCACCTATAGATAATAAATTATCTCCTGTAGAAAAAGACAGCGTTAAATTATCTAATAATTTTCCAGCATCACTTTCTCCTGCTATAAACCTTATTTTTTGATCTTCATTATCAACAGACAGCTCTGAAAGTTCAATATTTACATTTTCCAATGCAGATGCCACATAATTCAAAGAACTAATCTGGTTATTAATCTCATTTAGTTTGTTTTGAATCTCTTTTGTATTCTCCTCATCTGCAAGCTTTTGCTCTTCTTTTAGCAATTCTTTCGATATATGTAATATTTGTAAACGTTCATGTTTCAAAAATTTAAACAAATCACGATTTGTATCTACATACTGCATGTTTAATCGTTTTATATACTGTCTGGTAGAATATTCTGTTAAAACATTTTCATCATATCCCATCCAAATACTATACTGACCATTTTTACTATTTGAATAACGAATTAATACTACGCCATCCTTAACAGCTCCGCCAAATGTACTCAGCAAGCATTCTTCCGTCACATCACAAATTGTTGCGGTAATCTCAACCGTATCAGTATTACAGTATGCATTATAATCGCTATCTTTCAAATCTAAATCATGCTCACTTATTGATTTATCAAAAAGAATGCGCAATGCATATAATAAATTCGTTTTTCCCACATCGTTTGCACCAATTATTAATGTTTTAGGCTGAAAAAAAATTTCTTCATCTTCAAAATTTCGAAATCCTTTAATATGTATTTTTTCTATTCTCATCCCTGATCCCCCGATTGCTTAAATTATATAAACTCTTAATTGTATTCTACCACACAAACACAAATAAACGAAGCGCTGAGTTTATACTCGCAACTTTATGACTTCTTAAATAATTCCAGAAAAAAGAAAACTGCCATCAATCAGACAACAGTTCTCTTTCGGCTGATATTTAATTATGTGAACTCAATAATTATAGAAAAAACATACCGCTCGAGCAGAAAATTCATACTGCTATGTCAGAATGGGGACATAGCACACATGAGACTTTTTTCGTTCAAATTGTGCAATCATATGTAAAAGGTGGATGTTCCTTATCAAAATAAAAATGGCGAAGTGCTTATCGTAACACTCCGCCGAAAGCCTAACCGATTTGAGCTAAATGCTTGGTTAGGTCTGCTCTATTATTAATATTTGTTTTGGATACTGATACATAAAACACCTCATAAATAAGAAAATTCCACCGGGTTGCGCATGAAAAATCAGAGGCGTGGTGGGTTCTGTTAATATTATTGTACAGCATTCAATGTTACTGTCAAGATTTCTTTTGTAAAAAAATCAGCAGTCTTTTTATTTCTTGAAGTTGTGTTATCATTCATCAATTCCTAAATTCGTAATTGTTTCCTTGAATTCTAATATTCTTGTTTCACGCATAGGAATAGATCCCTTTCCAATTTCAATGATTATATTATATGCATAAATGTGCAAAAAATCAATCGTATTTTTTTACGATTGATTTTTGATTGGTTTTAAGGGGATTATTTTTTGTATAATTAAATTACATCAACTCTTAAAGTTATACCGATCCGGTCTTCCTAAAGGTATAAATAAGGTGTAAATTTTTGATTAATTTCCAAGAAACCCAACAAAATCAAGGCTTTCACAGCCGGCATTAAACACTGCCGTGACATATAAATAGTATTTTGACCATTTTTTATCTCCTTTCGTGCCAACGGATTCAAGGCGATAAGCCTTTATTTTTCAACATTTTTGCACATTTTCATATTTAATTGTTTTTCGTTTCTCCTCATAAATGAGGGTATTTTCTCTATAGCTTTATGCGTTAGAAAGTGTGTTATATCTTTGATATATAACACACCCTCTTTTTTAGTCTTCGTCGTCTGCTTCTTCGTTAAAATCCGGTTCCGGTTCTTCGTCGTAATCCTCATTATTTAACAATACTACAGCCGGAGCACGGTCAAGGCTATAAAAATTATATTGCTTGCTTTGTGCCATATTAAAGAACTGTTCTTTGATGTTCCCCGCCTCAAGGTGCGTATATACATTCAATACTATGCCTTTAATTGCCTTAACTGGTGCACTCACATACATATATGCCATAATTGGTTCATCTGGAAAGTTTCTTCTATGTTCAAATTTTTTCTTTCCTGATTTTATTTTCTCATATACTTCCGGTTTAAAACTTAAAATGCTTCTTTTGCTCCCTTTGCACACTCATTTGCAAGTATATCAGAATTGCTCCCTCCTCGAAGACTTGTCGATATGATCAATACTTTTTTTGCCATAATTAACCAACTCCGTTTTCTTCAAAAAATTTCTGGATTTTATCAAATGGGATTACATCCAGATTATCGTAAAGATCTGTATGAACAGCCCCTGGAATTGTTAGCAGCTCTTTATTGGATGTGTACTTGCTGTCCTTAATCATATTTTCATAAGCATCTTTTCCAAAATAATAGCTGTGTGCTTTTTCTCCGTGAACAATGAGGACTGCACTTCTGATTTCATTACTGTACTTTAATATTGGCTGATTCATAAATGACATACATCCAATACTGTTCCAGCCATCATTGGAATTCAGGCTTCTTTTATGATAACATCTGCCTTTATAATACTCACTGTAATCTTTTACAAAGAAAGGGGCATCCTCTGGAACCGGAAGAGAAACACAACCACCAGCTCTGGAATATTCGCCTTTACAGTATTCTTGTGTTCTGAGGGTATTCAGCGACTGCTTCTTCGCATAACGTGCTTCTTCACTGTCCTCAGAATCAAAGTACCCATTCGCATTTACCCTTGTCATATCATACATGGTAGATACAACCGTTGCTTTTATTCTTGTATCGAGTGCAGCTGCGTTAAGAGCCATCCCACCCCAGCCACAGATTCCAATGATTCCTATTCTATCTTGATCTACCTCTTCCCGAACAGAAAGGAAATCAACAGCAGCCATGAAATCTTCTGTATTAATATCCGGAGAAGCCATGTATCTTGGATTGCCTCCACTTTCTCCCGTAAAAGAAGGATCAAATGCAATAGTAAGGTATCCTTTTTCAGCCATCGTCTGCGCATACAGTCCGGAACACTGTTCTTTGACTGCACCAAATGGTCCACTTACAGCAATCGCTGGATATTTTCCAAATGCATTTTTCGGCTTATACAAATCTGCAGCAAGTGTGATTCCATAACGATTTACAAATGTCACTTTCTCATGATCTACTTTTTCACTTTTTGGAAAAGTTTTATCCCATTCAGATACTTTTTTCAATCTTCCTATTTTAGTTTTCTATATTCTTCATCACTTACCGGTTCAAGCCATTCATTGGAACTATTTTCGCCCGGAACTTCTATTGCCAGATGTGAAAACCATTCATCCGGTGCTGCGCCATGCCAGTGTTTTACTTCTGCCGGAATATTGATGCAGTCGCCTGGCTTCATTTCTACAGCTTCTTTACCTTCTACCTGATAATATCCTCTTCCGGCAACGCATACCAGAATCTGTCCGCCTCCACTTTTTGCATGATGGATATGCCAGTTATTTCTGCATCCTGGTTCGAATGTCACATTGAAAATTCCAACCTGAGAAGTAGAAATCGGTGCAAGAAAACTCCTGCCCGAAAAATACTGTGCAAAGCCATCGTTTGGTGCACCAATTGGAAATACCATCTCTTTTGCATGCGCCCGCATCGCTTCCTCTTCGTATGGCAAATCTCCTTCGCCTGTTTCCCACACTTCCTTTGCAAGATTGAAAACAGCCCATGCTTTTGGCCAACCTGCATAGAATGCGGCATGTGTGATCACTGCAGCAATCTCTTTTTGTGTCACACCATGATTTTTTGCATTTTGAAGATGATATCTTAAAGAAGAATCCGTAATTCCGGAAGCCATCAGAGCAACCACTGTAATAATGCTTCTTGTTTTTACGTCGATGTCCTGGTTATTCCAGTTTTCGCCGAAAAGTACATCATCGTTAAAATGTGCAAATTCCGGTGCGAATTCACCAAGTGTATTTCTCCCTGCTGTCTGTACTATTTTTCCCATATTCTGTATACCTCCATAACGCTGTTATTTATAAAGAGTTTACCCATTCAGTGATTTCCTGTTTCGTTCCACAATTTAACAGTCTGCCTTCTGTAATAACTGCGTCTGATGCAGATGACTGCAATTCTTTCACAGTGTTCCCAAATCCACTTCCTCCGGATGTTGCAAAAAGCACAATCTTTTTACCACTGAAATCGTAAGCTTCTAAAAATGTATTGATGATTGTCGGAGCCACATACCACCAGATTGGGAATCCCAGAAGGATCTCGTCATAAGAACTCATATCCATCTCTTTTTTCATAATCGCCGGTCTATATTTTTTATCACTCATTTCCACACTGCTTCTGGATTTTTTATTCATCCAGTCAAGATCAAGCTTTGTATATGGAACTTTCGGCTCAATCTCAAATAAATCCGCTTTTGCTTCCTCTGCGATCATCTGTGCTACTTTTTTTGTTGTTCCGCTTGCACTGAAAAATGCCACTAATTTTTTACTCATAATAAAAAACCCCTTTCTATACGTATTTTTCACAAAAAAATAGATGTATAAGATTTACATTCATCTTACACATCTATTTTAAGCTCTATCGCTTCATTATGTCTAATGCTTATATTGAATTTTGTTTTATGCCTAAAAAGCATTAATCTCCTCGATCATTTTACGGACTGCCAAAGAATATGGGATATTCCGTCGCCAGGCAATCACCGTACTGGTTGTGATTTCAGGAGAAATTCTTCGCTGTACAAGAATATCCTCTCGCCAATACTTTGCAGCACCCTCAATTGAAATTGGATACCCCAATCCATTTGCCGCCATAACTCCGGCATTCGTTCCAAGATTACTCGTAAAAGCAATCTGTAATTTTGAAAAGTCTTTCCCAAACCAGTTGGCAAGTTCACTTTGAACGTTCATTCTTTCCGGCAGGATCAAGGGCTTTCCAATAAGATCTTCTTTTTTTATAAACTCTTTTTCTGCCAGTGGATCATCCGGCCGCATTCCGACACACCAGTGATCGCAATCTGTAATTCTGATATAATCCAGCCCTTCGGTGTCCACCGGCTCCATGAATAATGCAATATCTACAAGTCCTTTGTTCATCATCTCATACACTGCATCTGCTGTTGCAGTATGCAATACAATCTGAACCAGCGGATATTTTTCTTTATATGTTTTACATATCTTCGCCAATGTCTCCACTGCTGCAAATTCACCGCATCCAATGGTTATCGTGCCCTCTACAACCTCTTCTTTTCCTTTCAGTTCCTCAAGCGTCCTTTCCTCAAGATTAAGAATCTCCAAGGCACGCCTTTTTAATAAAATTCCTTCATCAGTGAGCGATATTTTCTTCCCGTTTCGAATAAATAATGTTATTCCCAGGTCCTCTTCAAATGCCGCCATTTGTCTGGATAGCGTTGGCTGGGTAATATGCAATTGTTCTGCTGCTTTTGTAAAGCTCTGTTCTTTTGCTACTGTTAAAAAATAGCGTAATAATCTTAATTCCATATCTTTATATTCCTACAAATTTTTCTTGTAACCATTCTATCATATTGCGTCCCAGACATCATCTATATCTTTACCTTTAATAATAAATCGCACACAAATCAATTATATCAAGAAGTAAATTATACTGCTTCTTTGCTGTATCGTTCATTTCATGATTCATCGGTGCGTTCTGTGAATACACCGTTGCTTCCGAAAGCTTTGATGGTGCTGAATGATATAACATCAAGTCTTCTACATGAATTTTCATTCTATTTCTAATATATCAAATTCAACCGCTTTCATTAAAATCTTACTCTGTGGCATCTTTTATTTCTATTATATTTAACATTCTACCGCCACCTTGATCACGCCGTTCCTCTTATTTTCAAAAAGTTCATAGGCTTCTTCGATTCTGCTAAGTGGATAGGTGTGTGTGATCAGTGGTTCCGTGTTGATCTTACCTTCCGCGATCAATCTCAGCGTTTCTTCACAATCACAACCGTCTACTCCTCCTGTTTTAAAAGTCAGATTCTTTCCATACATATCCGGCAGAGGTAACGTCTGGGCTTTATCGTAAAGTGCCACCACCGTCACGATTGCATTTGGCCTTGCGCATTCCCATGCAAGACGGAAAGTAGATTCTGCTCCTGCAACTTCAAGAACAACATCCGCTCCACCATGCTCGCTGTTTGCCTGAACAAAATCAAAACATTCTTCCGGCGAAACTGTAAGAACTTCCGGATAATGTTCCCTGATAAAATGCATACGCTTTTCGTCTTTTTCACACATGATGATCCGCTTCGGATTTTTCAGCATAACAGACAGTAAGGTACAGATACCTGTAGGACCGGCTCCAATGATCAGCACCGTGTCATCCTCAGTGATCTCGGAAATACGTGCTGCCCAGTAACCGGTGGCAAGTACATCTCCTACAAATAACGCCTGTCTGTCCGTAACTTTATCCGGAATCTTATTCAGCCCCTGATCTGCAAATGGTACACGGACATATTCTGCCTGACCGCCATCGATACGGCATCCAAGAGCCCAGCCGCCATTTTCATCGGTACAGTTATTCACATAACCTTTCTTGCAGAAAAAACATTCTCCACAAAAAGTTTCTACATTTACCGTCACCCGGTCTCCTGGCTTCACATTCTTCACAGCAGTTCCGACTTCTTCCACAATTCCAACCATCTCATGACCGACTGTAATCCCCGGCACTGCCCGTGGAACGCTTCCATGCTTAATGTGCAGGTCACTGGAACAAATGCTGGCAAGTGTCACCTTTACAATGGCATCTCTTTCATGCATCAGCACAGGCTTTGGCTTTTCCATTAATTCAAATTTTCCTTTTGAAACATAAGTATAAGTCTGCATTCTTTTCCCCATCACTTTCTATAATAATTTATCCAGAATTTCCGCTGCTGATCTATTATCGAATACGCCATTGCCAAATAACAACCAAGATAAGAAGGTGCACCGGATAAAACGCATAACAGAAATACTTGAACCACTTGCTATGGTACCCCTGCTCTCCATGATATAACCAGATTGGAATCAGTGCCAGCAGTGCAAAGCTCTGCTGTGCAATCTCAAAATGATGTCCCAGAATCGTTACCGGATAATACAGATTCCCCAGCATAACTACATTCAAATAATACAGCCCGACAAGCTGTGCCGCAAAAGAAATCCAGGTTTTCTTGCGAAAAAAATAAAAAAGCAATACCGTCAGTATTCCTGCAGCATTGTAATCTACCATGGTTATGGTTCCAAGCAGAAAATCCATCAAAAGCACGAGGCAAACCACAAAAAACGATATCCATTTCTTTTGTTTCTTCTTTGCCTTTTCAATGATCTGTATCGATAACACCCCTAATAAAAAGGTCCATAGTACATTTTGATGAAACGGGTAAAATACAGAACTTCCCATAATCAGGTTAAATGGTATTTCTGAAATTATGGCAAATAGAAAAAGACGCAGCATGTATTTTTTCACATTCGAAGTATAATAGCATCCTTCTGCGATCATAAATGCGAAAATCGGAAAAGCAAGTCTTCCTACGCATGTCATCCATTCCTGTGCTGGAAATAGTGTCGCCCACAAATGATCACATAACATAAACAGCATTGCCAGAATATGTAGTGTAAACGAATCAATTCCTCTTTTTTTCTCCATAGGTTCTTCTCCATCTATCCAGGCATAGATATCTGCCTTTTATTCTTTTCTTTTCATTATATTATGGAGCATTATCCAACGTCAATCAACTCTTGCGTCCTAATCTATCACTAATTCAGCCAGAACTCAAATACTCAACGCATTCTACTCATAAGGGGTGTTCATTTCTTATAATTTATATTATGCTTAGATTAAACAGAAGGGAGTGAATTATATGGATTTAATCAAAATCGGAAAATATATTGCAGAAAAAAGAAAAGCTCTTGGACTGACGCAGAAGCAATTGGCAGAAAAACTGAATATGAGTGACAAATCGGTTTCTAAATGGGAACGAGGCATATGCCTGCCGGACGTGTCAATTTATATGGAATTGTGTAGCATACTTAGAATCAGCATTAATGAATTTCTTGCAGGTGAAGATATCGGTGCTGAAAATGTAATTGAAAAATCAGACAGCAATCTTATTCAGATTACAAAAGAGAGTAAAAAGAAACAAAAAAATTTAAAAACAATTCTTGCTGTAGTAACTGTTTTTGCAGTAATTGTCTCTGCGATCCTTGGCACTTTATTCTTTCACAAACTGATACAGCCAAAAAATTATATTACCGCAGTTGATCAGACAAGTACTGAGATGAAAACAGCAGAATTATTATCCGGAACAGACGGCGCATATCTTTTTCATTATTTTACAAAAGATGAATTTAAAACACTCACCATTTATGTATCTGAATATCAGTCTGGGACACTGATCAGTAAAAGTAAAGTGGCTGATTTGGACTATGACGGAATCGATTCCCCTTCCAGAGGCGTCATTGCTGTTGTGCCGGATTTTGAATCTTTTAAGGTAAAATTAATTGTAGCAGATGATTATGCAAAATATTCTACGGATTTTCCTATTTTAGAAAATATAGAAAACAGAGAATATTATGGCAGAAGTGCAAGCCAGATAAAAGGGGAGATTCCGATTCAGATTCATTCAGCTTCGACAATAGAAGGCAAGACTGCTATCCCTTCAGACTCTGAGCAGGGATTAATGGCTCTAATCTATGGAAAAGACGGGCTGTCAGGGATTCCTATCACGGAAATGGAAAAAGGAATCGTTGGTGTGGAAAATGATTATGTATATTATCTTTCCTTCCAATTTGGGGGTAATCAAAGTTTTTGAGGGGATGTCTTTTTGAGGGTTTAGATTGACGATTCCTTAAGGGTCTATATCATTGACAACAAATATTATAAGGCTTTCTGTATTTTTACAGTTTCATAGCACTGCGGATGCAGTTCTCAATAAATTCTTCTCCAAAATCTGTATTCAGGCTGAGATCAAAGTTTCCGGCTGCCCCCACATACGTCGGGTGTAATAGCGATAGTTATCTGCACGCAGTTTTTCATTTTTCTGAACCGTAGCTTTAGCTTCTCCCTCAGAGATATTCTGTCTCTGTGCCACTCTTCTAATTCTGCTCACAAGAGGTGCTGAAAAAAATACTTTCAAACAATTTCCGGAATTTCTGAGAACGTAATCTGCACAACGGCCTACTATCACGCAATTGCCTTTTTTCGCAAGATTGCGTACAACCTGGCATTCTGCCTCAAAAATTTTATCCTTCGGCGCTTCATCCTGTCTGTCTGTATTCAGATACATCTGATTGACCAGATCATAAAGAAGGCTGTTTGTCATGATCTCCTCGTTTTTCTTAACGAATTCCGGTGTGTATCCGGTGGTCCCTGCTGTCATCTGGATAATCTCCGCATCATAAAAATCATATCTTTCAGGAATGCAAGTTTCTTACCGATGAGTCTGGCGATAAAGCCTACCAGAAGGGCAGCAATAACAGTACCTTCTCTTATACCAGCCAGTCTGTCCGTTGCGATTTTCCCCTGATATAAAAGCAGGCAATGAAATTATCGCCTGGTTTCAAAACACGCCATATTTCATGAAATGCTTTTTGCTTGTCCGGAAATGCATGAAAACCGTTCATACTGACAACAGTATCTAAAAGCTTAAAACTATCGTTCTCTGATCTTCCTGACATTACGATTCATTAGGTGTCTTGCAATATGTCTATAAGCAAATGCTTTAAAGGCTGAAATTTCTTGATGATGTTCCTTCAACAGTTCATCTGGACAATCATAAACACCAAAATCCTGATTGATTCCCTCGCTCTGAATATAAGTATTGTTCCTATCAAACTCAATAATGAGATTTCTGAAATCCTTGACTGCTACTCCATAACCGCAAAATGCACCTGTACATTCCGAATTTTGTTCCTGTAACTTCTTTATGTAGGTTTTATCCAAAATGAAAGCTTCCAGTTCGTACCACTGATTTTCGAAATTAATTTCTACCCAGCTATGGAAAATACTTTTTGGAGCATTACGGTAAACAAACCCGGTCATAGCCCCTTTCTGTAATCTTTTATCAATCGTAAAACCATGTACTCTGCATGGAATATTGCAGGCACGCAAAAGTGCCATAAATAAAGTTCCTTTTGTATTACATTGTCCATAACCATCTGCAAGTACTTTTGAAGCTGAAATTCCGTCATCAACATTATATCCAAATAAAACATCATCTCTTACATAGTTGTAGATTGCCTTAATCCTTTCAAATTCACCCATTTCCTTCCATTTCATATTTTGAATAAGTTTTTGAATTGCCGGATTAGAAAAATCAACCATTCGTGTTTCCCTAAGATACTTATCTTTCATTTCCTATCGCCTTTCCCATAGGTTTTCTCACAACACAATGCATTCGCATACCTTTACGAATTTCAAATTTTTCTACTTTTAATCCTGCTTTTTTGCAACATTTTATGACCACATCTCTTGTTGGCACTTGGACATCTCCATGTCCGCATATATTTGCCAACGGCATTTCCAATGTATTCATTAGCCATACCAATACTTTATTGTCACTGGTCACATCTCTCAGTATCAATCTTCCATTTGGGCGAAGACATCTTTTCACACTGTCAAAAAATGCCTGTGGATCCGGATAATGATGGAAGCTCATAGAACAAATAATTGCATCAAATGAATCCTTTTCAAAAGGAAAGTTCTCACAGTCTCCTACAACAAATGTTGCATTTGAAATATTTTTCTTTTTTGCCTGTTCAATCATGGCAGGAGTCAGATCCAGTCCTGTATAATGTCGGTCTGGATATTTTTCTGCTAATAAAGAAATCATCGGAGCAGGTCCGCAGCCTGCATCCAATAAATCTCTAAATGGCTCCTTCTCTAATTCTTCCAGAATATCCGGATAATCCTTCTTGCACATTTCGTAAATACCAGCATGGCTACTTTCATATCTTCCTGCTGCTTTTGTAAACTCTTTAATTGACAATTTTTTATATTCTTCATTTTTCATACTTTTTCTCCAATCACAGTACCTTTTTCGTCTTGCATCCGCATTTCTTCATTCTTTTCATATAAGCATAAAACTGCTTATGCAATTCCCTCATTTCATCTGGTGCCTTCATAGCATGTTGATACATAAATTTATCTCCAAAACTACTTCCAAATGTAACTGCCAGCATAATCGTCAGAAATGACAATGGCAAAAAGCGAAAAATATTCATTTTCCATGGTGACAGTTTACCCTTTTGTTTTCGCAAAAAGTTAAAATTTCTTTTCAGCCTTTCCGCTGTTTTCCTCATAATTTTCCATTCTTTTTCCACTTTCTCCGGATCGTCTGATTCATAATACGCATCCGCAATCGGTACCACCATAGCAAGATGACAAAGCTGCCATAGATGCATATCCGTTACTTTCTGGTATGGTATATGAGCATGCCTCAATATCTCTGAAAACTGCTTAGTTCTTTCGGATTTATTTCCTGATATTTCTGCAAATGTTGTCGGCTGAATCAACCTTGGAGTGAGTGCTGCATCAAGGATACCATCATCATTTATACTTCCGCCTGCTCCTGGAAAAGCCGGTAATATTCTTCCTTTTCCGACAATGTCTTCCCATTTATTGTAACTGTCCAGTGAATTTATCATTGTAACAATCGTATTACTTTTATTATTTTTCAATTCAGTAAGTGCTTCATACAGCTGGTTTTCCCGGACAGTAAGCAAGACAAAATCATAAATATCATCGTTTGGTAGTTCTCCAAGAATCCTAATTTCTGCCTTTATTACTTCCTGATTTTTCTTATATAGCAATCCATTATTTCTTAAAGCCTCAAATCTTTTTCCTCTGGCATAAATACTTGTATCATAACCGGCTTCTGCAAATAAAGCTGCATACAAGGAGCCGATCACACCAGCACCATAAATCAATATTCTCATAAGAATCATTCCTCTCCTCTTACCCCAGTGCCACATCCAAGATCATCATCAAACTAAATCCAAGTGCAAAGAAAAGCGTACCGATATTCGAGTTCTGTCCCTGAGACATTTCCGGAATTAGTTCTTCAACCACGACATATAACATGGCTCCTGCTGCAAAGCTGAGTAAATATGGTAATGCCGGGATTACCAGCTGTGCGACAAGAATCGTCATTACTGCTCCAATCGGTTCAACGACTCCTGAAAGTACACCTCCCAGAAATGCCTTTCTCTTACTTTCACCCTCTGCCCTAAGCGGCATGGATATAATCGCTCCTTCTGGAAAATTCTGGATAGCAATTCCAAGTGATAAAGCAAGTGCACTTGTTGCTGTAATCTGTGCATTTTCAGCAAGAAATCCAGCATACATTACACCAACTGCCATACCTTCAGGGATGTTATGTAATGTAACTGCCAACACCATCATCGTAGTACGGCCAAGTTTGCTTTTCGGTCCCTCTGCCTGATCACTTCCAACATGAAGATGCGGAATCAAATGATCAAGTGCGAGTAAAAACAATATACCAATCCAGAACCCAGCAACTGCAGGAACAAACGATAAAGTTCCCATATTTTCAGATTGTTTAATTGCCGGAATCAGAAGACTCCAGATTGAAGCCGCAACCATTATACCTGCTGCAAACCCTGCAAGTGCACGTTGCAGTAACTTGCTAAGTGTTTTTCTCATAAAAAACACGCATGCTGCACCTAGCGTTGTTCCAACAAACGGAATCAGTATACCTTCAAAAATATTTATTCGCATTATATTTTCCTTCCATATATGCTCGAAAAAATTCATTGGCAAAAATAATTATCTTCAGCGGTATAATATTAGTTCTATAGCTTATTGATTATATTGCCTAATACCTAATATATGTTATTCTATAATCTTTCATACTTTCATTTCGTTAGCCTCAACTAACCGTCTAGCATAAAGAAAACCGCGTAAAAAGCAAACTGTAATTTTACACGGTTTTCTTATGCTTAAGTATATCACTTACGTAATCATATAACAATATATTTCTTTCAACAATTTACAAAACTGGGCGGTGGAATTTACTCTTTCACACAATAATGTTATGGTTGTATCTCCTTCTGACAGCAGTACTGTAAAAATATCATATCTTCCAAAGGTGTAAATTCTACGTTTTTGCATTCGATTCTACGATTACTGCATCAATCTTCTGAAAACGTTCTGTCAAATCTCTTTCCTCCTTCGTGTCATCTGATACAATACGGTTACCATTACAGAATTATTTTCCCAAGCTGCCAGAATGCCACCGCACTCGCCGCTGCCACATTCAGCGAATCAACGCCATGTGTCATCGGAATTTTAACCGTATAATCACATAGCGCTATTGTCTCGTTTTCCAGTCCTTCACCTTCATTTCCAAGAATAACTGCCAACTTTTCTTCCTTCATCAGTTCCGAATCATCGATGCTGACCGAATCATCAGTCAGCGCAAGTGCTGCCGTCTTATAGCCAAGCTTTTTCAATTCTGCAATCGCCTGTTTTGGCCAGATTACTTCCCGCTTGCACCGCATTTCATTGCTATCCCGGATAAATGTCCACGGAATCTGAAATACGGTTCCCATACTCACCCTGGAAGCCCGTCTGTAAAGCGGATCACTGCATCCCGGACTCAGAAGTACCGCCTCCATATTAAGAGCCGCTGCAGACCGGAAAATTGCTCCTACATTTGTCGGATTCTGCACATTTTCAAGAATCGCGATTCTATTTATCCCATCACACAGATCCTGAAATTTTCGAAGCGGTTTCCGTCTCATTGCGCAAAGCATTCCTCTGGTCAGTTTGAAGCCTGTCAATTTAGTCAGCACCTCAAAATCCGCTGTAAAAATCGATACTTTCGTATCATCAAATCTGTTCATAATCTGACTTGTTTCTTCATTCTCTTCCATCTGCTTCTTTTCAACAAGAACAGACAGTGGCTCATAACCCGCATCCAATGCTCTGCCGATCACCTTCGGACTTTCCGCAATGAACATTCCCTCTTCTGGGTGATCTTTATTCAGAAGCCGTGCTTCTGTGTACCTGGCATAAATATCCAATTCCGGCGCATTAAAGTCTTTGATTTCTATTACGTTCAGCATTTCTTTTCCCCTGTTTTCATCCGTATATTTAATCTGATCACCTTTTACAGACCTTCGCGATACACCTTATTGATCGTTGCCTGCGCATGTTCCAATTCTTTTTTCTGGATAATTGCATTCCGATCGCTTAGAATTGCCAGCATCTCATCCACCACATCTTCCGGTCGCGGATCTGATATGCGGTACAGATAGCCGAGCATTCTTGTTGCTGTATAATCTGTGTTCATCTGTTTATAAGCAATTTCCCTGCAAAGGCTGTCCGGATAGCCTTTCTGTTGCAGTGCTTTGTATAGTTCATCCTGTTTTGATTGTGCCATAAATTATTCTCCAATATAATGCTTTTTATTATTCTTCTCTTAAAAATATTGATTCCAACAATCTGCATCCCGCTGCCGTCTTAAAAATACGGGATTTCGCATTTTCAATCGACACTTTTGAAAAATTACTCTCACTTGCATTTACAAGAAAATCTGCCTCTATTAAAATCTGATAATCAATCCCATCTATATTGGTGTATGTATGATGATGTGTGACCAGCCAGATAATACGCTCCACTTTCTGTTCTGATACAGGCATTCCTTCCAAAAACTCCTTTACCAGCGGTTCACTTTCAAGTTCCTGATTTTTACCATTTGTGTTTCCATATTTTTCACGGCAAAGTGGACAGGATATATCATGCACCACAGCTGCAAGTTCAAGAATTCCCTGTGTGTTTTCATCCACACTTTCCTGCTCCCCTATCGTCTTTGCATACGCCCATACTTTCAGGAAATGTTCGATATCTCTCAAATTCCCCTGATAAAAATCAATCATTTTTTCAATGGCAACTGCTGTTATTTTAGATTTTTCGTCTTTCATTGCATTCTTCCTCCTGACTTCTTCTGATTTATCTTTTATAACTATAGCACACTTTTCATTCGCAAATCTATTTTTTGCATTCTAGTCTTGCACCTGCTAGAGCGCGCCCATGGAACACACAAATGGAGCTCTAACTTTTTACAGTTAATTCTCTATTTGCTTCGCTTGTCCTGCTGCTAAAGATAAAACATTGCCTTTTGAGTTTCAATCTCCGCTTTCAGTTCTTCTTTTGTCGGCAAGTATAATTTGTACTTGGAAGCAAATTTTTCAATGTACTTAGAGTATATGAAATTTGGGCTTTGTCTTGTAGTTACGAATATCCGCATAAATAGAAAAAGCCCTTTGAAAAAAGAATTTTCTCCTCTCTCAAAAGGCAAGTTAAAAAATTAATATCTATGTGTTATTGACCATCTACTGTTTTCAACCTGCCAGCGGATATTGTGCATGTGTATTGATTCCGTCTTAGTGTTCTGCTATTTGGCGTATGCGATTACAAAATTATTTTTCTGTAAACAAAAAAGTGCGGAAGTCCTTGATTTTTTAAGGGTTTCCGCATCTTGAATTATCTTTTATTTTCTGAACCAGGCAATTTTTTTATTTTAACAAATCGAGCAGCGTATATTCACCTTTTGGAATCTTAGCTGTTCTATGATACTCTTTTATTGCTTCCACAAGAATCCCGGAATTAGAAAAATAATTAAACACGTAATCATATGATTTTACGTCAGACATTCTAAGATTTTCCTTGCAAAAATCATTTGGTTTTTTCCCTGACTTTTTGAATTCTTTATACTGATTTTCAGCAACCAGTAGTCTTTCTGGCTTCCTATCCATTTATAATCTTGTTGTTTACTGATGCTTCAAGTATAATAAAATCTATAAAGGAAATACACGCACAGCATGTGGACTTAATGCCTGATAATCCTCATGTTCGCGATATACAGGGAGGTTATTCTCATGGGGAAACAATCTACGAGAGAAAATAAGACAATTTATCAGATTTGCCGGGAAAAAGCCGGTCTCACCAGATCAGAAGCCAGTGAAAAAATGACTGCTGTTTCTGATTCTAAAATTGAAAAGTTTGAATATGAAATGCAGGAACCCACACCTTACGATATCATCCAGATGGCTGATGCTTACAAGCGCCCGGATCTCTGCAATTATTACTGCTCTCATAAATGCGAAATCGGTCATCGTTATGTCCCGGAGGTCGAAGTTTCTGATTTATCCAATATAATCCTGGAAACCATTGCCAGTCTGAATGAGATTAATCCTCTTACCACACGTCTGATCCAGATTGCCCGTGACGGTAAGATCAGCGATGATGAGATCAAGGATTTTGCTTTTATCAGTAACAAACTGGATGAAATTTCTCTGGCAATAGATTCCCTGAATCTCTGGGTTGATAAAACAGCCGGAGAGCAGGGACTAAACATCGAATTGCTCAGAGAAGAAAAAAAGAAACAGAAATAAGTATGAAAAACAAGGCAGCGAACCTATTTATGGTCCACTGCCTCTTTCCTTTACATATACTGTAACTGGTTTATGATGTATTCCGTTCTGCGGATAGCTTCTTCCACCTGATGTCTGGCATTATTGATTCGATCCTGCACCATCCAATCCACAACAAATCCATCAAAAAAATAATCTGCAAAAGATAAGAAATCTCCAGTATTGATGTTCAGATTACAAGCCATGTTCACATCATTTAATTCCCTACTGAAATTACGAAGATCATATTTCGCCTGTTCCATATTTTGTCTGGCCTGATCCATCTTGGAGTGTTTCAACATCGTAGAAAAGAATCCACCGCCAAACATATCCACCAGTCCCCAATTTTTTGCACTGTTCAGGTTTTCTTTTGCTGTCCGAAGACTACTTAACGCTCGTTGTCCTGCTTCAATCGCTTCTCGTTTCTCTTTTTCTATATCATATCCCATAATTTCTTCCCTCCTCGTATTTTTATGAGTTAGATGATATAAGTGCAATGATTCCGCCGATGATCAACAATGGAAATGCAATATAAATCAGTCCACCAACAACCATTCCTATCAAAATCACCGGAAAAAACACAACTGTACAGAGCAACTTTAAGATTCCCCAGGATGCTTTTACACCAAATATAAAAAATTTTCCAATAAACCAGATCATGCATATAGTAAATAGTAACGATAACATATTCTACTCCTTCTGACTCCTGTTATGATTTGAATCATTCATTTTTTTGATTGTTTACTTGATACAAACTCAGATGTATTTCTCACACCGATTTTACTACTGAATTCTGGGTTCTTCTCTATTTTTTCAATCATCCGAATTAACCTTATTCTCTGTGCTGTATCCATCTGCTCACCTCATTCTGACAGTTCTCCCTTTTGATATTGTCAGTATAACCGGATAACTTTTCAAAATATATACCTAATACAAAGAATTGAACATATGTAATTCTCAATTTTCGAGGAATATTTAAAAAGGCCCAGAGGGAATTGTTCCCTTCTGAGCCTATTGGTTATATAGCAGTATTTTTCATATTTGCTCTGATTTACTTTTTTTGTAATTTCTTCTCTGGAAATCTTCGAACCAAGGTGCATTCCTCGTTGCTTACACATATACGCTTTCATTGTTTCTATATTCTCATCAGCACTTCCTGACTCAAGTGAGCACATTTGCGAATTGTTTTCCTCATTATTTACATGCCACACTTCCAGAGCAGAAATTTGCATATGTTTTATGCATAACTATTGTTCCATTTGAAAACTTAATATCAATATCATTTGCAGAACCATATCTAACTATTTTAGCTTTCATTCCATTTCTCATTATCTTCTCTGTCCATAACCGTTCATTTTTCAAAGTACGCCTCAGTTGCGGAATCCCAGGTTTACCTATAGCTCCGTGAATAAAATCCTCATATTTTCTATCTTTCACAATAGTGCCATCTTTAAATTTAACGGTGATATGATTTGCATCTTTTACTTCAATAATCTCCGCCTCCTCATTACCTCTGTTTTGAATTTTTTTATCCCCTATATGATTTCTTGCATAACAGGAAGGCACTGCTACACTACCTGTACTAAATCTTTCCCATCTTGTTTTTACTATTTCTCCATTATCAAACTTCACTTTGATATCATTACTCAAATTATATTCAATCACTTCTGCCATCATCCCGTTCTTCATTTGTTTTCGTAAATTTAATCTTTGATTCTTTTTTGCCAGACTTGTATCTTTGGGATGTGAAATATTTCCTTTAACAAAACTTTGATAACATTTATGATATACAATTTCTCCATCCTCGAACTGTACAGTGATATTTCGACAACTAGACATTTTAATGATTTCTGCAACCATACCATTATTCATTTTTTTCTTTTCATATAAATGAATCGTTGCACGTTTATTATTTGATACATATTCCTTTATTGTACGTTTATCTTTCTCAAAGTTTATAAACTTATCATCCTTTTTGAGAACATCTCTGACAAAACTTTTCAGGCAACATTCCAATGAAGCTGACATAAATCTACTATCCTCTAAAATATAGTTTCTTCCACTAACACCAGAACATCCCGGTTCTCTAAAACGATAAAGTTTTATTCCCAACTTTTCAACTATTTTATTCTTTCCTTCATCATCTTTATTTTTAGTATGAGAATATTCACCATCATACTCAATCGCTATTTTCAGCTTATCATTATATAAATCAAGCTCTTTCCCTTCTAAACCAACTCTGTCAGAACGCTTTGAACGTTGTGGAATTCGAACAAACCCCAATGACTCTAAATAAAATCTTAATACCAATTCATTTTGCGATACATTTCCTCCATGAATTGTAGGATGTGCAATATTACCGATACAAAAATCCCGCCAGGATACTCCCGTTCTTTTTCCTCCATCTTCAAACAAAATATCCATATCATGACTCCCCCTGTATTCAATAACCTCAGCAGTCAATCCATTATTCATTACCTTTTTCTCGCCAATTCGCTCTTCTCTATTTCTTGGAGCTTTAAAATGTTTTTCATAGTTGAAGTTTCCCTCAATAAAGTATCTCCAATTTTTTAACTTCATTTCTTTCCCATCACAAAATCTGATTATAAAATTTTCACAAGTACTATAACTTACAACTTGTGCCCTCTTTCCATCCCTGGATGTACTCTCTACCCCTATTCTTTCACTTGCTTTTGTTATGTATTTTCTCATTTACACGCCTGCATTCTAATTTGATAAGTGTTTCTTTCTAAAATCAAAAAATCCTGTTCTGTACACCAAAACATTATTTTTTGACTTCCTTTATTATATTTTTCTATATAAAGAAATTCCCAGAATACTTACTGCTATCACAATAAGAAATTTTCCAAATCCTGATATTGTATATTCTAGACCTCTCATACAAATAATCTATCTTCTCCTAAATATTTTTCTAGTCATTGCAATATAAAATTGCTTATACAGTCTCTCCCTTAAGAGTCCTGGTATTCTGGATAATATACAGAGCGACCGATATGACCATCATTATAGCGCACAAACCAATCAACAGATCTGATACCATAGGTGTAATGTGGAACCATATAATATGCACCGCTGCAGTTCCATATAATAAAAAGGTTACTATCTTTCCATGCCAGTCTGCACCATGTACTTTTCCTGTCTTTCGTATCACAAGACATCCACTGACTACCATATACAGCTCCTTACCTGCCATTATTACGATTAAAAGAAGCACATGCGGAAAACGAGTAAACAGACAGATTAACATCGCTGCCTGTGTCAGCTTATCAGCCACCGGATCAAGTATTTTTCCTAAATTACTAATCCTATGGAATCTTCTTGCGATATATCCATCAGCAAGATCCGTAAGACCAGACAGCAATAAGATTTCACCAGCTAACAGAGGATTTTTCTTTACACAATAACTCCATATAATTACCGGAATCAGACAAAGCCGAAAAAAAGAAAGAAGATTAGGAACCGTAATAATTCTATTCAAATTTTCTTCCTGATTCACTTCACTCTGCATGTACAGTCACATCACTTTCCTTTTTTTTAGACATAAACCAATAAAATATAACACAAAATGCTAAAGCAAACACAACACCAAAAACATTTTGAATCACTCTAAGACTAACCGCTCCTTGTAGTCCATAAGTCTCTGCAGCAATGGCTAAAGCACCAAATGTGTTAAATACTGCCTGCCAGCCATATTGTGCTGAAAATCCTACACCGATTCCACCAAGAATTCCTATATATGCATAGATTGACGAAGGAAGCAGAAAATATAATACTGTAAAACATATAACACCTGCAATATTTCCGACAATCCTTTTACGGACTCTGTAGTGCATATCTTCCATAAACGGCAAAATCGCGGACATGGCCGCAATACCAGCCCACATTGCACGTGGCATATTACAAAGTTCTGCAATGCAAAGGACAATCGGTACGCATAAAATCTGACATATCTGCCATTTTGTTCTGGAAGAAGTGATATCAAATTCTTGTATCAGATCTTTCAGATTTCTTTTATAAGTTCTGTTTTTATGATTTCGATAAAATACGAAGCAGGTAAGTGCTGCACCTAAAGCCATTCCGACTAATCGCATCTGATAGCTTTTTCCCGTAACATCATAACCATATAGCAGCAGATACCCAAGAACCAATGTAGATTGATTAAACATGAATGGATTATGGCATCCGAACAGAATCAACACAGCCAGTGCCGCAATATTTAACAGCATTCCCAATACCGGTGAAAACTGATTTGCTAAATGCGGACATACAGTCATAATTACAAAGAACAAAGCCAAAAGCATCGTAGATTGTCCGGTGTGGATCCCCAGATCCGCATTTCTAAACACCATGAGACATAATAAGACCACTACACCTACAATGCTGTTCTCATTTCCAAATAAGATACTGAAAATAGTAACAAATAAAAAACAAAATGCCATTGTAACAGCTATCTTTACCAAATATACCAGTATATGATATGATTTTTCTTTCACTGTTTCACTCTTTTTCAACAGATTTTTAGAACCTGCCTGATTTAACTGCAATTCCTGATAAAATGTCATGTAATTCCTCCTCTATCTGTTTTTCTTAAACTTATATGGCCTCATCTTTCTGTATTGGAAGCTCTACAACAAATCTGCATCCACCATATTCACGGTTTTCTGCTTTGATTGTTCCTCCGGCACTATCTACAATCCGTTTTACAAGTGCAAGACCTAGGCCATTTCCTTCTGCTTTATGAGATCCATCTACCTGATAGAACTTGTCAAATATTCTGGATTTTACATCATCCTCTATTCCTGGTCCTTCATCTTCCAGAATGAACTTAACAGAATCCTGTTCTTGTTTCAGAAACATCGTAATTGTCCCCTTTGAAGGGCTGAACTTAATCGCATTATCCAAAAGATTTATCCAGATATGCATAAAAAGTCCTTCATTCCCAGTATATTTAACTTCCTCCAATTCTACCTGAAAACCAATTTCTTTTTCTGTCCATTTTGTTTCCAATGAAAGAAATGCCTGGCGGATCTGTTCATCCAGACGATATTCTGTTTTTTTCATTGGTATATTCTGATTCTCTAACTTGGATAACAGCAAAATATTACCAACCAATCCGGAAAGTCTTTGGGTGTTAAATAAGATTTTTTCTACATATTCCTCTTGATCCGGAGACAGTTCTTCTCCCTGAAGCAGCATTGTATATCCTTCAATGGCATTAATCGGGGTCTTAAACTCATGAGAAACATCAGATACAAAATCCATCTGCAGCACCTCTGTTGCACGAAGTTCTTTTGTCATAACGTTAAAACTTTGATAAGATTCTCCAACTTCTGCTATACGGCTGTTCGTTTCCAAATGCTGTTCAAAATCTCCCTGAGAAACTTCCTTCATTGCTTTACTAAGTCTGGTAATTGGTTCCAGTAACTTTGCATTGATAAAGGAAGTGATCAGCCCTGCAATCAATGTATTGAAAATCAAAAGCCAGCCAAGCACAGGTATGCTGCCCGGCAGATTAAAAAAATGATTCAAAAAAGCAAATAATAAAGCAGATATGACTGTTGAAAATACAAGTGCCAGCCAGATTGCACCAGTCAGACAGGATCGGATCCGCAATCCTTTTTCTTTCTTTTGTTCCATTATTTTTTCACCACCTTGTATCCAATTCCACGCATTGTTACGATTTCAAAATCAGGGTTATCTTTAAAACGCTCCCTGATCCTTCCTATATGTACCTCTATCGTATGTGGGTCTGCCTCCGTCTCGTATCCCCATACTTCATCCATCAACTGTTGTTTTGTAAATGTTCTGCCTGGCGAAGCTGCAAGCTTATATAAAAGCAGGAATTCTTTTTTAGGCAAAACAAGACTTTCCTTATCAGTTGTAACCGTCATTGCATCATAATCAAACTCTGTTGAACCGATCACAATTTTGTGTTCATTCAGTATCTGTGCACGGCGAAGCAGTGCTCCGACTCTTAAAACCATTTCATTCACATTTACCGGTTTTACCATATAATCGTCACTTCCCGAAAGAAATCCCTGGCGCATATCATCAAAGGAACCTTTCGCAGTGATCATAAGTACCGGTATCTGATATCCTGCTGAACGGAGTTCCGACACCAGTTCATAACCATCCATAACCGGCATCATAATATCAGAAATGATCAGATCAATATATTCCTTATCCAATACTTCTAATGCCTGTGCTCCATCCGATGCACTTTTGACTTGATATCCATTCTTCTCAAGCACTTTTTGGAATAGCTGGCTTAATTCTTTATCATCTTCTACAATCAATATTTGAAACACGTTTTCCTTCCTCCTTATTAAAACAGATACCTTGCCCATCCAAGCAGATGCTGTACCAAAAATATTTTTCTCTGACGTTTCTTTGTTAATTCGATTGGCTCTACATGATATGGATCACGATAGGTTCCATCTTCCAATACCTGGCGGGACACTCTTTCATATTCCATCATGCCCTCTTCCAACTGTTTATTAATATCTTTACTGCGAATTACAAGCATCAGTTCCGTATCCAGATATGCACTTCTCATGTCCATATTAAAGGAACCGATTACAGACAGATCATCGTCAATCAGAATACTTTTTCCGTGGTATGAATAACCGCCTTCATATTCCCAGATATTAATTCCTGTACTTAAGATTCTATTTCTGTTTTTCGCATAATCGGCAGCCCCAAATGGATTCCCATTATTCGCAACTGAATTTGTCATGATAGAAAAATCTGAAACGTTCTCTGCAATCTCCTCCCATGTATTATACATCATATCATTACAGATAATATATGGCGTGTGGATCTTCACACGATTTTTTGCATTTTTCATCAATTCTCCCAACTGATACCACACTACTGGTTCTTTGGAACCTGTGTGAATAGGATTTGACACTAATGCAATCTTTTCTGTCTCAAAAGTTTCGTCCGTGTAATCGGTATCGCAGATTCTTTCCTTATTCTCTTCAAAATATTTCTGATAGCCGTTCTGCAGCTTTAAAACTGCGTTCTTTACAGATTTTCTATTTGCCAGTTTTTTATTGTTATGAAAATAACCACTGTCTTCCTGATTCCATATGGTTTCAAAATACTCTGACAACTGGTTAACTGAATTTTCTTTCTCAGGTTCATCGCAAACCACTAACACGTCTCTGTCATAGTTCTTATGTCCCGGAAAATCACCCAGGAAATAATTGTATGTATTTCTTCCCCCAAGAATATATCTCTTTCCATCTGCAATCAAATATTTATCATGCATTCTACCCATCATTTTCCACGGTTTCAACGGATTGGCCTTATTATACAGTTTAATTTCAACATTCTCATGGGAAGATAATCCATAGAAATACGGATTTCCTTCCATATCAATCCAGCTCTCCATTCCATCTACTAACAGACGAATATGTACACCTCTGTCTGCCGCATCATGCAGTGCTCCTAAAATCAATTTTCCACTTTCATCGGATTGAAATGCAAAAGTAGAAAGAACAATTTCCTTTTTTGCATTCTTGATCAAACGCACTCTTTGTAAAAGCGCTTCTGGATTCTTTTCTATGATTACTGCCCGTTCTGTATTTTCACTGCATTCGTTCCATGACCCATTTTTTGTTTCTTTTTTGGTTGTATTGGACACTTCCGGCTGCTTTTTATATGCAACGCAGATTCCGAGCAATTCATAAAAAGCCACACATAAAAAAATTGCCAGTATAACAAGAAGGATTTTACATATTTTATGCTTTTTCATTGTACATCACCTGATTCCTTTTTATTTCATACTTATACAATACAAAGTCAATCTCAATTTAACCTCAACAAGGTTTGTTTTTTTCATCCATGCAAACTGTTGCTGATGAAGTCGATCCGGAACTTCTGGCAAAAGTATTAGCAAATGCAGAGATGCGAGCATTGCTCAATTCACTGGCAAAGACGATGAAGTAATGAAAAACACGATTAAAAGGCGGGATAAACACTGCTTCTAAAGGATATAATATAATTGTGGAATAGAAATACTCAACAAGTTACAAAAATCTATTCCAATGTCCGGCTAACATGTTGATTTTTGAAGTCCATCCGGATATACTAGAATAGAAAAATGCAACATGTTGCAAAAATCTTTTACAGTGAGGTTTTAAGATGGAGATTCGCAGAGATTTCTATTTGGATAAATTGATAAAAAGAAAGAATAATGGACTGATTAAGGTAATTACTGGTATTCGTCGATGTGGAAAATCCTATTTACTGAATAATCTGTTTTATCATCATTTATTGGAAAGCGGAGTTGATGCTGACCACATCATTCGCTTTGCGTTTGATTCAGCCGATGATCTTTATCTGATTGGCGAAAGCCTGATTCAGATTGAAAAGGAAAAGCGTGGAGTTGACCCTGAAAAGTTCATGGCTTATATCCGTTCAAAAGTTGTAGGTGAAGAAATGTATTATCTGTTGCTTGATGAAATTCAGATGTTGGATTGTTTTGAAGCTGTTTTGAATGGCTATCTTCGCAAAGATAATATGGATGTATTTGTGACAGGAAGTAATGCAAAACTTTTGTCTAAAGATATAGCCACCGAGTTCGCCGGTCGTGGTGATGAGGTTCATATGTATCCCCTGAGCTTTGCCGAGTTTATGACCATTTACAGTGGTGATAAGTACATGGGATTATCTGAATATATGCTGTATGGAGGTATTCCTCTGGTTGTTCTTCGTGAGGGAGCAAACGATAAGGCAGTTTCATTGCAGAATTTGTTCAATGAGATTTATCTTCGAGATATTACCAAACGTAACCGAGTGAGGAACATCGGAGAACTGGAGGATCTTCTGAATATTCTTTCCTCTGCCATTGGTTCGCTGACCAATCCAGAAAAATTGAAGAATACTTTTAGGACGGTAAAGAAATCCAGAATCACTTCCGCTACTATTAAAAAATATCTGGATTATTTAGAGGATTCTTTTCTGATTGAATCAGCACAAAGATATGACATTAAAGGAAAAGCATATATTGAAACACCAAAGAAATATTACTTTTCCGATCTTGGCCTTCGTAATGCCAGAATCAATTTCCGTCAGTTTGAGCAGACTCATTCTATGGAGAATGTAATTTATAATGAACTTCGTATGCGTGGTTACAGTGTGGACGTGGGTGTAATACCGATTGCAGAAAGAAATCAGGAAGGTAAGGTTGTCCGTAAACAGCTGGAAGTTGATTTTGTATGCAATCTTGGTTCTTCCAGATACTATATCCAGTCTGCATACTCGCTGCCAGATGAAGCGAAACGAACTCAGGAAATCAGACCGTTCAGAAAAATTGATGATTCTTTCAAAAAGATTGTTATTACAAAAGATATTGTACAGCCCTATTATGATGACTATGGTATCTTGACTGTAAACATTTATGACTTTCTCCTTGATCCGCAAATTCTTGAAAAATAAATAATAGTATTCTAATGAGCCAAAGCAAGAGCTTACTACAAAAATCAAATAAATGGGAGGATGCGATAAGAAATCACCTTCTTCCTTCGTTATCCTTCGGGATTACAGATGTGAATTTGTGGTGTGGTAAGATAGAAACACAAACAAAGAGACACAAATATTTTCCATGGAAAATGAATATAAGACTGGAGGGTACATTTATGTTAAAAAACAAGCTTTTGATTTCTGGAAAACTTATATCGAATTTTTGACGAAAGGTATGATTGATGTTCCGATGCCTAATCCGGCAATAGAATTCCTGGCTGATGTAAAGGCCGGAAAATATGATGAAATAAGCGATGAAGAATACGATGAACTGCTGAATTCTACAGCAGAACTTGCAAGCTTCTGGAAGAAAAAACGAAAAGCAACGGTAGGCGAAATTGTACGGGAAGCTCTAATTCATATGAATTTAAGTCTTAGTGAAACAGAAAAACTGGCTCAGATTCTTGCGGAAGCGTCAACATGTAAGACATATAAGTAAAAAGAAACATTGATGGGACGATATAACACAAGGGAAACAATAAGGGAAAGCTCACCTGCGATAAATCCAGTATTTTCAAGGGTTTGCGGAGAATTTTAATAACAAAATATAACAGGTGAATCTTAATCAGAATTTGGAGGTTATTGGAAATAACTGAAAGAGAAAAAATGTTAAGTGGGGAGTTGTACGATCCAACGGATAAAGAATTGGAGCAATTACGCCTGAATGCACGTAAATTAGCAAGAAAATACAATTCGACAGATGAAGATCAGCCAGAAGAACAAGCACAGATATTGCAAGAATTACTGCTAACAACAGAGGAGCTTCCGTATTTGCAGGCACCTGTTTATTTTGATTACGGATGCAATACTTTTTTGGGAAAACTCAGTTTTGCTAATTTTAATTTTACATGTTTAGATGTATGTGAAATACATATAGGCGATAATGTGATGATTATCTTGTAGTTTGCGAATATCCGTATAAATAGAAAAAACCCTTTGAGAAAAGGATTTCTCCTCTCTCAAAGGGCAAGTTAGCAAACTGGAAGTTGACTATCAACTGATAATCAAAAATATCATTCCTAAAATTGCAAATCCTTCACAGATCGCAATTATCTAAAATCTGTCGAGCTCTTCGTATAGAAAAACAGTAATTTCATTCTTTCGAAATTTTTAATTCTACGTCTCCGTTACTCAGCAATTCTACAACCTCACGCTCTGGCATATTCATTTTTCCCAGTCTTATCTCTTGTTTATCATCGTTCACGGAATCCTTGTTAGAACTACCACATGCAACCAGACAGGCTGTGAGGATAATTTCCAGAATAACTGATAAATATTTCTTTATATGGCTACACCTCGTTCTTTATTATTTCTTTTCATCAAGCAAAATAACACCTTGCGCCGGATTTTTATCAATTGCACCAACTATCTCATGTGGAACATATGGCTCTTCAAGATATGCAAGGTCTTCGGCAGTTAATTTAATGTCAAATGCTCCGGCTGAATCATCCAGATACTGCGTTTTGGTTGCCCCAATAATAGGCGATAGAATTCCCTTTGCCCACTGCCATGCAATGGCTATCTGGGACATTTTGCAGTTATACTTTTCGGCAAGCTCCGCTACACGTTTAACTATCTGCATGTCTTCCGCTTCAGTCTTATCATATTTTCCCATGGCAACCCTATCCGTGGTTCCACGAAGAGACTCTGATTTCCACTGTGGTCTTGACAGATGTCCGGCTGCAAGAGGGCTATACGGCATTAACGAAACTTTCATTTGCTTACAAATTGGTAGCAATTCTCTCTCATCCTCTCTGTAAAGCAAATTATAATGATTCTCCATCGCAGAAAATGGTGTCCATCCATTGTCTCTTGCGGCTAACTGCATATTATAAAACTGATATCCATACATGGCAGATGCACCAAGTGCCCTGACCTTTCCTGCTTTTACCAGATCGTGCAGTGCCTCCATAGTTTCTTCAATTGGTGTATCATAGTCAAATCTATGGATGATATATAAATCAAGATAGTCGGTTCCAAGACGTGACAGAGTTCCATCTATTTCCCTCATGATTGCCTGTCTTGATAAACGACCTTCATTAAAATATACCTTGGATGCAATCACAACCTGATTTCTCGCTACATTTTTCTTCAATGCTTTACCTAAATATTCCTCACTTGTTCCTGCTGAATATCCATTTGCTGTATCAAAAAAGTTATACCCCAAATCAAGTGCATGCTTGATAACATTCTCACTTTCAGCTTCATCCAACGTCCAGTCATGCATGGTTCCAGCTTTCCCAAAACTCATGCAGCCCACACATAATTTTGACACTTCTATATCTGTATTTCCGAGTTTACCGTATTCCATAGTGCTCTCCTTATCTTAATCCAGCGTACTCTTTCTCCGATACCGCCTCACACCACTCATTGGAACAATCCACTCCCGGCACCTCAATTGCCAGATGGGAAAACCATTCATCCGGAGCGGCCCCATGCCAGTGCTTTACATCTACCGGAATGTTAATACAGTCACCCGGTTTCATTTCTACCGCATCCCTGCCTTCTTCCTGATAAAACCCTCGGCCGGCTACACATACTAAGATCTGCCCGCCACCGCTTTTTGCATGATGAATATGCCAATTATTCCTGCATCCGGGTTCAAATGTCACGTTGAAAATGCCAACCTGAGAAGTGGAAATCGGTGCAAGAAAACTTCTGCCAGAAAAATACTGTGCAAAGCCATCATTTGGTGCACCAATTGGAAATACCATCGATTTCGCATGTGCTCTCATACCTTCATCTTCATATGGAAGATCTCCTTCCTTCGGCTGCCATACTTCCTTTGCCAGATTAAAAACTGCCCATGCTTTTGGCCATCCTGCATAAAATGCAACATGTGTGATTACTGCGGCAATCTCTTTTTGTGTTACACCATGATTTTTTGCATTTTGAAGATGATATTTTAAAGAAGAATCTGTAATTCCGGAAGCCATCAGAGCAACCACTGTAATGATACTTCTGGTTTTTACGTCGATGTCCTGGTTATTCCAGTTTTCGCCGAAAAGTACATCATCGTTAAAATGTGCAAATTCCGGTGCGAATTCACCAAGTGTATTTCTTCCTGCTGTCTGTACTATTTTTTCCATTTTCTGTATACCTCCATAGCACTGTTATTTATAAAGATTTTACCCACTCACTGATTTCCTGTTTTGTTCCACGGTTTAACAGGCTGCCTTCTGTGATAACCGCATCCGGTGCAGATGGCTGTAATTCCTTTACAGTATTACCGAATCCACTTCCACCGGATGTTGCAAAGAGCACAATCTTTTTGCCACTGAAATCATAGGCTTCCAAAAATGTATTGACAATTGTCGGAGCTACATACCACCAGATTGGGAATCCCAGAAGGATCTCGTCATAAGAACTCATATCCATCTTTTTCTTCATAATCTCCGGTCTGTATTTCTTATCACTCATTTCCACACTGCTGCGGGATTTTTTATTCATCCAGTCAAGATCAGCCTTTGTATATGAAACTTTTGGCTCAATCTCAAATAAATCCGCTTTTGCTTCCTCTGCAATCATTTCTGCTACTTTTTTTGTTGTCCCGCTTGCACTGAAAAATGCGACTAAATTTTTACTCATAATAAAAATCCCCTTTCTTTGCGAATTTTTCGTATAAAAATAGATGTATAAGATTTGAATTTCTCTTATACATCTATTTTATACCTGATGTTTTATTATGTCTAATGCTTATATTGAATTCCATTCTATGCCTGAAAAGCATTTATTTCTTCTATCATTTTACTGACCGCCAGAGAATATGGAATGTTTCGTCTCCAGGCAATCACAGTACTTGTTGTGATTTCAGGAGAAATTCTTCGCTGTACAAGAATATCCTCCCGCCAATACTTTGCAGCACCTTCGATGGATACCGGATAGCCCAGTCCATTTGCTGCCATAACTCCGGCATTCGTTCCAAGATTACTTGTAAAAGCAATCTGCAGTTTCGAAAAGTCTTTTCCAAGGCTGAGAACTGTTGCCATCACAAACGACACAGCTCTCTTGATTTTTAATTTTGCCATTCGTTTTTCCTCCTTAAACAAAACGAACGCACCGGTTATCCACAGTGCGTCCAACTTTTATTGCATTTTTATCCCTGTTGTTCTTCCAATACCTGCCGAAGAAGAAAGCTAAATTTTTATCGTACCAGAACCTCCTGTACTTTTCCAACTGTACGACTGGTTCTTATAGATAACCATAACTTTATGAGATAGTTATAAATATGGAGATAGAATATATATTTTCAGCAGGTAAACTGTAGGTTATAGGGGGTAGAGTGTGAGAAGGGGGGAACGATAAGCATTATCTGCTGTCACGGTCTGCCCTCTGCCTTAAATACTTGTTTTAATGCTCCAATGCTCTTGCCTTTTGAAGAAGCTTCTGCGGCTTTTACTCCGATTGGGATAGATGTCCGGTACATCTTAATATGATTCCCGAAGTTTTCCCTCAGAGCTTCCACCGTACTTTTAGCAAGATTAGTCCGACTGTCTACGAGAGTCAGAAGTATTCCATCAATCTTAATATCCGGATTGATATACTTCTTTACCCTTGAAATCGTCTGCACGAGCTGCGTCATTCCTTTTGCTGGCAGATATTGAGCCTGAACCGGAATAATCACACTGTCTGCCGCCGAAAGAGCATTGAGCGTTAGTTATGTAATAAAGAATAGTACGAGCATTTTTAATTTTATCAGCTATCATAATTCTGTATGCCTCCTTCTTCCATGAGATTACAGCAAACGTAGTAGTAATGTCTATCAAAAGGCTTTTACATATTAGATAAAAGCATGTAAAATTTCTTTTACATAGCTTAATTGCGGTCTATTTAGCTTGTTTCTTGACTACTCAGGAAAAATATTTCTACCCTCGCCCCACCTGTATTTTCAGAATTTGAAAGTTTAATACCTCCACCATATTTTTCAGCCACAGTTTTTGCAAAAAATAGTCCCATCCCATAATGGGCTTCGCCATTTCTACTTGTGTCATCCATAAAAAACTGCTCTGTGCCATGCAATAATGCTTCTTTTGTAAATCCTGATCCGCTATCCTCCACAATGAATGTCAGCCGGCCATCCTGCTCCTTTGCGTCAATATAAATGATTCCATTTTCTTTTGTATGCTCCACTGCATTCTGAATCACATTCATTACGGCCCGGAACATTGGATCATAAGCAATCGTTACCTTTTTATCACTTTGTTCCGCCTTCCAATCTATCTTCTGGTGATAGCTTTCTACCAGTCCGAGTGCCTGTTCTTTTATATCTGCGAAAAAATCTTCTAACCTCACCGTTGTATAGGTAACATCACTGCAATTCCATGATTTTGTGACATCTATCAACTGTTTTACATAACTTTGTATCTGTGTTGTGCCGTTCAAAACATAAGTGATATTTTTCTTCTGTTCTGTGGTCAGTTCAGTCTCTGAAAGTAGTTCTGCATTTCCCCGTACAATCGTAAGAGGTGTTTTAATATCATGCGCCAAAGCAGACATCTGCTGTTTCTTTTCCTGCTCTGTTTTCCACTGCTTTTCTAAAGATTCTCGCAATGCATCTCGCATATCATCGATTGCCGATAAACAGTCATCAAACTCTTTGATACCGGAACAGGATGTCTCATATTCCAGATTTTGATCCTTTATTTGTCTGATTGCGTCTAATACAGGCTGCATCTGCTTTTTGATTCTTTTTCCAAAACGTATGGACGGAATGATGATAATCGCTACCGCTCCAATCACTGACATAATACTCATCACATTCTGTGGTCCTATAAAATGCTCCCTCAAAAAAGCTGAATGATATTGAGGTGTCAGGCGATATTGCAATACAACATATTCATTTTCCCTTACAATTACTTTATAAAAATATTTCCCGGATGCGTTTCCGTACTTTGCAACATTCCATGCTATCTGTTCGTATTGTTCTGACAGATCTCCACCTATTTTCTCTCCATTCTCTGAAAAGATTACATAATCACAAAGTGCAGGAATCATCTCAGCAGTTACTTTATCCGCACGTAAAATCGTATCATATGCTTCATTAATCTTTTGCTCTGCATAATTCGCCGGATAGATACAGCCCACACTAATCAAAAGGTACAGCAGCAGCCAAGCAACAATCACCAAACCTACTAATGATCCAAGCATGACCAGTACATATCTCATAAAAATCCAGCTGAGTGCATTGCTTCTCTTTACTCTTCCCATTTATATCCAATCCCCCAGACTGTTTTTATCGGTGTATAATCATAATCCGCAAATTTTGCTCTTATATTTTTGATATGCGTGATAATGGTACTGTCATTACTCTCACTGTCAAAACCAAAGACCTCTTCTAAAATCTGTTCCTTCGAGAAAACCTGTCCTCTGTTTTTAGCCAGAAATTCACAGATTTCGTACTCCGCTTTCGTAAGAGGAAGTTCCTTATCATCAACCAATAGTTTCTTTTGAGATATTTGAATACAGACCCTCCCCAAAACCATCCGGACAGAATGTTCCCTGTGCTCTCTTCTAAGATGTGCATTGATCCTTGCCCGAAGTTCCATCACTCCAAATGGCTTTGAAATATAATCATCTGCTCCTAAAGAAAGTCCGTTTACCAGACTGTTTTCCTCCGTTTTTGCCGTAAGAAACAAAATCGGACAATCCACAAGTGCCCTGATTCTTTTGCATAATTCGAAGCCATCAATTCCAGGCATCATAATGTCCAGTAAAATCAGGTCATAACGATGTAATTCTTCCATATTAAGTTTCAGTGGATTACTTACTTTGGTAACCAGATGTCCATCCTTATTCAAAATGCTTTCTATCATTTCCAGAATTGCCGGTTCATCATCAACTGCCAGTATTTTTGCCATAGTTTCCCTCGATTCTATTCCGATATTCTATTTCCTTCCCAGTGGTTTACCCACCAAAAATAGTATACCATACTAATCCCTGTAAATATTAAGCAACCTGGTATGAATGACAACCATTCACCTACACTAGTTTCTCCCAATACAGATTGCAGATAAGTATATGGTACTCTACCCGTCCAGCAGACAAATACATATTTCCACACATAATCTCCAAGTCCGGTAAGCATCAATGCACTAATTAGTCCTGATATAATCCCTGCTCCAATGGATACCCCTTTTCCAAACTGAAAAGCCAGAATCAGCTGCCACAGATAAAGTGGAACACTGCTTCCCCACAGCAGCAATGCTGCAAATATACATCCTTTCATGATTTCGATATCGCTTGATGCGATTCTTCCAAATCCAATTCCGAATATGATTGCTGTCAATAGGATAGAGCACAGACACAAAACCAGTAGCATCAACAGTTTCGATAAAAATGCTACAGGTTTATCCGGTAAAGACAACAGATTTTGAAAATCACCTGCATTTTGTTCCTGTTCCATCACACTTGCTGTAAAAATTCCAATAAGTACCGGAAGTCCTGCTCCTATTGCCTGATAAAATGCAATCACTTTCATATTTTCATTCCATGGTGAAAAAAAGTAATATATTAAAAATATAACGCTGGTTATAATCGGAATCAGTAAGTGTGCCAGAATCACAGATGTTCCTTTCATCTTTCGCAAGTCTGCATTAAGAGATCTTCCAATCATCTTATTTCACCTCTCTTCTCTCAAACCATTTCAAAAACAGAACCGTTACAAAAACAAACCAGATGATTGAGAGACACATTCCCGGAACAATGACTCCCGTATCCAAAAGAGGATTCCCTGCTTCTGCGGCAAGTCCATTTGGTAAAACATGAAGCAACGGGCACATCATTCGCATAGGGATTGCAGAAACAAGTACATACCAGATTCTGGTTTGTGATATTACCACACCGCTGACGGTAATAAATAGGCAGACGAACAGGTTTACAATCATTCCAAATCGTTCACTTAAAAATAAAGCTACCGGAATCTCCCATAACTCAGAAACCGTCAGAAACAATACTGCAATCAACGCTCCTCCAACTGGAACATGTGTCGTTAGAAGAAAGCCTCCAAGCGTTGCTCCTGCAAACACAATCACATTAGAAAACAAAATCATGTACCCAATATAAATAATTTTCCCCAGCAACAATTTTCTTCTGTCTGTGGGAATAGTCATTAAATGATAGTATTTTATCTTTTTCTCCTGCGCCACAGAAAGATAACAAAATAGAGCAATCATCCCCGGCAGCAAAAGTGTATACCACCAGTTCCAAACACTTTCTGCATAAGCATTTGTCATCCCAAGAGTAAATATAAATGCCATGACAAATGTAAGAAGAGGAAATCCCCAGATAAACTTTTTTCGCATGGTTCTTTTGGCTTTTTGATGTTCTGCTTTTATAATATTAACCATGGATTTCACCTGCTTTCTGGTTTTTTCTTACCACATTCATAAACAAATCTTCAAGATTATCTCCCTGCTTTAATGCTCCTTCGTATCCTAAGATTCCACCTGAAATAATCCCGACTTTATCTGCAAGTAACTGTACCTCTGAGAGAATATGACTGGAGAGAATTACAGTGATTCCCTGTTCCGGAAAAGACCGGATCAGCTCTCGTAATTCCTCGATGCCTATTGGATCTAATCCATTCGTAGGTTCATCCAATATCAAAAGTTCCGGTTCTCCAAGCAATGCCATTGCAATGCCTAGTCTTTGCTTCATCCCCAAAGAAAACTGTCCTGCTTTCTTCTTTCCGGTGTTTGTAAGTGATACAATCTGCAAGACCTCATCAATTCTGTTTTCATCTGTACCAAGCAATAATTGTCTTACCTTCAAATTCTCTCTGGCGGAAAGATTTTCATAAATAGGCGGATTTTCAATTAACGCTCCTATTTTTGATAAATCTTTCCTATCCAAAAGTTTTCCATCAAAGTAAATCTTTCCTGCAGTTGGTTTCATCATACCGGTCAGCATTTTCAATGTGGTAGATTTACCAGCGCCATTCGGTCCAAGCAGTCCATAAATCTGTCCCTTTTCGATATTAAGTGAAACATTATTTACCGCTTTCTGTTTTCTAAAATATTTACATAGATTTTGTGTCTGTAACATCATTTCCATCTTTACTATCCTTCCTTCTACATTTCATTTCTTACTGAAATATAACCTAACAGAAAAAAATAAAGATTTGATGAAGATTTATTCCCGTATGGAATAAACCATCAATTAAATATCATTATCAGAACTCGGCTTTCCACTGAAATCAGCAAAGCTGTTACAAATACGAAGCGTGATACCCAGACTGTCCGTATCCTGCCACCCCAGACAAGTGGTTAAATCTCCCTGTGGGTCTGCATCAACAAGTAATACTTTCTTTCCCTGCATTGCAAGACCGATTCCGAGATTGACCGAAATGGTGGTCTTTCCTACTCCGCCTTTCTGATTGCAGATGGCAATCGTTTTGCAGTTTGACACTTCTTGCGTCCTCCTTTCCTGAATATTCATAGCCATTGTAGAATGACTATGTACCTGACCGTTTCATTTCCTAAACGGTCGTGGCAACATTTGTTCTCAACACCCCTTGCCGAGCGTATCGCTCATGGGAAGCTACTAAGGAACAGACTGCTGATCTGTATCATAGGATTCTAACCTCTGCCGGGTACTCCGCCAGCTCCTTAGAGAAGTATCATTATCTTTCTGACTGTCATCGCCATGTCAGGAGCAACCTGACACTCATACCGGGAGTTCTCGCTGTTCTGCATCCACAAAAGTTATGGCGTACCCGATAAGGTGGCTATCATCAGAATTAACGTCTTAGTGACCTGTATATTCAGTTTTAAATTTCAAAGGAAGGCGTTCCATTTTTGTTGATTGGAATTACTCCCTTCACTTATTTGGAATTGCTCAGGCTTTTGACACCCTATTTTTTATAAATTTTTTTAATTATTTTTTTGAGAGAGATTTTAGAACAATAGATAAGTAGAAAAAGCTTCAAATCCCGTGTATAATTAAGAAATAAAGATAGAAACAAATTAGAATTTAAAGTTGATTGATGGTATGAAGATTTACACATCTGATCAACTCATTGCTGCTTTGAAAGAAGCAGGTTTTACAGAGATAAAAACGTATTCAAATACAAAAAATCATTGGATAAGTATTGTTGCAACGAAATAGCCAATTTCTAGTTTGTATAACAGGAAAATTTAAATTTAACGCTTGAAAAAAGGAGAAATAAACATGGCAAAGAAAGAAGAACGATTTGAAGTTACATTTAGAGACGGAAGTCAGCTTAAGGATGAAGGAGTTCGCCAAATCCTTGTAGATAAGGAGACTGGGGTTAACTATCTTTGTTGGAAATCTGGATATGGAGCGGCTATTACACCTCTTCTGGATTCAGAAGGAAAAGTCATAGTTACAAAGTAAAATCGGTAGTTATGGAGGTGAAAAATGTATTTCACAGACGAAAAAGACTATATTATGCGAATGATAAAAGAAATGGTAAGAGTATTATTTTCTTTAATGTTTGGGAAAAAGTATGTTTCTGTTGAACTTGAAAAAGAAAATAAATATGAAGTATCAGGGAAAAATTTGAAAAATTTTCTTGATATGATTGATTCTGGGGAAATTAACGAAGCAGAGAATATACTTTTAGATAGCATTGATTATACAGACAGAAATGAGGTAATGGCAGCAGCTCTTTTCTACCAATACCTTAGTGAGAAGGATAGTGAGTTTTTGAAAAATAATAATTATACAAAAGAAGAAGTGATGTCTGGTTTTAAGCAATTACTTATGCAGTCAGGATATACTGATTTGCTATGTTTTGTCAAAGCTGAAGAGTAATGTAGAAAATTCAAAGAGATAAGAGTGATTGGCTGAAAGGAGAAATTGTATTATATGTTCTATATTGTTTTTGACTTTATGATGGCAGTGATTATGTTTTTGTTTGGAATGTGGTTTTATAAATCAGAAGGAAAAGCTACTAAATTCTTGTCGGGTTATAATATGAAATCAGCGGATGAACGAAAGAAATACGATGAGAATGCTATGTGTAAGGCATATGGAAAAAGAATGATGTTTATGTCAGTTCCTTTTATTATTGGAATAATCATAGATATCCAATATCAAGGAATAGGCTGTTGGATCGCATGGGGGATATGGCTTATTATGTTTGTTTTGTTGCTTATTGATAGACATAAAAGAGAACGTTAAATTCCCATTTATTGGGAAGTCGCAGAGAACGAAAAATCGAGATTTGTCTGTGAAAAGCCCGTGAATAAGCGGATGTTAATATGTATTGCTTGTGGCAACGGCTCTATTGAATATAGAATTGAGCTATCAAAAACAAGGAGGCAGAGATTATGCTAAATGAAAATATCAAAAGAATTAGAAAGTCAAAAGGGCTGTCGCAAGAAGAACTGGCAATTAAACTGAACGTAGTAAGACAGACAGTATCAAAATGGGAGAATGGTTTGTCAGTTCCAGATTCCAGTATGCTGATTATTTTGGCGAATGAACTGAATACTACTGTAAGTGAATTACTTGGAGAACCTGTAGCAGAACCGACTACCGATGATTTAAAGATTCTTTCTGAAAAATTAGAAGTTATTAATTTGCAGCTTGCAAAAAGAAGTATAACAAAGGTAAAAACGATTCGATGGATTCTTATTTCATTGTGTGCGGTTATAGTGGTAATATTTATCGCACTTGCATCTACGAATAGTTTTTATTTGAATTGGAATTACAATGATCCTGAGTTGGCAGTGGCAGGAACAATACTGCATGGGTTTGAATTCTTGTTTGTAAGACTCGCACCGATTGTTTTTTTGACTTCGGTGGTTGGAGTTGTGGTGACATATAAGAAAAGATAAATTCCAGTTGTGCGCCCAGCTAAGGGTGTGTAGTCAAGCCGGTGGAATTCCGGTTTGACTACACACCCTTAGCTGGGCGCACAACTGGAATTTGACAAGTACCTTATAGCTTCATATTTTCAAACCTATTATATCAATTTTTTCTTGATCTAATCATAAAAAATGCTATACCAGCAACTATTATGTATCCGAACAATGAAATAACAGATGATTCAATTCCAAATTCTCCACCTGTGATGGCGAAATCTTTTGAATTAAGTACATATGTCATTATAGAATATTTATCCATTTTTTCCCCAATAGCTAATCCTCCACCAATAATCACAACGTTCCAGATAGCATGAACTATTCCACTATTCCAAACTGAACCACTTTCTATTGCAATCATCGAAAACATAACGCCTACCATCGTTCCGGCGATAATTACTAATAAACAACTGCCTATTGAAAAATCCTGTCCAAGAACATGTACAATACCAAATAACATTGATGGAACAATTACAGCCACCTTAATATTCCATCTTTTCTTTAATGCATTAAGTATAACTCCTCTAAACACCATTTCTTCAACAAATCCAGCCGCTATTCCGGTAAATGCAACCCCTGCACTTAAAGTATTGAACATCTGATTTCCATTCATATTTGAGGATACATACTTACCGTTGAATATTAAAAGATAACTTCCTTTTATAACAAATGGTAATAATACAGCTATTAAAATCCATCTTATTTTAATAGCAAATTTAGGCATTCCGAAATCCGAAGTCGGCAATTTAATAATTTTGCTAATAAACATTTTCAGAATAAGATATGTCAATCCAGCATATATAATTCCAGCGATAATATTACAAATGCCAGTTGGAATTTTTATTATAACAAACATACTTGCAATGGATTGTGCAATAATCTGTGTGATTATTAAAATAAATATGGCAACAAATGATGTGCTAATTGCTTTTTTTGTACTCATTTTATTTCTCCTTTATAACTTTCGATTTGTATTTCTGTTTGTTTTAAAAATGGGCAATTCCGATTGGAATTGCCCACTCTTTTATCACTCCAAAATCCAACGGCTTTGCCGTGCTTCGCACTCCTTGATTTTGTCGTTGTCACATCAGGTGAAAACAAATACTCGCTTTGCTCGTGCTTGTTTTCCTGCTGATGTTCCAAATTATGCGATTTTTTCTTGCTTGCACCGATTTCTGCATCAATTGATGTAAGTTTGATGTAAATCGCTGTTTTTTTAGTTTTTTATCAAATGAAGTACGTCCCGTCTATTTGGTAAAACGGTACATCTTTACATCATCTTAATAGAGCTTTGCACCTGCTGGAATGTGGTCATCAACCATCAGAAGATGGAGCTTTTCTTCGCCTTCTTCTTCATGAATAGCACTGAGGAGCATACCGCAAGAGTCAATGCCCATCATCGCTCTCGGTGGAAGATTTGTGATAGCGATAAGAGTCTTTCCAACCAGTTCTTCCGGCTCATAAAAGCTATGAATACCGCTTAAAATGGTTCTGTCTGTGCCTGTTCCGTCATCAAGAGTAAACTGTAACAGTTTCTTTGACTTCGGTACTGCAACACACTCTTTAACCTTTACTGCACGGAAATCTGACTTGCTGAATGTATCAAAGTCTACCATTTCCTCAAACAAAGGCTCAATCTTTACTTTAGAAAAATCAATCTTTTCAGACTCAGTTTTTACATTTTTTTCAGGTGCTTCAGAAGCTGTATTATTTACATCATTTTTCTTATTTACACCATCTAAGGACTTCATTGTCGGGAACAGCAGCACATCTCTGATCGCCTCAGCCCCTGTCAACAGCATACACATACGGTCGATACCGAATCCGATACCACCTGTAGGCGGCATACCAATTTCCAGTGCGTTCATGAAGTCTTCATCTGTTGTGTTGGCTTCATCATCACCCTGTGCAAGCAGTTCTTCCTGTGCTTTGAAACGTTCTCTCTGATCGATCGGATCATTCAGCTCTGAGTATGCATTTGCCATTTCCCATCCGTTCATGAAGAACTCGAAACGTTCTACATAGTCCGGATTTTCCGGTTTCTTCTTTGTAAGTGGTGAAATCTCAACCGGATGATCCATAACGAATGTCGGCTGAAGAAGGTGTTCTTCTACATATTCTTCGAAGAACAGATTCAGAATATCACCTTTTTTATGTCTTTCTTCAAATTCAAGATTGTGTGCTTTCGCAAGTTCTCTTGCCTGTTCAAGAGTTTCTACTTCGTTCCAGTCAACACCTGCATATTTCTTAACAGCATCAACCATTGTGATACGCTCGAACGGCTTTCCGAGATCCATCTCGATTCCTTTATATACAATCTGAGTAGTTCCAAGAACTTCCTGTGCAACAAAACGGTACAGGTTCTCTGTCAGATCCATCATGCCATGATAGTCTGTGTATGCCTGGTAAAGTTCCATCAGAGTGAATTCCGGGTTATGTCTTGTATCAAGACCTTCGTTACGGAATACACGTCCAATCTCATATACTCTTTCCAGACCACCAACGATCAGTCTCTTCAGATAAAGTTCCAGAGAGATACGGAGCTTCAGGTCTTCGTTCAGGGCGTTGAAATGTGTCTCGAACGGTCTTGCAGCTGCTCCTCCGGCATTCTGTACAAGCATCGGAGTCTCTACTTCCATAAAGCCTTCATTTCCAAGATATTTACGGATTGCGGTAAGGATCTTGGAACGTTTAATAAAAGTATCCTTTACTTCCGGGTTCATGATCAGATCCACATATCTCTGACGATAACGGGTATCTGTATTTGTCAGTCCGTGGAACTTCTCCGGAAGGATCTGCAGACTCTTTGAGAGAAGCTTTACAGCAGATGCATGAATGGAAATCTCCCCTGTCTTTGTTTTGAATACTTCTCCTTCAAGACCTACGATATCACCGATATCCATCTTCTTGAATGCTTTATATTCTTCTTCTCCGATACTGTCTCTTGCTACATAAGACTGGATATTTCCCTGTAAATCCTGCACATTACAGAAAGATGCTTTTCCCATCACACGTTTGGACATCATACGTCCTGCGAGTACAACGTGTTTTCCTTCCAGTTCATCAAAGTTGTCTTTCACTTCCTGGCTGTGATGTGTTACGTCATATTTTGTGATCTCAAAAGGATTCTGTCCGTTTGCCTGCAGTTCTGCAAGTTTCTCACGGCGCACCTTTCTTAAATGATTCAAATCCTGTTCCTGTCCATTGTTCTGCTGTGTTGCCACTTTTTTCACTCCTTCTCTCTGCTGTATACCATCTTATACTGAACGATTGATCTTCAGTACTTCGTACTCAATAACTCCTGCCTGTGTCTCAACTGCTACTACGTCTCCGACTTTCTTACCGATCAGGGCTTTTCCTACCGGAGATTCATTGGAAATCTTACCTTCCAGGCTGTTTGCTTCTGTAGAACCTACCAGCTGAAATACGATTTCCTCTTCAAATTCTTTATCATATACATCTACTGTACATCCGATGTTGATGGTATCAAGATCTACATCATCTTCTACTACAACTTCTGCATTCTTGAGGATTTTCTCAAGTTCTTCGATACGTGCCTCGATATCACGCTGCTCGTCCTTTGCTGCATCGTACTCAGCGTTCTCTGAAAGGTCTCCCTGTTCTCTGGCTTCTTTGATCTTTCCTGCTACTTCTTTTCTTTTCACAACTTTTAAATTTTCAAGCTCATCTTCCAGTTTCTTAAGTCCTGTATAGGTGAGTAATGTTTTCTTTGCTTCCATTATAATTCTCCTTACTTACCGACAAATCATTTTCTATTCAAGCCGCAGATACTGATTTTATCCGCATTTAAAGCTACTTTCACAATTTCATTATTATACATATTTCCGGCGACTGTGTCAACAATTCTTTGCTGGTTTAATATATGCAAAAACGCATTCTCTCATGCGAAAGAACACGTTTTATGTCTATCCGATTTTTTCCATTAAAAGGTTCTCCAGTTCTTCATAACTTTCCACCTGATTGATCTCATCTCTGAGCTTCGCAGAACCCTGCATTCCCTTGGTATACCATGCCACATGCTTGCGCATTTCACGGATTCCGATATAATCTCCCTTGAACTCGATCTGCAGTCTTGCATGACGCAGCATTGTTTCCCGGATCTGGTCTGTGCCCGGTCTTTCCGGAATGGATCCGGTCTCTTCATATGCCAGTAATTCCCTGAAGATCCATGGATTTCCCTGGCAGCCTCTTCCGATCATCACACCATCACAGCCGGTCTGCTCAAACATATCCAGTGCCTTCTGTCCGCTTGTCACATCCCCATTTCCGATTACAGGAATCTTCACTGCTTCTTTCACCTTACGGATAATCTCCCAGTCTGCATTTCCGGAGTAATACTGTTCTCTGGTCCTTCCATGTACTGCGATTGCCGCTGCACCTGCTTCTTCTGCAACCTTCGCAATCTCCGGTGCATTGATACAGGTATCATCAAATCCTTTGCGGATCTTTATCGTCACCGGTTTCTTGATCGCTCTTGCTGTCTTATATACAATATCATAGATTCGCTTCGGATCCTTCATCAACGCCGAACCTTCTCCATTGCGCACGACCTTTGGAACCGGACAGCCCATATTGATATCCAGGATCTGAAATGGAAGTTCTTCGATCCGCTTTGCCTGCTCGGAAATGATGTCCGGATCTTCCCCGAAAAGCTGAAGTGATACCGGGTATTCTCTTGGATCGATCGCAAGCAGCGCCTTGGTATTCTTATTCTTATACCGGAGCGCCTTTGCACTGATCATTTCCATGCACAGAAGCCCTGCTCCCTGTTCCTTGCATAACAGACGAAATGGCAGGTCTGTTACCCCTGCCATCGGTGCCAGCACATAACGGTTCGGAAGCTCTACATTTCCTATCGTCAGTGTCTTTATCATTCAATCTCTTCCCCCAGAAAAAATACTTTGTAATAAAGCTGAAGCTGTGTCAGAAGCTCCTGCTTCTTCTCGTCTGTCTGAATCTCCTTGATCTTCAGACGGCTTCCGATCTCGTCAAACATCGGATCTCCCTCTGCAGAAGTCACTTCAAATTCCAGCTCCCCATTCTCCTCAAATACAAGTGTAAGGATTCCCCCGACATCATGTACATACAGCACACACATGATCTTCAATTCATCTTTGATGTGCTGTGGCAGATTATCAAAATCCGGATTCATATAAAATTTTTCTTCGTAAGAGTTGGCTCCGCATAATACGATCTTATCCTGATACATAAATTCTCCTTCTATACATACCCATAAATTCCACGTACCGAAACTTCTCCGGCAAAGACAGACTTTCTGCTGCCGTCTTCACATTCTACCTGCAATTCCCCGGTCTTGTCAATCCCCAGTGCCAGTGCATCATATTCATGTTCCGGTTCCAGTACACGCACCCGACGCCCACAGTTTACCAGCAGACGGTTATAATCTTCCATGATCGGCTCCAGACTTCCCGCCTCGCAGACCGCTTCGTAGGCTTTTTCGAAATGCTCCATGATCGCAGCGATCAGCTCAAACCTGCGAAATTCTTTGCCCGCTTCGATCCGCAGCGAAGTCGCTGTCTTTGCGATATCTTCCGGAAAGGATTCCATATTGACATTGATTCCGATTCCGATCACTACATGATTGATGTAATCGATCTCTGCGCTCATCTCCGTCAGTATCCCACTGATCTTCTTTCCACTCACGACCAGATCATTCGGCCATTTGATTCCTATATCCAACTCAGTCTTTTCACGCAAAGCTTTCGTTGCCGCATATGCCATGACAAGTGTCAACATCGGTGCATCTGACGGATTCATCACAGGTCTTAACAGAATCGACATGGAAATACTGCTGCCCGCTGGTGATTGCCAGCATCTGCCGCGTCTTCCTTTTCCCGCCGTCTGCGTCTCCGCAACAAAAAGAGTTCCATCTGCACCTCCGGCCTCGCCAAGTGCTTTGGCCCGGTTATTAGTCGAATCGATCTCGTCATAATACTCCAGATTTTTCGCCATCCATTTTGTCTCCAGACAGCTTTTTATCGCATCCGCGGTAATCCGATCCGGAATATCCACAATGCGATAACCTTTGTTTCTCACGGCTTCAATCTCATAGCCTTCTTCTTTTAACTGATTGATTGCTTTCCACACAGCAGTCCTGGACACCTGAAAGTGGTCACAGAGCTGCTGCCCCGACAGATACCCATCGCTCTGCCGGAGCATCTTTAATATCTCCGCTTTCATGCTTATTATTCGTTCTCTCCTAAAGTTGCAACCATAACTGCCTTGATTGTATGCAGACGGTTCTCAGCTTCATCAAATACTCTTGACTGTGGTCCTTCAAATACTTCTTCGGTAACTTCTTTTTCTTTGATCGCCGGCAGGCAGTGTGAGAAGATTGTAGTATCTTTTCCTGTACGTTCCATCAGAGCTGCATTTACCTGATATGGCTTTCCGAGACGCTCTCTTTCCTGCTCTTTCTTTTCTTCACCCATGGAAATCCATACGTCTGTGTAAATGACATCTGCTCCCTTTACACCATCAAGGTCATCGGTGATCTCGATAGTTGCTCCGGATTCTTTTGCATATTCGTCACATCTCTTCCACAGAGATTCCGAAGTCCAGAGTGGCTTCGGTGCAACGATTGTTACATCTACTCCGATTTTGGCGCATCCTACCAGAAGGCTGTTCGCAACGTTGTTGCGTCCATCTCCAAGGTATGCAACCTTCAGACCTTTCAGGTGTCCGAATTCTTCTTTCATGGTAAGGAGCATAGCCAGACATTGTGTCGGATGTGTAGTATCTGTCAGACCATTCCATACCGGAATTCCACTGTACTCTGCAAGTACATCTGCGTATCTCTGTTCAAATCCACGGAATTCGATTCCATCGAACATTCTTCCAAGTACACGTGCTGTATCTTCGATACTCTCTTTATCGCCTAACTGGATCTCATTACCTGCAAGGTATGTCGGGATTCCACCTTCATCCTGTGCTCCCACGGTAAATGCACATCTGGTTCTTGTAGATGGCTTTTCAAAAATAAGGGCAATGTTCTTTCCTTCCAGGCTGTGTCCTTTAATTCCTGCTTTCTTCTTTGCCTTTAATTCACCTGCCAGGTCAACGAGATATTCAATCTCTGCCGGTGTATAATCTTCCAGTTTCAAAAAACTTCTTCCTTTTAAATTCATCTTGTAGTCCTTTCTCAGCTTTGCAATCGCATGGACGAATTTCGGCAGTTTTTCTTTTCCCTCATCTGTACGAGTCTCGTACTTTCTGCTCGTCTCATTCCACAGTTCATCTGCTGTATAAATATTATATTTTGGAATTCTCATGAGCTTCGCACTTGCCTCCAGCATTCCATAGAACAACTCTCTGTCTGAACAGCCGATCGGCAACTTGAGTTTGAAACGATATTCCGTCTTTTCAAGTTCGCTCAAAAGCTTCATTATTTCTACATAATAACACTCTTCTCGTGTTTCTTCAATATAGTAAATCGATCCAGTGAGCCCGTAAAGCGCTCTTTTTGCATCATAATAGCCAATTTTCAAATTCTGTCTGCTCCGCTTTGCCGAAAATTCGAGAATACTGCCAAGTCCTACTCTCGGTTCGATCTCCAGCAGAGAGCCATCTTCCGGAATCGTCGTCTTCGGCACTCTTCCCGGACCAAAGATCCTTACCTGGATCAGATCCTTATATCCCCTTTTTAGAAGAGACGCGGTCGGCACATTATTGACCGCACCACCATCAATATATGTCTTGCCGTGCAGCGGTTCATTTTTAAATCCAAGCAGATATGCGCTGGCAAGAAGAAAATCCTCCAGAAGACCTTCCGGTATATCTTCAATACTCAGATCCAGTTCCTTCATATCCGATACAGAAAATGTCAAAAGGCAGAATTCTTTTCCGCATTTCCTGATCTTTTCTTCGTCTACAACCTCATGGATCAATTCCTTAAGCGGTGTAATATCAATTCCACCATCTGCAAGCTTCTTCCAGAGACCTTTCAAAATCTCTCTTATGGATGCCTCTCCATCAAAGAACTGTTCCATCAACTCATCATCCACATCCATAACACGGGAAAATACCATCTCTTTCCAGATATGTCCTGCTTTCTCCAGATCTCCCATACAAACAAGGGCGCCATTCAGAGCGCCCACAGAAGTACCCGCTACTGCACTGATCTTCACACCAGCTTCCGAAAGAGCCCGCCACGCACCGATCTGATACGCACCTCTGGCTCCTCCTCCATCGAATACCAATCCATATTCTTTATTTAAATCGATTATCGGTTTCATCAAATCACACTCTCCTTTGCGCTTGATTTCCCCTCATCACTACCGTCGCTGTCTTGCCGCCTCGAACATCAGAACCGAAGATGCAACCGCCGCATTCAGTGATTCTACCTCTCCACACATCGGAATCTTGATATAACACTCTGCTACATCTGCCACTTCATCCCGAAGTCCGTTACCCTCATTTCCAATTAAAAATGCTGTCCCTCTTGTGTAATCCTCCTGATCGTAGCTGTTCTTTCCTTTCAGATGTGCCGCATAGGAATGAATCCCGGCTTCTGCAAGTACTTCCAGAGTTTCTGGCAAATGCTCTACATACACAAACGGCATTCGGTAAACCGATCCCATCGTTGAACGGATCACCTTGGGATTGTAAATATCCACACAGTCGTGACTCATGATCACGCCGGTTACGCCTGCCGCTTCCCCTGCACGGAGAATGGTTCCCAGGTTTCCCGGATCCTGCAGATTATCCAGCACCATCAGAAGCGGTTTCCTTCCCTGCGCATCCAGATCCAGCATCTCACATATCTCACAGCTCCTCTGCTCCATCACAAGCAGGATCCCCTGTGGTGTCTTTGTATCTGACACGTGGGAAAATACATGATCTGACAGGATTTCCAGCTGTCTTCCCCATGCCGAAAGTCCCAGCTCTTCTCCATATCGGCTGTAAAACTGCTCCGATACATAAACCTCTCTCACCTGCGCACGCGGAGCTTCCCGGTACATCCGGATCCCTTCTACGATATAGACGCCTTCTTCATCACGTGCCTTTCTCTTTTTCTGCCATGTAACAAGCTGTTTTACCCTGGCATTTCCTGTACTGGTTATCATACTGTAATCTCTTTCCTTTTATTCTTTTTCATTACATCTTGAAACGATATCCCACACCCCAGATTGTCTCAATATACTGTGGATTTGAGGTATCATATTCAATTTTCTCACGGATTTTCTTGATGTGCACAGTTACCGTTGCGATATCTCCGATGGATTCCATATCCCAGATCTCGCTGAAAAGTTCATCCTTGGTATATACATGGTTCGGATGACTGGCAAGGAAGGTCAGAAGATCAAACTCTTTTGTTGTAAAATTCTTCTCCACTCCGTTTACCCACACTCGGCGTGCAGTGGTATCAATCTTAAGTCCACGGATCTCAATCACCTTATTCTCTTCCACGGCACTTCCGATCAGCCGCTCATAACGTGCCAGATGTGCTTTTACCCTTGCCACCAACTCGCTTGGACTAAACGGCTTGGTCATATAGTCATCAGCCCCAAGTCCGAGTCCTCTGATCTTGTCGATATCATCTTTTTTCGCAGATACCATGATGATCGGTGTATTCTTTTCTGCACGAACCTTACGACAAATCTCAAAGCCATCCACGCCCGGAAGCATCAGATCCAGGATCACCAGATCAAAATCACCGAAAAGCGCCTTATCAAGCCCTGTCTGTCCATCATTTGCAACCTCTACTTCAAATCCACTCAGCTCCAGATAATCTTTCTCCAGATCTGCAATACTCTCTTCGTCTTCTACAATTAAAATCTTACTCATTTATCGGTACCTCCTGATATTTTCTGATTACAAAATACATCACTGTGCCAACACCTTCCCGGCTGGTCGCCCAGATTTTGCCACCGTGATCTTCAATGATCTTCTTCACGATTGAAAGACCGATTCCGCTTCCGCCCTTGGATGAATTCCTTGAAGCATCCGTCCGGTAGAACCGGTCAAATATATTCGGCAGATCTTTCGCTGCGATTCCTTTTCCGTTATCCTCAAGCTCTACCTGAATAAAATCACCTACGTCCTTTACCCGCAGATTGATCAGCCCGTGCTCTCGTTCCATGTATTTCAAAGAATTGCTGACAATGTTGTTGATCACTCTCTTTAACTGTTCCGGATCTGCAATGATCTTCTGATCACCCTCTACATAATTGAAATAACCAAACTCTACATTCTTTGAATCCAGCTCCATCTCAATATCTTCGGCACAGTCATTGAAATAATCGTTGACTGAAAGCGGTGCAAAGTTATACGGGATCCGGTTTGTATCGATCTTCGCATATAAGGTCAGTTCGTTGATCAGCGTATCCATCTCATTCGCCTTATTATAAATGGTTCCGATATATTTTTCCATCTTCTCCGGCGTATCTGCAACCCCGTCACGGATTCCTTCCACATAGCCCTTGATCGCTGTGATCGGCGTCTTTAAGTCATGGGAAATATTGCTGATCAGTTCTTTGCTTTCCCGGTCACTCTTCAGCTTCTCCTCTGCATTATCTCTCAGACGGATCCGCATCTTTTCAAATGCCTGCATCAGCCGTCCCATCTCATCATCTTTTTCCGGCTTGATCTCAAAATTCAGATTGCCTTCTTCTACGTTCTGCGCTGCTTCCTGCAACTTGTGAATCGGACTGATGATACTTCCATAAATCCACACCATCATGATCATCGCTGTAAATGTCAGAATCAGGACTACTGCGATACATGCGCTTATAATAAACTGCTGGATCTCCGGCATATCTCCCAACACTCTGATGGATTTTGCAAAATCTTTATATTCCTCACCGGTAATTCCATAAGTATGCTCAATGACTCCGATCTGATAACGCGCAATTCCAAATATAAATGCCGTTGTCAGGATAGTCGGTATCGTGATCATCGTCACAAAAGAAATCACCAGTTTCGTCCTTAGTTTCATGCTATATTCATCCTCCATTCATCGTGCACGCCCGGTTATGAGGTCCGTATGGCGCTCACGCAAGTCTGCCTGATAACTAATAGCATATCATAAAAACGGGTGCTTCACATCAAAGCACCCGTAAAATTTTCTAAATTTTTTCTAAAACGATCAAATTCAGAACCTGTTATTAAAGATATTTCTTCAAAGTATCCACTTTATCCAACTTTTCCCATGGAAGATCCAGGTCGTTACGTCCAAAGTGTCCGTAAGCTGCTGTCTGTTTGTAGATCGGACGTCTCAGATCAAGCATCTTGATAATTCCAGCCGGACGAAGGTCAAAGTTCTCTCGAACGATTTCCACAAGCTTATCATCTGCAATCTTTCCTGTTCCGAAAGTATCTACCATGACAGATGTCGGCTGTGCAACACCGATTGCATAAGAAAGCTGGATCTCGCATTTTTTAGCAATTCCTGCTGCTACGATATTCTTAGCAACATAACGTGCTGCATAAGCTGCTGAACGGTCTACCTTTGTACAGTCTTTTCCTGAGAAAGCTCCACCGCCGTGACGCGCCATTCCCCCATAAGTATCTACGATGATCTTACGTCCGGTAAGGCCGCTGTCCCCATGTGGTCCACCGATCACAAAACGTCCGGTCGGATTGATGAAGAATTTTGTATTCTCATCTACCATATCTGCCGGAAGGATTTCATCAAAAATGTATTTTTTCACGTCTTCATGGATCTGTTCCTGTGAAACATCCGGATCATGCTGTGTAGAAAGTACTACTGCATCAAGGCGGGCCGGAACTCCATTTTCATCATATTCTACTGTTACCTGTGTTTTTCCATCCGGACGAAGATATGGAAGTGTTCCGTTCTTTCTTACTTCTGTAAGACGTCTTGCAAGTTTGTGTGCAAGAGCGATCGGATAAGGCATATATTCTTCTGTCTCATCAGATGCATATCCGAACATCATTCCCTGGTCTCCTGCACCGATTGCTTCCAATTCTTCATCTGACATCTTGTGTTCCTTTGCTTCAAGAGCTTTATCAACACCCATGGCAATATCGCTTGACTGTTCGTCAATTGCTGTCAGAACACCACATGTGTCAGCATCAAATCCGTACTTTCCTCTTGTATAACCAATTTCGCGAACAGTATCACGAACGATTTTCTGAATATCTACATATGCATTTGTAGTAATTTCTCCCATTACCATAACAATTCCTGTAGTCGCGCATGTCTCGCAAGCTACACGGCTCATTGGATCCTGTTCCATAAGTGCATCCAGGATCGCATCGGAAATCTGGTCGCACATCTTATCCGGATGTCCTTCAGTTACTGATTCAGAAGTAAATAATAATCTCTCCATCTTTTTTCCTTTCTTTTCTTCTTTGTATCTGCCTCTCTTATCTCTGGAATAATGAAAATCGACAAACAGAATTTCTCTTCTGTCTATGCAAATTTAAAGGTCAGCCCCAAAGGACTGACCTGATATCTCATCATCAATCCTCTTATTGTTCGATTGCTCGCTCAGGTTGGCACCTTCCGGCTTACCGGGGTTGCCGTGGCTTCGCAGGTCCTTTGTACCTCCACCACTCTGAATAAGAGAAAGCGTATTTAATTGTTACCGCTACACATCATAACACTGTCCATACCTTCCGTCAATATACATTTTGGGAAATATGTTCTATCAAAACAGGAATTCCTGTCTTAACCTACTTTTAACTTGAATTTCTGGATCTCACGTTCTGTAGAAACTCTCTCGATCACTGCACCGAGACTTCTGAGCTTCTCTTCAAAACGTTCGTATCCCCTCTGGATATATACGATGTCATCTACGATCGTAATGCCATCTGCGGCCATTCCTGCAATCACAAGTGCTGCTCCTGCACGAAGATCCGGTGCACTGACCCTTGCTCCCGAGAATTTATCTACGCCTTCGATAGTCGCTGCATTGCCTTCAACCTTGACATTTGCACCCATTCTTGCAAGTTCTGAAAGATATTTGAAACGATTCTCGAAAATACTTTCTGTAATCGTGCTTGTCCCTTTACAAAGAGCAAGTGTAACACCGATCTGCGGCTGCATATCTGTCGGGAATCCCGGATATGGAAGAGTCTTCACCTGTGTATTATGAAGATCTCCTTTTGACACAACACGCACTGCATCATCAAATTCTTCTACTTCACATCCGATCTCAACAAGCTTTGCAATCGTAGCTTCCAGATGCTTCGGAATGACATTCATAACAGTCACATCACCTCTGGTTGCTGCTGCCGCAAACATAAATGTGCCGGCTTCGATCTGATCCGGAATGATAGAATAATCTGTCTTATGAAGGCGGGATACACCGCGGATCTTGATCACGTCCGTACCTGCTCCACGAATGTTCGCTCCCATACTGTTCAGGAAGTTTGCCACATCGACAACATGAGGCTCTTTTGCCACATTCTCAAGGATCGTAAGTCCTTCTGCCATCGATGCTGCCATCATAACGTTAATCGTAGCTCCTACGCTTACCACATCAAAATAAATGTGCTTTCCGATCAGACGCTCTGCTTCTGCGATAATCTTGCCATGCTCGATATCCACATAAGCACCAAGCGCACGAAAACCTTTCAGATGCTGGTCGATTGGACGGCTTCCGATATTGCATCCTCCCGGAAGAGCGACTTCTGCTCTTTTATACTTACCAAGAAGTGCTCCGAGCAAGTAATAAGATGCACGGATCTTCTTGATGTAATCATATTCTATATCAAAATTTTCAATGTTGCTTCCGTTGATTCTGACTGTGTGCCGGTCAATACGGTCAACCTCGGCACCAATTCCACTGATTGCTTCCAGCAGAACGTTGATATCGTTGACATCCGGAAGATTATCGATAGTAACTGTCTCATCTGTCATAATCGCAGCTGCCAGAATTGCCAGTGCTGCATTCTTTGCTCCACCGATCTCGACTTCGCCGACCAGCGGATTGCCACCCTTAATAATATACTGTTCCATTTCGCACCTCAATTAACGATTTCTTTCCCTCTGAAATATATCCTGTTCTATACTTCTGTCAAACACTCTATTCATACTCTTTATTATTTCATGAATAAAAAACCTCATACTTTTTATTCTTTCCAGATCTCTCAGGATTTGTATGAAGCTTTTTGTAATAATCCTCTATATCACATATCAGTATAGCATATTTCTATATTCATTGCAAAATTATTTATCTTGCTTTCTTCATTTTCGTAAAACTTTTGTAATAATTTCTTTAAAAAATTTATTGATTTTCCAAAACTTCCATTACATTTTCAATGGTTTCTTCCAGCTCCAGTCCATCCTCTGAAACAGTAATATCTGCATATTTTTCAAATAATACTACTCTTTCGTCATATAGATCCTTCAGCGTCTGCCCGTCCCGAAGTGCAACTCCCCTTTTCTTTGCATTCTTCAGTCTGGAATTGATAACCTCAAATGACGCATGCAGATAAACAATGGTTCCGATCTCTTTGTAATGCTTCATTGCTTCTTCACAGTAAACTACGCTTCCTCCCGGGGAAATCACCGCATGTTCCGCTTCCACATCACGATTGACCTGATTCTCAATACTTAAGAATCCGTCCAGACCTTCTTCTGCGATAATCTCCCGCAAAAGTCTGTTCTCCTGCTTCTGAATCAACAGATCTGTATCAATAAACTCGTATCCAAGCCGCTTTGCGACTACCACTCCGACGGTACTTTTTCCAACTGCCGGCATTCCGATAAATATAATATTCTTCATATGTACCCTGGCTCACTCCTTACCGAAACTGTGTTTCAGATGCTGTCATTTTTATATCGGACGATATTATAGCACAAGTCCTGTGCATGAAGCAACTGTTTTTTCCTGTTGCCGCCTGCCTTTTCCTCTTCTTTCTATCAATTCCTGGTACATCAGGATTTCTACGATCTCCCGGATCTGTTCCGGAGTATAGGTCTCTTTTTCCCATTTTTCCTGTTTCATGACCTGTTCATACGCCCTACGACACATCAGGCACAGCTGGAGCTTATCCGGGTACTCATCATAGATCATGCTTCCTTCATATTCCTGGCGGTCGCATTCTTCCTGTATATATGGAAAAATCTTTTTTGCTGTTGCCGGATACATACTTTGCAGGTATTCCCGGTCGCGCTTCTGGATTTTGTCTTCGTCAAATGCGTATGGAATCGGATACATCATATAATAAGGCAATCTCAGGTCCATGTCTGACACTTCCATTTCTTTTTTCTATGCTTTAGTGTATGCGGTATGGGGGAGTGGGGTTCCTGGGAGGTGGGTGTGGAAGGGGGACGATTTTCGGGCAATCCTGTTTCCGGGGCGGATTCGGAATGTAACAGGGAGGTAACGGGGAAGGAAGCAGAAAGTGGCGGCACCGGACAGATTCGCCCCGAAATCTGATGATTTCGCGGCTCAGGCTGTCCTCACCAGTCGTGCGGGAGGCACGGCTGGTGTCCACCTCTTGCCGCTTCCTTCCCCTAACTCCCTGTAACGTTCCTGCATATGCCCCGGAAACAGGATTGCCCGAAAATCTGTGCGCTTCAAGACGGGAGGGGCGCCCCGGAACTCTACTCGCGAAGTTGAGTGTTGTTCAGAACGGGCGCCAGGCGGACGTTTGTCCTGTGGCTTGGCAAATGTGCGGTTGAAATTTGTTGATAAAAAGGTTATTTATTAAAATGTTTTTATAAAGAGATGATATTTGTTGTGTGGAAATTACTTTACTAGTTTTTTGATTACCATATAATTTGCTCTGAGTAGCAAATCTTTTAAATTATAAAAGAACATATTCTATATTGAAATAATTGGGTTTATGGTATACTGAATTATAGGTATATATTTTTTCATGCTTTACGAGGGAGGACATATATGGATATAATTATCAGACCTGCGGAAACCAGTGATTTTGACAGTGTGGTTCATATCATGAATCAGGTTCAGGCTTTGCATGTGAACTGGCGGCCTGATATTTACAAAGAAAGTAAGGATTTTTCTCTTTGAATGCTTTTCAGGATGCTTTAGGTAGAGAAACTTTTTATGTTGCTGCATATGAAATGTACAAAAAATATGGCTTTACAGAAAAATCAATCAACATGGAATTATTATAAGTAGTGAGGTGCAAAGTTATGAATAATGAAATTGTGAATGCTATGGAGGAACTTGAAAACTGGTTGGCTGATCCGGCTGAGCTGGGGCGGAAACCGGCGAAGATTGAGTATACAGCTTCTTTTGAGGATGAGGATGGGATCAAATGTATGATCTTTAAATTCAAGAAATCTTTCTTTGGAAAATGGCTTCTTGGGATCGTCAGTGAATCCGGAACCTTTAGTGAGATGAAGGAATACAATTCTTCCACAGAAACAGAAGATGCAAAAGCATTGCTTCATATTTTAAAAGAATACTGGAAAAAAATGGCAGAAAAAGAGCAGGGATTTATCGAAATTCCGATTGAAAATCTGATCGAATGGGACGAGCCGAATGGGGAAGGTTGTATCGTTTCCGATAAGATCACAAAAGAAGGCTACAAAGTCGGCTACATGCTCCGAGAAGAGCCAACAGAAGGGAATCCGGACAGTGGCTGGAGATTCATGGCTGGTAATGAAGATGACGAATATATGGACAATCCGGATAATCATCATGTCTTTGCACTCAACACCATCTGCAATTACGACAGCGATATTATCCCTTATCTTCATGCCAAAATCGGATCTGCTTTCATACGTGTAGATGAGTCCCATTTTGAAAAATATCATGAATTTAAGCCTATGTTCATCCAAAAGCAATAAATAAGTAAAAATAAACTCTGTTTTTTCCACTTCGCCACAACATCCCCGTCTGCCAATGCACAGGCGTGTGGAAGGTTTGACTTTCCGGCTGCGTTTTGTACTACAGCCATCAAGTCAATGAGACGTACCAGAAAGCCAAACCTTCCACACGCCATCCCATTCGCCACCTACAACTTAATCTTAGCCAGCGCATCCGCAAATGGATTATTCACCGGCTCATCCTTCTGCTGTCTTAAATATTTCTGCACATCCTTCTTGCTGACTCCCGCACCTTCTTTCTTCCGTCTCTCCTGGAACGATGTCAGCTTCTCCTTATGTCCGCAGACACACACAAAAATCTGTCCATCCCCTCTTCCTTTCAGCTGCATCTTCTTGTGACACACAGGACATCTCGCATTCGTTGTCCGTGATACTGTTTCGCGGTATCCGCACTCTCTGTCCTGACAAACCAGCATCTCACTGTTCTTTCCTTTCACTGCAAGCATTCTCTTACCACATCGCGGACATTTACTATTTGTCAGATTATCATGTCGGAACGTTCCAGCTCCCGCCTTAATCTCAGAAACCACCTGATCCGTATATTTATCAATATCCTTCATAAAATCCTTCCGCGAAAGCTTTCCCTTCGCAATCTGCGACAAACGCATTTCCCAGTCTGCTGTAAGTTCCGGCTGTTTTAACTCTTCCGGCACAAGTTCCAGAAGCTGCTTCGCTTTCGATGTAAGATAGATATCTTTTCCACGCTTTTCCAGCAAAAAGCTTTTAAAAAGTTTTTCAATAATATCCGCTCTTGTCGCAACCGTTCCCAATCCTCCTGTCTCGCCAAGCGTTTTCGCCATCGCTTTGTCATGGCTTTCCATATAAGCCGTCGGGTTCTCCATTGCTGACAAAAGTGTTGCTTCATTAAAATGTGCCGGTGGCTTCGTTTTACCTTCTGTCAATGACAACACAAGTCCTTTAATCTCCTGTCCTTTTTCCAGTTCCGGCAGTGTCTGTCCTTTCAAACTCTTTCCAGACTCATATGCCTCTTCCTCTTCTTCATCCTCAGCCGAATAGACTTCCTCTTCATAAGCAGCCCGCCATCCCTGCGCTTTCACAATCTTTCCAGACGCAAGAAAAGTTTCACCGCCAACCTTCACCGTAACCTGTGTCTGCTCATACTCAAATGGCGGATAAAGCACAGCAAGAAAACGCCGCACAACCAGATCATAAATCTTCCGCTCTTCATTTGTCATATGACTCAGATCCACAAACTGCTCCGTTGGGATGATCGCATGATGATCCGATACCTTCGCATCATTTACAAAAGCGAGCTTTCCGCTCAGATCCTTTTTCTTCGCTGTCATTGCAAGCTTACGGTACGGTCCTGTACCACACGCCTCCAGACGATCCTTGATCGTCGGAACAATGTCTTTGCTCAGATATCTGGAATCCGTTCTCGGATAGGTCAGCACCTTATGATTCTCATACAGTCTCTGCATGATATTCAGCGTCTCTTTCGCCGAATATCCAAACCGCTGATTGGCTTCTCTCTGCAGCTCTGTCAGATCATACAAAAGCGGTGCATACGTTTTTTTCGGTGTTTTTTTAATCTCTTCCACTACCGCTTTCTGTTCATCCAGCTTTTTCATCAGTCCGGTCATTTTCTCTTTATCGAATGAGCGATAACTCTTTGACTTCTGATCCTGCCAGGTCAGCATAATATTTTGTCCTTTTGCAGTCATTCCATAATAACTTTCCGGAATAAAACTACGGATCTTTTCTTCTCTCTTTGCAATCATTGCAAGCGTTGGTGTCTGCACACGTCCACAGGAAAGCTGTGCATTATATTTACAGGTCAGTGCCCTTGTTGCATTGATTCCAACCAGCCAGTCTGCCTCGGCACGGCACATTGCAGCATCATAAAGCGCATCATACTCATGCCCGTTCTTCAACTTTGCAAAACCTTCTCTGATTGCTTTATCTGTTACAGATGAGATCCACAGCCTCTTGATCGGCTTTTTGCTTCCTGCTTTTTCCAGAATCAGCCTTGCTACCAGCTCTCCTTCTCGTCCTGCATCCGTAGCAATGATAATTTCATTCACATCCTTGCGGTGAATCTGTGTTTTCACCGCTGCGAACTGTTTTCCGGTCTGCTTTATTACTTCAAGCTTAAATGGAGCCGGCTTCATCGGAAGCACATCAATTTTCCACTCTTTATATTTTTTATCGTAATCTTCCGGATCTGCCAGGGTAACCAGATGACCAAGTCCCCAGGTTACAATATAACGCTCTCCTTCAATTGCTCCATTTATCTTTTTCCCACATTTAAGTACACGCGCAATATCACGCGCAACAGAAGGTTTTTCTGCAATTACAAGTGCCTTCATTCTGTCTTTTCTACTCCTTTTTATTCTTTTTCTGCTATTTCCATCATTGTCTTTAATTTATCCTGTGCTTCGGTCATACACTGGAGTAACAGTGGGTTAAATGTACCGCATTCACCATTTTGGATCATTTCCAGTGCTTTTTCATGCGAAAATGCCTTCTTGTAAACCCGTTCACTCACCAGGGCGTCATACACATCCGCCAGCGATACTACTTGTGCCGAAATCGGAATTTCTTCTCCGACAAGTCCGTCCGGATATCCCTTTCCATCATATCTTTCATGATGCCAGCGGCAAATCTCATGTGCAAGCTTGAGCAGCTTTTCATTCCGGTACATATCCAGATTATCCAGCATTTGTGCACCGATTAAGGTATGTGTCTTCATAATCTCAAATTCCTCTTTGGTAAGCTTTCCCGGTTTGTTCAGAATTTTCTCGTCAATTCCAATCTTTCCGATATCATGCAAAGCCGATGCTGTTGCAATCAATAATCTATCTTCCCATGAGAGCTGATATTTTCCTGTCTTTTTCACCAGTTGTTCCAGCAAAAGCTGTGTGATCAGATTGATATGGATCACATGCAGACCACTTTCTCCGTTTCTGAACTCAACAATCTGGCTCAGGATACCGATCATCATCCGGTTATTTCTCTCTTTTTCGTAAATCTGCCTGGTCACCAGATGGATCAGTCTCCTCTGTTTTGCATATAGCTTGATCATGTTCAGGACGCGTTGATATACGATTTTCGCATCAAACGGGCGGCTGATGTAATCTGAAACACCCATCTCATATGCCCGTCTGATATAGCTATCTGAATCTTCACTGGAAATCATGATTACCGGAATATCTTCAATCCAATGATTCTGGTTCATCGCAGCAAGGACTTCAAATCCATCCATTTCCGGCATCACAATATCGAGCAGCACCAGTGAGATCCCTGTTCCAGACCGTTCCAGTTGTTCCAGACATTCTTCTCCATTAGCCGCCTCCAAAATCCGGTAGTCCTCTTTCAGAATCTCTTTCAGAATCTCGCGGTTTATTTCCGAATCATCCACGATAAGGATCTGCTGTTTCAGTTTTTCTGATGCAGAATTTTCTTCCTTTTTCTTTCCATTTTCATCCCATTCTGTGACAACCATATTTTTATAATTTTTAGCTATATACATCTGTCTGTCAGCACTGGCAATAGCATCTTCAATATTGCCTTCGCGGAATATAGCTCCGCCGATGCTGACCGAAAGCTGCATTTTCTCATACTTCGGCACAATCGTATCGTGGATTTTTTCCCGGATCAGTTTTAGCTTATCTTCAAAAATATGTTTCTTAATCGAAGGAAGGATCAGTAAAAATTCATCTCCACCATACCGGATCAGAATATCCGTCTTCCGGATATATTTTTTGATAATGTTCGCAGTCGTTATAAGTGCCGCATCTCCCGCACTATGTCCATAAGTATCGTTATGAAGCTTAAAATCATCCAGATCGATCACTGCAATTCCAGCTTCATCCTCCATGTTTTTGATCTTTTCTTCAAAAAAACGCCGATTATATATCCCAGTCAGTACATCCGTATATAGCTTTTCATTATATCCTGACAGTTTACTGATCAGCTTATCATACCCCTCCTGATCAATCTGAATACTCTCATCAAGATTCTGAATCATTTCCATAACATAAGGTCTGCCATCAATCTCAACATAACGCGAGATCACCTGAAATACCTGCAAATCCAGAAATTCAAATTTTATCTTCTGCGTCTGTTCTTTCAGTGCCAGAAGAGAGCTACAGTTCTCGCATTCCTTGTCTTTTTTCCAGAAACTGTAACACTGACACGTTTCAGATAAATCTCCTGCATTTATCCGTTTTTCCCGATCCATCAGCATTTTCCCGTCTACCAGTCTGACAACCTGAAACACTTCCCTCAAAGATTCCATCTTTCTTTCCGCTTCCTGCATTGTCATTTGGTCCTGTTTGTTCATCCCTTTATCCTCTCAATTTTATCCTGCCATTCATACTCTTTTTTATGCTATATAATGATGTTGGGGTCAAAAGGTATTTTGATCCCTTTGATACCAGATTGCTACGTGCTTTGCACTCTCGCAATCCTCAAAAACATTCGTAATCCGCTCATTTTTCTTTGAGAAATGGCTACTTACTCATGTTTTTGGCGGGTCAAGAGGTCAAAAATCCTCTTGCAAGCAAGCTTGCATCAGCTTTCTGACCTTTTGACCCTGGTATCATATAATAAATTATTATAGGCAAATTCCTCCTTATTGTCCAGTTTTCCTTCATTAAAAAAACCGAAAATCCAACAAAGGATTCTCGGTTTTTAATGTTTTATGACTGAGCTGCTCCAATTCGGGCAACTGCTCTTTTCAGTGCCGCCTCTGCACGGCGCATATCTGTGCCTTCCTGCTTCGCAGCAATTCTGTCCTCAGCGCGCTTCTTCGCCGCTTCGGCACGTGCCACATCAATTTCATCCGGCCACTGTGCATCTTCTGCAAGCACCGTTACCCTCTCCTGCAGGATTTCTACAAATCCTCCGAGAATTGCCGCTTTCTTAATCTCCCCGTCATTGTGGATTCGCATCACGCATGGTTCAAGAATCGTCGTCAGCGGAATATGCTTTGCATAGATACCAAGTTCTCCTTCAGTACTTACAAATTCAAGGAATTCGCAATCACCCTCCAGAAACTTCTTTTCCGGCGAAATAATGTTAAGTTTAAATTTATCTGCCATAGGACGTCCCTCCTATTTCACACGGGCAAGCACGTCATCGATATTACCTGCATTCAGGAAATATCCCTCCGGAATATCATCATGCTTTCCTTCGAGGATCTCTTTAAATCCCTGAATTGTCTCGCCAATTGGAACATAACGTCCTTCCAGACCTGTAAACTGTGTCGCAACATGGAATGGCTGGGAAAGGAATCTCTGGATCTTTCTTGCTCTGGATACGACCAGCTTATCTTCCTCGGAAAGTTCATCCATACCAAGAATTGCAATGATATCCTGCAGTTCTTTGTATTTCTGAAGAATTTCCTGTACTCCACGGGCTACTTTATAGTGTTCTTCTCCGACAATGTGTGGATCCAGAATACGTGAAGTAGATTCCAGTGGATCTACAGCCGGGTAAATACCAAGCTCTGTGATCGCACGGGAAAGTACGGTCGTTGCATCCAGATGGGCAAATGTTGTTGCCGGAGCCGGGTCAGTAAGGTCATCGGCTGGCACATATACTGCCTGCACGGATGTGATGGATCCGTTCTTCGTGGATGTGATACGCTCCTGCAGCGCACCCATTTCTGTCTGCAGTGTCGGCTGATAACCTACCGCTGAAGGCATACGTCCAAGAAGCGCTGATACTTCGGAACCTGCCTGTGTAAAACGGAAAATGTTATCAATGAAAAGAAGTACATCCTTTCCACCTTTATCACGGAAATATTCTGCAAGAGTCAGTCCTGTAAGTCCGACTCTCATACGTGCTCCAGGTGGTTCATTCATCTGACCGAATACCATCGCTGTCTTTTTGATAACTCCGGATTCTGTCATCTCATAGTAAAGGTCATTTCCTTCACGGGTACGTTCTCCTACACCAGTGAATACAGAATAGCCGCCATGCTCCGTTGCAATATTGGTAATCAGTTCCTGGATAAGAACGGTCTTTCCTACACCGGCTCCACCGAACAGACCGATTTTTCCACCTTTCTGATATGGGCACAGAAGGTCAACAACCTTGATACCTGTCTCCAGCATCTCTGTCTGTGTTGCCTGCTCTTCAAAGCTTGGAGCTTTTCTGTGAATCGGTGCGTATTCAACATCCTTCGGAGCCTCTTTTTCATCAATCGGCTCACCCAGTACGTTGAAGATACGTCCGAGTGTTGCTTCGCCAACCGGAACTGAAATCGGTCCCCCGGTTGCTACGGCGTCCATGCCTCGCACCAGTCCGTCTGTCGGTCCCATGGCGATACATCTTACGATATCATCACCCAGATGCTGTGCAACTTCTACCACAAGTTTTCCTCCATCCTTGCGCGTAATCTCAACCGCATCGTTGATCTCCGGCAAGTATCCTTCCGAAAACTTAAGGTCAAGAACGGCACCGATAACCTGGGTAATCTTCCCTATATTTTTATCTGCCATTTTCTCCTCCTTACATACAGAAACCTGTATTTATCCGATCGCCTCTGCTCCGGCAATGATCTCGGTAAGTTCCTGTGTGATCGCACCCTGACGTGCTCTGTTATATTTCAATTCCAAATCATCTATCATCTCTTCCGCATTGCTGGTTGCCGAATCCATCGCCTGCATACGTGCACCGTTCTCACTGGCAACTGCTTCCACAAACGCGCCATACAGAATGCTGCTGATATATTTCGGAACAAGAAGGCTGATTGCCTCTTCCGCTTCCGGTTCAAAGTTCATCGGTGTAAGCTGCGCCTTTGCATCCTCTTCTCCCGCTTCTTCCTGCACCTCTGCCGGAAGGACTTTGATCATCGTCGGAATGTGACTTACCGTATTTTTGAAAAATGTGTAGATCAGATAGATCTCACCAATCTCACCATTTTCAAAATCTGTCAGAAGTCTTTTTGTAATACTCTTCGCATCATCATAGGACGGTTCTTCGATCATCTCTGAATAATCAGCGACAATATCATATCCTTTGTGTTTCAGAAGTTCCAGTCCTTTTCCTCCAATTGCATAGATCCGGATATTCTCCTTCGTAAAGGCTTCATTTTCAGTCACCATCTTCACTACATTGGAGTTATATCCACCTGCCAGTCCACGATTGGATGTTACAACAATGACTGCTTTCTTCTTCGAATCATCTGCTTTCAGATATGGATGATTGATATTCCCTGCCTTTGCAAGCAGAGAGGTCATTGTTGCATACATACAGTCAAAATACGGCTTTGATTCTTCTGCCCGGGTTCTTGCTTTCTGCAGCTTTACGGTAGAGACAAGTTTCATGGCTTTTGTAATCTGCTGCGTGCTCTGTACACTGGTACGGCGACGCTTGATATCTCTCATAGATGCCACTTTGTATCACCTACCTTGCCTGAAATTGTTCTTTATATTCTCCGATTGCTTTTCTGAGAGCTTCTTCTACCTCTTCTTTCAGCACTTTGTCATTCTTGATAGATTCTGGAATTTCCGGATATTTTGTCTTAATATAATCAAAAAGTCCGCTTTCAAAAGCCAGAATATCTTCTACCGCAATATCAAGAAGAAGCTTCTTAACTGCTGCATAAATGATAATAATCTGGTATTCTACCGGCATCGGCTGGTACTGCGGCTGTTTCAGGATCTCTTTGATCCGGACTCCCTGTGCCAGACGTTCGGAAGTCTCTGCATCCAGTTCCGATCCGAACTGTGCAAAGGATGCCAGCTCACGGTACTGTGCAAGATCAATACGGATTGTACCAGCGATCTTCTTCATCGCCTTGATCTGTGCCGATCCACCTACACGGGATACAGAAAGTCCGGCATTAACGGCCGGTCTGAAACCAGAGTTGAACATCTCTGTTTCCAGATAAATCTGTCCGTCTGTGATGGAAATAACGTTGGTAGGAATGTATGCTGATACGTCACCTGCCTGTGTCTCGATAATCGGAAGTGCAGTAAGTGAACCTCCGCCAAGTTCATCTGAAAGACGGGCTGCTCTTTCAAGAAGTCTTGAATGCAGATAGAATACATCTCCCGGATAAGCCTCACGTCCAGGTGGACGTTTCAGAAGTAAGGAAAGGGTACGGTATGCAGTTGCATGTTTGGACAGGTCATCATAAACGATCAGTACATCATCTCCGTTCTCCATCCATTCTTCTCCCATCGCACATCCTGAATACGGTGCGATGTACTGCAGTGGTGCAAGCTCACTGGCTGTTGACACAACTACAGTTGTATAATCCATTGCCCCAAAGGTCTCCAGAGTCTTAACAAGGGAAGCTACGGTCGAAGCTTTCTGACCGATTGCTACATAAATACACTTTACGCCCTGCCCTTTCTGGTTGATGATCGTATCGATTGCGATCGCTGTCTTACCGGTCTGTCTGTCACCGATGATCAGCTCTCTCTGTCCACGACCGATCGGAACCATGGAGTCGATCGCTTTAATACCTGTCTGAAGCGGTGTATCTACTGACTTACGGGAAATAACCCCCGGTGCCACACGCTCGATCTGACGATGCCTGGTTGCCTGGATTGGTCCTTTTCCATCGATTGGCTGTCCAAGTGCATTAACTACACGGCCAAGCATACAGTCGCCTACCGGAACCTCTACAACTCGTCCGGTTGTCTTTACAGTATCACCTTCATTGATATTCTTATGATCTCCCAGAAGAACAGCACCTACGTTGTCCTCTTCCAGGTTCAGAACCATTCCGTATACTTCTGAAGGGAACTCCAAAAGTTCACCCTGCATTGCATTTTCAAGGCCGTGGACACGCGCAATACCATCTGCCACCTGAATAACCGTTCCGACATCCGATACGTTCAGCTCAGAGGAATATCTTTCAATCTGTTCTTTGATCACAGAACTTATTTCTTCTGGTCTTAAATTCATGGAGCGAATCCACCTTCTTTCTACTAATTCTAACTGCTATACCTGAATTTTCTTCAGGCTCTTTGACAGTTCATACAGCTTTGTCTTAATACTTGTATCCACAACTCTGTCACCGATACGGATCACCATTCCACCGATCAGAGAAGCATCTACCTGATAATTCATCTCAAAGGATTCATATTTTGTCGTCTGAAGAAGCCGCTGCATGACTGCTTCTTTCTGTGCCTCGCTCAGTTCTACTGCTGTAGCGATATATGCAATCCCGATTTTCTTTTCTTCTTTTACAAGTCCGATAAAATATTCAAATACAGAATCTATCTTGCTGTAGCGCCCTTTTTCGATCATCAGCTTCATCAGCTCTACAATCTCATTTGAAACACGTCCGCGGAAAATCGTCTCGATCATCTGCTCTTTGTCTTCACGCATAACTCTCGGATTTCCGAGAATCTTCTGAAGCTCTGCATTTTCTTCGAGGATCACTCCGATACTCTGTACTTCCTCGAATATCTCATCCATTTTTCCGCAGTCACGGGCAGCTTCAAACAGGGCGTCACCATATACCTTTGATACTAGCTTAGCCATGTCTGTTCTCCCATTTCTTTTAATGTCTCTTCGATCAGTTCATCCTGTACACTGGTATCGATCGAAGCTGCTACTACTTTACCTGCCATTGCTGATGCAATGGAGATCATCTCCTGCTTCATATCATCAAGCGCACGCTTCCGTTCCAGTTCGATCTCATTATTGGCACGTGTGATGATCCTTGCTGCTTCTTCTTTTGCTTCTGCAACAATTTCATTTTCGGTCTTCATCGCTTTTTTCCGTGCTTCACTGAGAATAGCCTGCGCCTCTTTATCGATTTCTTTTAATTTCTGTTCGTATTCTTCTTTGTAAACGGCTGCCTCTTTCCGGTCATTCTTTGCTGACTCCTGTTCATCAGCAACTCTCTGCTTTCTGTCCTCCAGAAGTTTTCTTACCGGTTTGAAAAGCAGATATGACAGAAACGTGAACATGACAAGCATACTGAGTGCCATGACACAGGCATCAAAAAGAAGCTGCGCATCCAGATTAAACAAACGTTCCAAGGCGTTGCCTCCTTTCTCTTATTTTACAGGCAAAACCTTTTTTACAGCTTTCCAAGAAGCGGGTTTGCGAACAAGAGAATAAGTGCAATAACCAAACTGTACAGACCTGTTGTCTCTGCTACTGCCTGTCCTAAAAGCATTGTAGACGTGATGTCTGATCTTGCTCCCGGGTTACGTCCTACTGCAGATGCACCATGACCTGCCGCAATACCCTGTCCTACACCAGGACCAATACCTGCGATCATCGCAAGTCCTGCGCCGATTGCTGAACACGCTAAAATTAAAGCTTCATTTGAAATATTACCCATAATAATTTTCCTCCTTAATCACTGCAAACCTGATACTGTCTGAACTTAGATCCCAGTTTGCTTTTTACTCCGCTGACGGCATCTTGTCATTGATATATACCATCGTCAGCATGCAAAATACATATGCCTGAATTGCTCCCGAGAACACATCGAAATAGATGTGTAGAAATCCCGGCCATGCCCATGCGATCTTATACAGAAGACCATAGATAAGTCCCATGATTACAGTACCGGACAGCACATTTCCAAACAGACGAAGTGAGATGGAAAATGGTGCTGCGATCTCCCCGATCAGATTGATTGGGAACAAGAACGGCAATGGTTTGAACAGGCCTGTAAATGCCTCAATTTTGTTGTATTTGATGTTATTGAACTGAATCAGCACAAATGTGATAAGTCCAAGTGGAAGTGTTACACCATAATCTGCAGTTGGTGGCCGAAGCCCCAAAAGTCCCGAAAGGTTTGCCACAATCAAAAACAAAAACAAAGACCCGATATAATTCCGGAACGCCAGTCCGTTTTTCCCCATGCTTCCTTTTACCATATTGTCAAGCATCTCAACGATAAGCTCGGCAATATTCTGCAGGGTTCCGGGTTTGCCTTCGGCATCGCTCAGCTTAGCTCGGACAACCAACGCAAAAATCAGCAGTAATAACGCTACGATCAATATGCTGACATGTGTAGTGGTGAGCCATAACTCCTGCCCAAATAACTGGAATTTAACGAGACCGTGAATTTGAAAATCCGGCTCCTTAGCTGCCAGCATTCCTAAGCTGTTCCCCACGCGCTTTACCTCCTTTACTTAGATTTTTTGAATTTAGCGAAAAGCTTATGCATAATTGGCTGCAAATATGCCGCAAGCTTTAAACTCATAATTCCTGCAAACAGTGTAAGTACATTCACAATCCGAAGCCAGCTGACGGCTATAAATACTACAACTACAACCAGATATCTTATCGCGTAAGATTTCTGCATGTATCTCTGTGCTTCCTGTTCTCCATAAAGTACCGCCTCATCCAACGAGTTTTTCATATGGATTACCATGAAAACACCTGCAGCCACCCCGATCCAAAGCCCTGCTGTCATTCTCAGATGATCCCCTGGGATAATCAGACATACAATCTGTGCGATTATTCCATACAGAAGCATAGTGATGATCATATCCTTCAGTACGGTATTGTCTGTCTTACTCATGTTGTTTCATTCCTCCCTGCTCAATTTTTGTTTTTGTCTTCCGGATCTTCATTCGCATGTCTCGCAAGTACCCATGCATTGCGCAGACCTGCCAATACACCCACTATCACCAAAGGGATAAAAACTGGAAAAGAAACCTTCTTTTCCAGCCATGTACCAAAAAAAGTGCATAGCAAAATGGGAACCAGTATACTGATACCTAACTGACTGATGAGTGCAAAGGTTTTATATACGCTTTGTTTATATTTCATGATACTTATCTCCATTCTCTATATCACTTTCCATTTATTATATCCTTTTTTATGAAATATGTCCACTGGTTTACACACGATTGTATTTTTTCTTATACAATTTCCAAATATTGTCATCACTTTTACCAATAAATGCCATTAAATGCGTTGATTATTTAAAATATTTTATATAGTCATTTTTTTCACAATAGTAAAAGTGCCGCAAAGCGTTTTTAGCCTTGCAGCACTTTTTTATTCATCCCATTCCAGTCTGTGAAGATGTCCTTCTGTATTCATTCCGGCAAACCCATTCTGCCGGAGCGCTTCATATAACACGATCGCAACCGAATTCCCAAGATTCAGTGAACGGATATCTCCGATCATCGGAATCCGGATGCTGTCTTTCTTGTGGTGACAGAGGATTTCTTCCGGAATCCCTGCGCTTTCTTTTCCGAACATGATATAACAGTCCGGTTCATATTTAACATCCGTATAAAGATTCGGTGATTTTGTAGTTGCCATATAAATCTTCGCTCCCGGATTTTTTTCCATAAAATCCCGGTAATCAATATAAGTCGTCACATCCAGATGTTCCCAGTAATCCATCCCTGCCCGCTTCAGGTTCTTTTCATTTAACCGGAAACCAAGTGGCTCGATCAGATGAAGTCTGGTATTCGTCGCCACACAGGTCCTTCCGATATTTCCGGTATTTGCCGGGATTTCCGGTTCAAAAAGTACAATATTAAGCATTTACATTCTCCTTCATTTCATAAATTCGTGCCAGTTCGTCCGGTGCCGGTCTGTCGAGAAATCTTTTTTCTCCCCCACCCCAGATGATCCTCTCGTTTCCTTCTGTTGTGTGTCCGATGATCTCTGCCGGAATACCTTCCCTTTTCAGTCTTTCCTTTAGTTCTTCACCCTTCGGTGTCACCATAAGAACCGCTCCTGTACTGGTAAGCTGGTAAGGATTCAGATGAAATACTTCACAGACTTCAATCGTTTCCTGACGTACCGTCATTTTCTTCATCTCTACCGAAAGACCAATTCCTGCACCTTCTGCCATATCCCAAAGTGCTGCAAGAATCCCTCCTTCTCCGATCGGATGCATTGCTGACACCCCGTTCCGGCCGGCAATCTCCATTGCCCTGTCACTGAAAATTTCATCTCTCATATCTTCCAACTTATTTAAGAATCCCGGCGCAAACCGCTCTGCCAGAGCCGCCCCTTCTTCCCGTATGATCCGTAAGGTTCCTTCCATACCAATCCATTTAACCAGGACAATCTCTTCGCCTGCTTTTGCCGATCTGCTTGCAAGCAGCTGTTCTTTTTTTGCCTCACCGTGTGCTGTTACATGAACAATACTCGTCTGGATCCCATTTACACTTTGCGCATCTGCAAAGAAAACCCTGAGACCTTTTTCTTTACATATCTCCGAAATCTCCACCATCATCGCTTTCAATCTGGACTCATAGGCAAACGTCGGGAGCATGATCCGGACACTGATTCCATATGCCCGCGCTCCTCTGGAAGCCAGCTGATCCACTGCCTGCGCTATGGCAAATACTCCAAGATCTTTTTCATTTCCGGCTAATGAAACATCCGTTGCGATTGTGATCCGCTCTTCACTTTCATCTGCTATATAACAGGTTTCCTCCTGTGACGGTCTTAAAAAATCTATACCTTCTATATTATTCTGTATCTGTTTTAAAACCGAACGCCGATAGACGGTCTGTGACACTCTTCCTGCTTTCATACTTTTATCCTCTTTCTGTTCTGCCATTCTTTCCAACAGCCGCCTGCTTTTTATTACTTAAGTGCAGATGCCTTGCTGATCGCCGCATTAATCTTCTCCTGATCCTGGGTTTCAATTGCTTCCTCCACCAGCTTAGTTGCCTCTGCATTATCTGATTTTGTCCCGACTTTCACGGTAACATCAGAAGTCTGATAGGTGCTGTTATTGATTACTTCCCGGCTGACCTCTTCTCCGTTTTCATAGGTAATTTTCCAGAGCCGTGCCGTGCTTCCATCCATTCCGGCTCCCTCTGTTTCCTGTGAGCCGACCGCACTTTCCGTATCTTCTACATACTTTTTCGTATACTCTGTTGTCTCCAGAGTCTCACTTTCAAATTCCACGGAATGTCCTGCAGCTCTGGTATCTTTTCCGTAAATATAAAAACCAAGCTGGTTATTGCCATCAATATATCCTTCGATCAGGATCGGTGTATCGTAATTATTGACAAATTTAAAATCACTGATTCCTTCCGCTATCATTGCATCCCTTGATGGTTCTACATAACTGACACTCATGGAATGCGGTGCACGCCGGGTGACCTCCAGTTCCGCATAAAGAACCGCATTATAAAGCGTCGTAGATACCTGACACAGGCCACCTCCGATACTCTCTACAATCTGTCCGTTCTCATAGGCACTTCCTGCCACATAGCCATTCTCTTCTGTGTAAGGAAGTGTGGCCTGTTCCACTGAAAATTCTTCTCCCGGCATAACAACAGTTCCGTTGATCAGCTCCGTTGCACGCCTGATGTTCTGCACGCGGTCCCCCCATCCGGCGTTTGTCGTATAAGAGCCAAGCTCATCCTGCAGGGATTCCAGATCTGCCTTTTTGATCGTCGGCTTTTCCATATCCAGCTTTAACTCGACTTCTGCGTCCTCGTAATTCCATTTTTTGTTCATGAAATTCTTAATCTTCTTCACGGATTTATCTACATCAACCGTATAACCTTCTGCTTCATCCGTCAGATCGAATCCGCTTCCGTTATAGGATGCCGATGCATTGACCGCTTTCTGTTCCAGCGGAACCGCACGTTCCTGGATCAGCTCTCTGAGTTTTGCTTCATCAACTTTAAAGCTTTCATCTATGACATATTTCTTCTTATCTAAATTATGTATCTTCTGATAGCGGCTCCAGATGCTTCCATTTTTTCCGTATCCGACCGCCTTTTCTGCAAGCTTATCAATATTTTCTACTTCCGCTCCCATTTCCTCGATTGACACATCTGCGCCCTGATCTTTTACCTTCAGTACAAGTTGCTTGTTCCGATAATCTCCAAGTGTATTGTCTACTGCTTTCACTGCTTCTTCCTTGGTCATTCCGGATACATCTGTCTTCCCTATAAAAACATTTTTGCAGATATACTCCTCATCCACCTTGCTCACATACCGCCATAATGTGAACTGAATCACGGAGAAAATAATCACGATGGCTGCAATAACCGTAATCCCCACATGCAGATTTCTCTGCCGGATACGCTTTTGTGCCTTTTCACTTAACTCTCTCTTTTTCTTTCGTGCCGCCATCAAAAAAATCCTCCTGATTTTATATGATATATGGAATAATTGATGTTGCTACCATTGCAACAATAACAACAAGAATAATCACTGCCGCTATCTTCCGTGTCTGTTTTGGATTAAACACTTTTTTTCACCTCAAATCACACATTTGTTTTCATTCTATACTCTTTCATTTCTTTTTTCAAGATATCCATTACTACTGTCAGATGTTACTGTTTGCATAATTCCCAGATTTCTTCTGTAACACAAAATACCTTTGCCTGATGATCCAGTGGGTTCCGGTTCTGGTAGTCAAACAGAAGCACACATTCTTTCTCTTTCATATCCCCCAGAACATCATAAGAAAACCTCTCGATGTGCGTCATTTTTCTAAGCTGCCGCTTCTCCATATTTTCATAATTTTCCAGATAACGCCTCTCTTCATCCTCACGGTCATAGAACAAGCGGAACTCTTCTTTGGAAATCCGCTCATCGCCTGCAAATAACGGACGGCTCTTTGCATTCTCCCTCAGATAAAAGTCCAGTGTCAGAAGCTGCTTATACGCCTCACATCTTTCTGCATCATAAAATCTTGCAAAATCATACAGGATCTCATATCTTGCCGTGCGTGCATGACTTAAAGTATCCAGCCCATTTTCTTCATAATACTCTGCCAGCTTTTCAAAAAGCGTAAATGGTCTTTTAAAGTGTCGGATCAGATAAGGAAGCGTGTAACAGAACTGCCTGCTGTTATAGTAGGTCTCCACCATTTCCTCGATCCCTTTCAGGCGCAGGGTATCCTCATATGGAAGCCATTTTGTATACAAAACTTCATACGGTGGCATTCCTTTATAAACCAGTCCGTAATCGTCTCTCTTCTCTTCCATATAAGAACCCTTCAGTACTTTCAGAAAACCAAGCTGCAGCTGCTCCGGTTCCAGTGCATAAACATCATCAAAGGATTTTCCAAAGCTTTCATAATCTTCATACGGCAATCCTGCGATCAGATCCAGGTGCTGATGTACATTACCATAAGAATTGATTCTCCTTACCACTTCTGCAACCTGTTCAAATTTCATTGTCCGGTGAATCTCACGTATCGTATCCAGGTTGGTAGACTGCACACCGATTTCCAGCTGGATCAGCCCTGGCCGCATGGTTTTTATCAATTCCATTTCTTCTTCATTCAAAAGGTCTGCCGCAACCTCAAAATGGAAATTGGTAATGCCGTTATCATGCTCTTTGATATAACGCCAGACTGTCATGGCGTGATCATGTTTGCAGTTAAATGTACGGTCTACAAATTTAACCTGAGGTACTTTATGATCGATAAAAAATTGCAGTTCTTTTTTTACCAGTTCCAGATCACGGAACCGCAGACACTTATCTATAGAAGAAAGACAATAACTGCACGAAAATGGACATCCACGGCTTGTCTCATAATAAATAATCTTATGTTCAAAAAGCTCCATGTTCTCATATACAAACGGAACCTTACTCAGCTCCATGGTCTTGCGCCATTCATTTTCCACAATCTGCCCGGTCTGTTCCCGGTATACGATTCCTTTCATATTCTGAAATCCGTCCGCTGTCTTCTCCTGATAAAAGTGTAAAAGATCGCAGAAAGTCTGCTCCCCTTCTCCTTTCATGACGCCATCCACTTCTGGCAGACGCTCCAGCACCTTTACTCCATCATAAGATACCTCCGGTCCGCCTATCCAGATGATGATCTGCGGCATCACTTTCTTGATCTCCCTGCAGATCTCTTCAACATAAGTAAGATTCCAGATATAGCAGGACAGACAGAGCATGTCCGGCTTCCTTTTGTAGATATCCCGCAGAATCTCATCGAGCTGCTGATTGATCGTATATTCTCCAATACTGATCTCATCTGATGTATCACCATACTTTTCCGCATATGCTTTCAGACAGTAGACTGCCAGATTGGAATGTATATATTTCGCATTGACTGCACCTAAAAGTACTTTCATATCGTTTCCTTTCCGTTTCCAAAAAGTTTTATCTTTAGTATCATACTCCATTTTCAGATTGGCGTAAACCAAAATGATAAAATAAAATCTCCTCAGATACATTGACATTTTTACAAAAACACGGTAAAATAATGTTCTGTGCAGCCGGGGTGCTAGCGGTACCCTGTACCTACAATCCGCTATAGTGGGGGTGATGCTGTGCCGAGGGCTTTACTTGTCAAAGCTGCCTCTGGTTTGTGGCGTTGAGATTTGGGTCTTACGCGGCGGGACTCTGTGAACCGTGTCAGGTCGGGAACGAAGCAGCACTAAGCAGAACCTCTCGGGTGCCGTAAGGTAGCCTGGGTTGAGTTTACAGCCAGAGTAACGTTTGGTAGGCTTTAGTTCGACGCACAGCGCACAGAAAAAAAGAAATTACAAAAGCTACGGATTTTGTTTCCGTAGCTTTTTTCATGCAAAAAAGCCTGCCTTTGACAGGTTCTTCGATTAAGGATTTTCTTCCGGCATATTTGCTGATTCCTGTTCTTTCTTTTTCATCTTCTGCTTCTTGCGCAGTTCCTTGAAAAAGCTCTTCATCATCTGTGAGCATTCTTCTTCCAGAATTCCTGTCGTAAGCTCTGCCTGATGATTAAACGCTTCCACCTGTAAAAGATTCAGGATGGAACCGGCGCATCCGGCTTTCGGATTCATACATCCAACAACCACTCGTGGAATCCTTGCCTGTACAATGGCTCCGGAACACATCTGACATGGTTCCAGCGTTACATATAAGGTGCATTCTTCCAGCCGCCAGTCACCCATTACCTTACTTGCCTTTTTGATTGCAGAAATTTCTGCATGTGCAAGGGGATTCTTATCCGTTGTCCGCCTGTTGTATCCTCGTCCGATAATTTTCCCCTGATATACGATCACACAACCAATCGGTACTTCCTCAATCTTCCATGCTTTTTTCGCCTGACGGATCGCTTCCTTCATGTATTTTTCGTCTTCGGTCAATATCTTCCGCATCTTCCTTCTCCTTTACTTCTTTTCGAATCACTGCCCCTACCGGTCTGCACCAGTAACCGAAATGTTCCTCATCTTCAATCTCATATTCTTCCAGATCCAGTTCACCATCAGACGGCTTCATGAACTGACTAAATCCAAATGCTCCTGCCGCCCGCTGCTCGCCCGAAAAATAAAGTCCCGGAACCCCAATCCAGCATTTCCCTTCTTTTTCAAATGATACCAGATGATGGTAATTATAATATCCATGGAGCAGAAAATGATTATTCGCAAGCTTCCATTCCTTTCGCGGAAGTCCGGCAAGCTCCTGACGGGTGATCTTATAGATGATATCCTTTGTGGTTTTTGGTGGTAAATCTGAATTTGCGTTCTGAGAGTTTCTTTCTTCCGGCACATTTGGGTTGCTTTTCGATTTCCTAACTGCATCTGTGTTTTTAGATTGTTCTGAGGTCTCCTGTTCTTCTATATTCTCATATTTTCTCTGGCTTGTTTTCTCCTCAAGTATTTTCTCATTTCCTGGCTTCTCGTATTTTTCATTGCTTAGCACGTCTCCGCCATTTGCAATTTTTTTATTTTTCCCCGATTTGTTTAGCTTCCATTCTTCTTCCGTAATCATCCTGCTAACATCTACCGGTCTCGCCTCATCCCAGACTGCTCCATAATATCCTGCATCCGCTCCGTTTCCAGCCCGAAGGATCATTCCACCAATCCTGCCAAACTGTCCATCTCCTCCCACATCGTCTGTCGTATAACTCAGCTTGTAGCCAAATGCCGCCTGTGCGCCTCTGATCTCTCCCATCCGGATTCCAATACACTTGCCATCCTCTTCATAAAAGAGATATATTTCCAGTGTACGTCCTCCTGCCACCGGAAATCCTCTCCCATAAATCTGGATTTCCGCTGTATCTGTCTGTTCAAGAACCTTCACAAAACCTGTATTTCTTGTCCTTTTTCCATTCTGATATTCATATAAATACCGGATAAAGCTTTTCATAATCTAGCACCTGCACCTTCCTTCTAACTGCCTGTTCTAAACTATTCTGACTTTCCGGTAAAAATTACCATTTTTAAAAAATCAGAGCGGAATCTTCCGCTCTGACAAATAACTCATTGATTAATCCAGATAAATCGGTGGCTCGTAGTCTTTTCCCATCGTAGCTTTCTTTCGCTCTTCCACCCCAAGGAACGCCCACTCTGTCATGTCTGTCCACTTGTGATCTTTTCGGTCATATACCTGTACATAACCGATTCTGTGTGGATGCATACGCACACTGTTTGTCCGATACTCATGTCCGGTATATGGGTTCACATCTCCATTTACCAGATCTTCATCAATATCCTCCCGACGCTTGATCGGCTGGAAATCCTGCGGCCATCCGGAAGATTTCTTTTCCTTTTTCGGAGTAATCAGCTTTGTAAGTTTTGAAAATGGTGAATTTTTCTCCTCATGAACATCTTCAGTTTCCGCCTCTTCTACTACAGGATTTTCCTCTTTCTGACAGGTTTCCGGCTGATTCTCTTCATAAGCCGGCTGTTCCTGGTACGCTTCTTCCTGCGGTTCTGCCTCTTCCTGGTAAGCAGCTTCAGAAGTTTCCTCCGGAATCTCCTCAGCCCCGGCTTCTTCAACCACTTCCGCTTCTATTTCCTGTTCGGGCTCCTGTAATTCTTCTTCAATCTGTTCTGCGTCTTCTGCAGATACTTCCACATCATCTTCTGCCGGTTCTGTGTACGGCTCTGTTTCTTCTTCAGTCAGAATATCTTCTTCCAAAGTATCTGAATCCGCAATGCTTTCCGTCTCCTTGGCAGCATGTTCTTCTGCATCAAGATCCAGTTCCATCTGTACAGCTTCTTTCTCCGGTTCTGCTGTTGTCTCTTCAAGTATATCTACAATCTCTCCAACTGTAATATCACGTTCTACATTCTTTTTTGCTTCTTCTCTTGCTGCCTTTCTTTCTTTTTTCGCGGTAAGCTTCTCAAGTTCTCTTCCCGTCGGCATCTCTTCTTCATCCAAAGCCTCCTTTTCCGAATCCGCATTACCCAGAATGCTGAGCTGGAACGGGCATCCAAGAATATCTGCGATCATACGCATATCCTGCTCCTGAAAATTATCTCTGCCAAGCCGCTGTGTCAGATTCTGACGGGACATCTTTTTCCCGGTTCTTGCTTCGATTTCTTCTGCAAGCTCTTTAATCGTCATATCTTTTCTGCTTAAAACAATTTTTACCTGCTCTCCGAATGTGAGACTAATCATTTATTTTTCCTCCTTTTCTCCCCGTATAAATATATCTTCTTTTTAAATACAGACTTATTGCTTTGTTAACTTAAAACTTTCTTGATAAAGGAATCTTTTTCACTTATCTTTTATTCTAGCAAATGACATTTTATCCGTCAACACCTAATAAATGCACGAATTTTTTGTATTTTTTTTAAAAATAATTTGACAAATCAAAATCAGTCGCTATAATAAAGCGTATCAAGAACGACGGCGTTCCCTATTATCCGGGGAACGCCTTTTTTGTTCTTTTTTTAAATCGAGAAGGAGGGACTCAGTTATGAAAAAACTAGAAATCATTATCCAGCCGGAAAAACTGGAAGCCCTGAAAGCAATCCTGGATGCTTCCAATGTCAGCGGTATTATGATCAGTAACATTATGGGATATGGTAATCAGAAAGGACACAAACAATTTTATCGCGGTGCTGAATACAGCGTAAATCTTCTTCCTAAGATCAAAGTAGAAACTGTTGTTGAACCGGAAGTTGCAGAACCTCTGATTCGGAAAATTGTCGAAGAGATCAAAACCGGTGCGTACGGCGATGGTAAAATTTTTGTTTACGAAGTACAGGATGCTGTAAGAATCCGTACCGGTGAACGTGGCTCTGCTGCTCTTTAGCTAAAAATATATGTGAATTAGAATAGTGTTGAATATCGTTATCAAAGAGGATAACTACAAATGAACTGCCTGTAGATCATTCATTGTAGCTATCCTTTTTATTTGAAATGGAGGATGTTAAATATGGGATTATCTGATTTAATTGCGGGCGGAATGGATGCAACCGCCGCCACTGAACTACTGCTTAATGTTATCTGGACAATTGTCGGTGCAACTCTTGTTTACTTTATGCAGGCTGGATTTGCAATGTGTGAAGCCGGATTTACCAGAGCAAAAAATACTGGAAATATACTGATGAAAAATATGATGGACTTTGTACTTGGAAGTTTGTTCTTTTTCATCTTCGGATTTGCGATCATGCACGGAACCGACTGGAATGGTATCATCGGTATAAAAGGGTTCTTCAATCCTACAACACTTGCCGATGCCGACGGACTTTTCAACGGACTGCCAATCGGAGTCTTCCTTATTTTCCATACAGTATTCTGCGCCACATCCGCTACTATCGTATCCGGTTCTATGGCAGAACGTACAAAATTCCTTGCTTACTTATTGTATAGTGCAGCAATCAGTATTTTTATTTACCCGGTAACCGGCCACTGGATCTGGGGCGGTGGATGGCTCGCTCAGATGGGATTCCACGATTTTGCAGGTTCCACAGCAGTCCATATGGTCGGCGGTATCTGTGCACTTGTTGGTGCCAAAATCCTCGGACCTCGTATTGGAAAATATGATAAAGAAGGAAATGCCCGTGCGATTCCCGGACACAACCTTTCCATTGCAGCTCTTGGCGTATTTATTCTCTGGTTCTGCTGGTTCGGTTTCAACTGCGGCTCTACCACAGCAGCTTCCACAAACCTCGGTGATATCGCAATGACAACCAATCTTGCCGCTGCTACCGCAACACTTGCAACCCTTGTTGTAACCTGGATCCGCTATGGAAAACCAGATGTATCCATGACATTCAACGGTTCCCTCGCCGGACTCGTAGCAATCACCGCCGGATGCGACACCGTCAGCAACTACTCTGCAATCATCATCGGACTGATCGCTGGTATCCTCGTCGTATTCTCTGTAGAATTCTTCGACAAAGTAGCCAAGATTGATGACCCGGTAGGTGCGATCAGTGTCCACGGCGTATGCGGTTTCACAGGCAGTATCCTCGTCGGAGTCTTCTCCCCGGAATACACCCTCAAAACCCAGGTGATCGGTGTCCTTTCAACCGTAGCCTACGTCCTCGTAATGGCAATCATCGTATTCACCATCATCGATAAAACCGTAGGCCTCCGCGTCACCAAAGGAGAAGAACTCGACGGTCTCGATATCCACGAACACGGCTGCTCAGCATATGCAGACTTTAACTTCCGTTTATAGCCGGGCGAAGTAAAATAAAAAGATACAGCCTCTGGGATGCTTGCATTTCAGAGGCTGTATCTTTTTATTTTAATGAGTGGCTACGCGACTGAGGAAAGTCGCCTGACTTTCCGAGGTTCGCCCGGCGGACGTCTTGTACTACCTTTATCATTCTACATCCCCTGCAATCCTTGCATTTCAGAGGCTGTATCTTTTTATTTTAATGAGCGGCTACGCGACTGAGGAAAGTCGCCTGACTTTCCGAGGTTCGCCCGGCGGACGTCTTGTACTACCTTTATCATTCTACCACTTCTTATTCTTCAGCACGATCGCCGATTTCTTACCCATCATCAGTGAAATATTTCCCTCTTTCACGATATACTCTTCGAATTCTCCAATATACCCATCTTCATAAGAATACATCACTCGCGCCATATTATGTCCTTCGGCAACTTCTGCCTGCCATACCGGAACCCTTACTTCCTTCAGATGATCGGAATTATTGATAATAACCACGATCTGCTCATTCCCCCAGAATCTTCCATAGGCCAGAAGATCCGGTTCTGCTTTCAGCATCTTGATTGATCCCTTTCTGAGAGCCAGAGACTTTCTGTGGATTTGGATCATCTCACGGTAGAAATTAATCAGATCCCGGTTTTCTCTTCCCCACGGATAAGTTCTCCGGTTATCCGGATCCGTGAAACCACAAAGTCCTGCTTCGTCTCCATAATAAAGGGTCGGTGCTCCCGGCCAGGTCATCTGCATGATGATCGCTTCCCGCATAACTGCAAGGCTTACCCCTTCTTCTGCCGCACGCGACCCAAGCTGTCCCACACGGCCAACCTTATGGTTGGTACGCGTCAGGAAACGGGAATGGTCATGGTTTGACAACTGGTTCATCGCCGTCTGAAGTGACGGTGTCATCATATTTGCCATATGATGCTTCATCGCATTCATAAAATGGTCTGCATTTCCGAGAAGATCGCCGCGATATTCATCACTGTGTTTCTCCATCCCGGTCAGAAACCAGGTGACCGGCTCCATAAATGCATCGTAATTCATAACGCTGTCCCATTCATCGCCCTGCAGCCAGTCACTCGGATCTCCATAGTGCTCGGCAAGGATCAGTGCATGTGGATTTGCTTCTTTTACTGCCTTACGAAATTTCTTCCAAAATTCATGATTGTACTCATTGCTTCTTCCAAGGTCTGCCGCAACATCCAGTCTCCAGCCGTCTACATTATACGGCGGTGAAACCCATTTCTTTGCGATACCAAGAACATACTCTTCCAGCTCTTTTGAATCTTCATAATTCAGCTTTGGCAGCGTATCGTGTCCCCACCAGCCGTCATAGCTTCCATTGCCCGGCCATTCATTCTCCCCGGTACGGTGGAATAGAAAATAATTCCGGTACGGACTCTTCGGTGACACAAAAGCACCTACTTCGTAACCATCGGCGCTCTCGTAGATCAGCTCTCTGTCCAGCCATTTATTGAAAGAACCACAATGGTTGAAGACGCCGTCAATGATGATTCGCATTCCCCTCTTATGGAGTTCTTCTACCAGCTTGATGAACAGCCGGTTACTTGCTTCCAGATTCTCTTTTCTGGTAGTTCTTGTCCGGTAACGGTCCGCATGGATATTGTTATTTTCTCCCGGATCTAGAAGCCTTCCTTCATCGACTTCAATTTTACCGACATGCGGATCAATATAATCGTAATCCTGTGTGTCATATTTATGATTAGATGGTGATACAAATAGTGGATTACAATAGACAACTTCTACTCCAAGTCCATGCAGGTAATCCAGTTTATCAATGATCCCCTGGATATCTCCTCCGTAAAATTCCCGTACATCCATCGGCTGCGGATCCCGGTACCAGTCATCTACATGCTGAACCTGTTCTCCAATATAAAAGTACTCTCCCGTCTGTACATCATTATCCGGGTCGCCGTTACAGAAGCGGTCTGTATAAATCTGATACATGACCGCTCCTTTTGCCCAATCCGGTGCCGTAAAGCCCGGCACGATTTTAAAATCATAATAATCCACAAGTTTGCTCTCTGCTCCCCATTTGTTATAGTAGCAGATCTCATTTCCTGATCTGATCTTAAAATGATACCGGAATGGTTTATCTTCTAATTTGTATTTCACTTCATAAAAGTCAAATGCCTTATTTGAGATTACTTTGTTCATTGGAATGCATAGTTCGCGGTTTTCCAGATAGACTTCATCTACGTCGTGAGCTGCTGTACGGAACCACAACTGAAGTTCATCTCCTGCCTCCGGTTCCGGCGGACTCACATACGCCTCTGTTCCATCACAAAACAATGCTTCTTTTTTCATAATCTAGCCTCTATTCTTCAAATAATGCTTCAAATTCTTCTCTTGTAATCTTCTCTTTTTCAAGAAGCAGATCTGCACATTTATAAAGAACAGCTTCATGCTCTTTAATAATGGTCTTTGCACGGTCATAACATTCATCAATGATCCGCTTCACTTCACTGTCGATCGTTGTAGCAACCTGTTCACCATAACCTCTGGAGGTATGACCAAAATCTCTTCCGATAAATACTTCATCATTATCATCTCCATAGCTTACAAGACCAAGTGCTTCCGACATACCGAACTTCGTTACCATGGATTTGGCGTATGCTGTTGCCTGCTTGATATCCTGGGATGCCCCGGTTGTAATATCATCAAAGATCAGCTCTTCTGCCACACGTCCACCTAGTGATACGGTAATATCCTGCAACATCTTTCCTTTGGTATTGAACATCTCATCCTTTTCAGGAAGCGGCATCGTATATCCGGCTGCCCCTACACCGGTAGGAATGATCGACACGCTGTACACCGGTCCTACATCCGGAAGTACATGGAATAAGATGGCATGTCCTGCTTCATGGAATGCAGTGATCTTCTTCTCTTTATCAGAAATTACACGACTCTTCTTCTCTGCACCGATTCCGACTTTTACAAATGCTCTGCGGATATCCTCCTGTTGCAGATACACTCTTCCATCCTTTGCTGCAAGGATCGCAGCCTCATTCAGAAGATTTTCCAGATCAGCTCCGGTAAATCCTGCCGTTGTTCTCGCAACCTGTTCCAGATCCACATCATCCCCGAGCGGTTTGCCCTTGGCATGAACCTGAAGGATTTCCAGGCGTCCCTTTACATCCGGTCTGCCGACCATGACTTTACGGTCAAAACGTCCCGGTCTTAAGATCGCCGGATCAAGAATATCGACACGGTTGGTTGCTGCAAGTACGATGATTCCTTCATTCGCGCCAAAACCATCCATCTCTACGAGGAGTTGGTTCAGCGTCTGCTCTCTCTCATCATGTCCGCCGCCCATACCGGTTCCACGACGTCTTGCCACGGCATCGATCTCATCGATAAAAATAATACAAGGTGCATTTTTCTTAGCATCCTCGAAAAGATCTCTTACACGGGATGCTCCGACACCGACAAACATCTCCACAAAATCAGAGCCTGAAATGGTAAAGAACGGGACACCTGCTTCTCCCGCAATTGCTCTTGCAAGAAGCGTCTTACCTGTTCCCGGAGGTCCTTCAAGAAGGACACCTTTCGGGATTCTGGCTCCTACCTGCGTATACTTCCCGGGGCTCTTGAGGAAATCCACGATCTCTGCAAGCTCTTCCTTTTCTTCCTGCAGTCCGGCAACCTGCGCAAACGTCACATGGTTTTCTTCCTGCGTGCTCATCTTTGCCCTGCTCTTTCCGAAGTTCATCGCTTTTGCATTCGATCCGCCCTGACGATTCATCATCATCACAACAAATACCATGATACCTGCCATCAATATGATCGGAACCAGTGTTGTTGACATCCAGCTGTCCTGCGGGACATTGTCCACACTGTAGGAAATGTCATAAGATTCAAGCAGATCCTCTGCACTGTTGACATCGGATACATGAAGCTGTTCGATGTCATCATTCTTCAGCCGGATCTTCAGTGTCCCGGTCGGTGCGACTTTGTTCTGCTTGACCTCTACACTTTCTACCTTCTCTTTTTTCAGATCTTTCTGAAAATCCTGATACGTGTATGCTGTCTGCTGCACACCCGACTGGCTCATAAACCAGTACACACCTGCCAGCACCAGAACACAGAGCAGAATCGAAAGACCACTGATTCCTCTTGTCTTATTATTATTCAAAACCTGCTCCTTCCACCTGTTACATCTCTACACTTCCGATGTACGGTAAGTTTCTATATTTTTGTGCATAATCCAGACCGAATCCTACCACAAATTCATCCGGAATATTAAATCCGACATAATCTACATGTACGTCGCGCACACGACGATCTGGTTTGTCAAGAAGTGTACAAAGCTTCATGCTCTTCGGTCCTCTCTTCCGAAGGATGTCAAGCAGATAATAAAGAGTACGTCCTGAATCTACGATATCCTCAACAACAATTACGTCTTTTCCTTCCAGAGACTCATCCAGATCTTTTGCAATCTTAACGATTCCACTGGACTGGGTTCCGTCACCATAGCTGCTGACACTCATAAAGTCCATTGTTACCGGCACTGTAATCCTTTTTGCCAGTTCACACATAAAGAACACTCCACCCTTTAAAACACAGATCAGATGAACCTGCTTTCCCGCATATTCTTCACTGATTTTTTTTCCAAGTTCTTCAATTCTGGCATTTACTTCTTCTTCCGGAATTAACATTTTCACTTTCTCGGCCATTTAAAGTACCTCCATTTATCGTAATTTCTAATATTTTCGTTGTCTGCTCTGTCACCTGGTATGCCTTGCTCTGCCGGCAGCCCACAATCCATAAAATCTCGCTTCCCTCTGCGATCAGAGGAATTCCGGCGCGTTCTGCCACTGGTATTTTTTTATTGATAAAATAGGATTTCAGCTTCTGCCTTCCTCCGCTTTCATCAATTACAATAAAATCGCCAGCCCTTCTGGTGCGTACAGCGACACTCTGTTTTATTATACCATAATCAAACCATTTCGTGTACGTTTTTTTCGGGATCTGGCATCTGCATTCTTCTTTTTCAAAAATACGGTAGGAAATTTCCCATTTCCCGTAAGATATCTTTCCCGAAACCTGCTTCAGATCCAGATTTTTCTCTTCTTCTGCCAATTCCGTGTCCTTCTTTTTCCGCTTCAGTTCAATCCCTTCATAGGTTCTGCATGCACAGACCGCATAAGGAAGATCCAGTCTTTTTCCAACCTGCTTTTCAAACAGTCCCTCCAGCTTTTCTACATGAACCTGCTCCAGATCTTTTTCATGTTCTGCCACCAATGCCAATGCTTTCCGGAGAATCATTTTCCGGATCAGCCGTTCCTGTCGGTGATATGCCTCTGCATGGATGCAGATCTTTTCTCCATTTTGGGCAGTACAGATCTGATATGCACTTTCTGTCTGCCGTTCCATATAATCCCAGATCTCCCTAAGCTGATCCATAGACCGGTTCATATGCTCCACGGTTTTTTCATTGATATTTTCTTTAAAATACGGAATCACATGGTTACGGATGCGGTTTCGCATATATGCATCTTCCATATTTGTCGCATCAATACAGTAAGGCATCTCCCGTCCTTTCAGATAATCCTCGATCTCTTTTCTCCCCACGCAAAGAAGCGGCCGTATATACATCCCATTTACCGGATATATACCGCCGAGTCCCCGAAGTCCGCTACCGCGGGCCAGATGCAGGAAAAAAGTCTCTGCATTGTCATCCTGATGATGTGCCAGTGCGATCCTTGTTCCTCCCCATTCTTCCGCTGCCTGCTCAAATATTTCCCTTCGTGCAGTCCTTCCCGCCTCTTCTTCTGACATCCTGTATTCCACTGCCATTTTCGGAATATCCACCGAAACACTCCTGCATGGGATTTCTTTTTTCTCACACAGTGTCTTTACAAATTCTTCATCAGCTTTTGCCTCTTCCCCACGGATCCCGTGATTCACGTGTACCGCAAGGATCTCAAATCCGATCTTTTTTCGCAGCTCTTCCAGTATCAGAAAAAGGCATACAGAATCTGCCCCTCCAGAAAGACCAACGACAACTTTATCTCCTTTTTCAAGCATCTTCCACTGCCTGATATAGTTCTCTACTTTTTCTAACATGGTAAATTCCTCTCGTCTTTTATCTACTGTAACACATCTTCCAGATTCCCGCCACAAGGACTGTCATATCATCTCCTGCTTTTCCGGCCGCCAGCTCCAGCACCTTATCCAGAATATAATTCGCCAGTTCCTCCGGATTCTCCAGCGGACTTCCCCCAATCATCAAATCCAGTAAATGCTCCTGCTCTCCTGCCGGAAGCGCATCCAGGATCCCGTCCGATACCATGACCACCACATCTCCGGATTCCAACTGTCTGGTTTCCTTTTCACTTTGCTGTCTCTGGATTACCCCCAGCGGAAGACTTTCCGAACGGATATGCTCCACCCCGTCTTTAGTCCGCAGAAATGTCACTGCCGCTCCTGCTTTTACAAACTCACATTTTCCATTATAGAGATCAAAAATGCTCATATCAACCGTAGAAAAGCGAACCTCTTCCCGTCCCATAACAAGAGCCGTATTGATCATGGAAAGTGCAGTTTCCACAGGAAATCCTGCTCCAAGAAGCTCTTCCAGCATTTCTACCAGCATCCCGCTTTCCTGTAGCGCTCTCTCACCAGATCCCATTCCGTCTGACAAAATTGCCGCCTCTTTTCCACCCGGAAGTGTCTTCATAAGAAAACTGTCACCAGATATCTTTTGTCCGTTTTTTCCCATTTTTGCTACACCCTGCAGCACATAATATCCCGGTCCTTCCACACATACAATAGTTTCATACTCCTGTCCCAGAACCTGCCTCTCGTTCTGAGCCGGGCACATCCTTCTCTTAGTACATACTGATAAAAGCTCTGCCGCTTTTCTGGTTGGGATACAGTTTCCCTTCTCACTTTTTACCGTTACATGAATTTCATATCTGCCATGCTCATCCACAAAAAAAACGGAACTCAGCATCCGGATCCCTGCCTTTTTGAAATGCTGCGCAACCTTTTTTGCAAGCGGCGGATCCGTAAAAATACTCGCATCCAGATCTCTCGTCACATGGCAGAGCATGTCCGCAAAAGAATCCAGCTGTGCCGCACATCCCTCACGGCTCTGTACCATCTTATTATTCCACACCAAAATCCTTTTTGCCTCCTGGAAAGTTTCCAGTGATTCTCGTAAAAACCGTGGTGCCTGAATACACTCCCTCTGAAGATGCTGTTTCATCTCTTTATTCAGTTCTGCACCATATCCTTCAATCGTACACAAAAGATCATAAAAAAGCTGCCAGTGTTCTGCCTTCTTTCTCTCCAGGCACTCTGATTTCCTGCTGCATCCTCTGCACACCTTCTCCGTAATCCGATCATACATTTCTGTCATTTCTTCGGGTGTAAAACACTGCTTTTTCGGCTCCATTTTCAGAAACCTGTCTGCCAGATGCCGAAGCGACACTGCCATTTTATCTGCCTGCGTTACATATGGACTTGTGATCACTTGCTCCTCTCTGTATTTAACCTCCATTTGCCACCACCCTCTAAATTTCTATGAATGAAAAAAGCTTCGGGATATTTTCTTCCCAAAGCTTTTCTTACGTTACTGCTGTGCGCGGAACAGAATCTCATTCTCCTTTACAAGTCCCAGCTTCTCTCTGGCGACTTCCTCGATGTATTCATCTGTTCCTACATATTTTTTCAGTTTATTAATTTCTTCTGAGCGTTCTTTTTCCGCATCGATCTGTGTCTGCAGTTCTTCTTCCTGCACCTTATATGCATCATTGCTCTTTTTGAGCGCCATCCCATGTACAATAACCATGCCGCATAATAATATAATAACTGCGGTAATCGCAACAATACTTCTTTTGTGCTTCTGAAGCCCGCTCCCCGGACGCTTTTTCCGGTTCTTCTTTAAGCTTCCCATCTAATCTATTCACCTTTCGCTATCAGTTGATCTTGTATAGCTTCTTACTACCAAACCCATTTAGTCTTCTACAGTGTACCGTTTTTAATCAGATTTATCAACTCTTTTTACTCTTTTTTCACAAATTCGTGTAGAAATCTTTTTGTAAGCTCTTACAAAGACAGCTGAAAGCAGCGCCATCCCGATTGATCCGAGCGCAATCCCCAGTCCGATATACCACCGCAGAACACCATCACTCGTATGATAGATCTGCACAAAAGTATAAACGGAAATTCCTGCCCAGTAACAGGCATCCTCCAGATTGATCAGCCACAGTCTGTGAGCAACCAGTCTGCGCAAAACCCTGATCCACAGATAGACTGCCACAATCAGGACACCGGTCAGGATTGCATAGCAGAAAACCCTGATCTCAGTTCCGATACCAGACATTTTTTCTCCTCCTACCGAAACAGTTTTGATAACAGATTTTCTCCGGCTTTTGCTCCCGAATGGATATCCGAATAAGAAATATTGTCAATATTGCCTGCCAGGTCGACCTCCCCTTTTTCAAGATTCAGCCGGTTTACATGCATGTCCGTACCTTTTACCATCAGCATTCCCTGCTCTGTCTCAAGCAGGATTTCGTTTAAATCAAAAGAAAGAACGTCCAGCACTCCCGTTACTGTACCTGTCTTCCGGTTATTGATAACCAGCCTGTGATTCTGAGGTTTTACCAGCTGTCTCTCTTCCATACAAATCCCAACCTTTCCTATACTGTCTTTCTAGTTATTGTATGAATAATATCTGGTAAATATGCCTCGGATCCGCTGCCGGAACAATCTCAAACCACATCTTTTCAGATGTTCCGGAACTTTATAGATAACGGAATAAATCTGCTGCCTCTTCTTTTTTAGTCGTATCTCGCAGATCCAGAACCTCTGCCTTTACAGTCTTGGTTCCAAACTGGATCTCAATGATATCACCTTTTTTTACTTTCGTGGAAGCCTTCGCCACCGCCCCATTGATCAGGACTCTTCCTGCATCACAGGCTTCATTTGCAACGGTACGCCGTTTGATCAGGCGGGACACCTTTAAAAATTTATCAAGTCTCATTTTGATTTTCCCTTCCCGTAATATGAATAAAGCGCAGCCCTTTTCAGACTGCGCCATTTTTCAAAAATGTTCTACAAATTATGCATTAACAGCATCTTTTAAAGCTTTTCCTGCTTTGAATTTCGGAGCCTTGCAAGCTTCGATCTTCATAGTTTTTCCAGTCTGTGGATTTCTTCCTTCTCTTGCAGCTCTTTCGCTTACTTCGAAAGTTCCGAATCCTACTAACTGAACTTTTTCACCTTTTTTCATTTCTTCTGTAACAACATCAACAAATGCTTTTAATACTTTTTCTGCATCTTTCTTTGAAATATCTGCCTGTTCTGCAACTGCAGCTACTAATTCTGTCTTATTCATGACTTACGTCCTCCTGTAAAATATACTCCCGGAACACCCCGGCATTTTGTCTTTTTGCTAGGTTTATTCTGCGTATCCATGCGTTCTGACACGCCCCTTACCCTACATATGTTATATAGGTTTTTACCTTCTTTGTCAAGTCTAAACCCTTAAAATCTAAGAAAACCGAACGCTATATCTGAAACGCAAACAGATTCCGCAAAAACCGCTTTTTTTCTTCTGTCTGTGCGACAGAAAGTGAAAGTTTTTCGACATTTTTTGCAGGAATCCATGCCTTTCCTGAGTGGTAATACGAATTGGTGATCTTCCAGAATTTTTCCGGATAAGCAAGACGGATTGCAAGGTAATCCCGTTCTTTTTTCCCAAGATTATTCACCGAATCATACGCTCTCATCATCCGATATCCAAGCCGTTCATCATAATGATGCTTTTCCATACATTTGCGCAGGAAATAATACAGATCTTCCATCTGAACATCCCGGTGTGCATGTTCAAATCCAGTCACCGCCATGCCCTCCTGACAGACCAGAAGATTATGATAATTATAGTCTCCGTGGACCATATGATTTTCTGCCTCCGCTTCTTTAAAAACACTGTCCAGATCCATATTTTCCAGTATTTTCAGCACTCTGTCTGCCCAAAAATACATCTGGTCATATCCCTTTAAAAATGCGATCTCAAACGGGCTTTTCACACTTCTTCTGCAGACAAATTCCCGAACCTTCCTGAGTTCTCTGTTATGCCTTGCATACTCCTTGATCACCGGATTTTCTTCTCTTCCTGCAAATCCGTTTTCTTCCCCAGCCAGACGCATGCATAGATGGATCCGGGCAAGATTTTCCGCACCGGCGATCAGTTCATTTTCACGTCTGACATCACACTCACGTCCCTGAAACCATTTCTTTAAGATATAGCCTGTTCCATCCTCGGCTTTACTGACATAAGCATCCTCTTTATTAAGCAGAGGCGTATCTACCCATTCAAATCCATTCGCATTTAACTGCTCATATATTTTTGCAAGCGCACAGATCCGACTCTCCTCCATGCGCGTCTCCTTCAAGAGGAGCAGCCCCTTATCTGTATCGCATAAAATAGCACCCCTTACTTTGTGGGTGCCGAATACTTCCATCTGATATTGTGTCAATACACTGATTCCATAATCTTTCATGGCTTCCCCCTGCCGCTTTGTTTTACCGGTCTTTCTAATGTATGCAGGGGGAGACTTAAGTCATGCATGATTTTTGATTATTCCAGTTCTTTTATTCTGGCAAGTAAATATTCCCGTGTATTTTTCTCCGGTTCCTCGATCACTTCCTGTAAAAGTGTCTGGAGTGTCTGACCAATTTTCGGTCCTTTTTCAATACCTGCCGCGATCAGATCCTGACCGTTTACTTTCAGTTCTTTTAAAGAAACACATTGCTTTTTCTCCAGAATCTCCTGGTAGCACTTCTCGATACCAGCCAGATTTTCCAGCTTCTTATCGCGCTGATAATCACTCTGTGCCAACGTATCAGCCATCCGTACCTTCATATAATACGGGAACAGTTCCGCACTGATCCGGTTCATTGCGCGGCGTACATGCTTCATCGTTGCAGGCATCCGGTCATCATGATACAGCACCAGCTTTGACACCTTACGCAGCGTATCATTATCGAATTTCAAGCGATGCATGATCGACTTTGTGAGTTCTTCGCTGACGTATGCATGCCCTTTAAAATGTGCCGTCCCATCCGGATCGACCGTCTTTCGTGCCGGTTTCCCCGTATCGTGAAACAGCATTGTAAGACGCAGCACTTTATCTGCCGGAATATTCATCAGCGCATGGATCGTATGCTCACCTACATTATAACAGTGATGCAAAGTTTCCTGCGTTGTTTCCATCATTGCATCGAATTCCGGGAGGATCACCTTTGTGATCCCAAGCTCATATGCATCCTGGATCTTTTCCGGATGATCGGAGATCAGAAGCTTTACAAGCTCTGTCTGGATACGTTCTGCACTGATATAGGAAAGATTTGGTGCAAGTTTTCGGATTGCCTGTCTGGTCTCTTTCTCAATCTCAAATCCAAGCTGTGCCGAAAAACGGATCGCCCTCAAAATCCGCAGGGCATCCTCCGAAAAACGTGCCTCAGCATTTCCCACACAACGGATCACACCTTTTTTCAGATCCTCCATCCCATGAAACAGATCTACCAGTCCGTCCTGTTCATTGTACGCCATCGCATTGATCGTAAAATCCCTGCGCAGCAGATCCTCTGACAGACTTCTGGTAAACTGCACTTTACTCGGATGCCGGTTGTCTTCGTATTTCCCGTCAATCCGGTATGTCGTCACTTCAAATCCTTCTCCATTTAAAAGCACCGTAATCGTTCCATGCTCGATTCCGGTGTCAAAAGTTCTGGCAAATAATGACTTTGTCTCTTCCGGCGCTGCCGATGTTGTGATATCCCAGTCACCCGGCACACGTCCGAGAAAAGAATCCCGGACGCAGCCGCCGACTGCATATGCCTCAAAGCCATGTTTTTGTAATGTAGTTATAATTCGATTCACCTTTTCAGGTAACTGAATTTTCATATACATTCGCTCCTAGTATGCTTTTCCAAAATAAACAACATGTTTAGCCTGTTTGCCACAGAAAATACAGGTATCTCCGTCTTTTACCTGATCCTCTTTGCAGATACAGCGGGTGGTTGCTCCACCTGTTGCTGCCTTGATCTCATCTTCACATTCTGCGCTTCCACACCATTTTGCTTTGATGAATCCACGTTTGGTGTTGAATTTTTCATTCATTTCATCCATGGTTTCAGCAAAATCAATGTGGCTGTCAAGGAATGCTTTTGCACGGTCATACATATCCTTCTGGATTGTTTCAAGGATCTCGCCAAGTTTTGTCTCGATCTCATCTAAAGAAACAACGATCTTTTCTCTTGTATCACGACGTACAACAACAACCTGGTTCTGTTCGATATCCTTTGGTCCGATCTCGATACGTGTCGGGATACCAAGCATTTCCTGCTCACTGAATTTCCATCCAGGGCTCTTCTCAGAATCGTCGATCTTTACGCTGTAGCCAGCTTTTTTCAGTCTCTCTGTCAGTTCATTTGCTTTTTCAAGAACACCTTCTTTGTGCTGTGCGATCGGAATGACTCTTGTTTGAACCGGTGCGATTCTCGGTGGAAGAACAAGTCCGCTGTCATCACCGTGAACCATGATCAGGGCTCCGATGATACGTGTAGACAGTCCCCATGAAGTCTCATATACGCTGTGAAGTTCATTGTTCTTATCCAGATATTTGATGTCAAATGCATCCGGGAACGCATTTCCGAAGAAATGGCTGGTTGCAGACTGAAGTGCTTTTCCGTCATGCATCAGAGCTTCTACGGTGTAAGTGTCCTGTGCACCTGCGAACTTCTCGCTCTCTGTCTTCGGACCTGATACGAACGGGATTGCAAGGGAATCACGGATCAGTTCCTGATATACACGAAGCATGGTCAGTGTTCTCTGTTCTGCTTCTTCATAAGTTGCATGAATGGTATGTCCTTCCTGCCATAAGAATTCTCTGGAACGAAGGAACGGTCTGGTTGTCTTCTCCCAGCGAAGTACCGAACACCACTGATTCCATACTTTCGGAAGGTCACGGTAAGACTGTACGGTTCTTGCCCACAGGTCGCAGAACAGAGTCTCCGATGTCGGACGGATGCACATTGGCTCCTGAAGAGTCTCAAGACCACCTTTTGTTACCCATGCAACTTCCGGTGCAAATCCTTCGATATGATCACTTTCCTTCTGGAGAAGGTTCTCCGGGATCAGCATTGGCAGATATACGTTTTCAACACCTGTCTCTTTAAATCTCTTGTCAAGGTCTGCCTGGATCTTCTCCCAGATTGCATATCCATTTGGAAGATAATTAAGACATCCTTTTACACTTGAATAATCACAAAGCTTTGCTTCTCTTACAACGTCGGTATACCACTGTGCGAAATCTTCATCACGAGAGGTAATCGCCTGTACAAATTTCTTTTCCTTAGCCATTGATAAAGTTCTCCTTCTCTTCATTTTTGATTTTATAAATAAGGTTATCATAAAACCAGAAGATGCTGCTCTCTGCAGCCTCTGCCGGATGCAGGGGATTCAGATCAGACATGCTTTGCCCGTAAAATAAAAAACACCAAATCTTCATGCCCCTGACAAGGGACCGAAAATTCGGCGGTACCACCCTAATTAATCGTATTACGATTCACTTCATTACCCGTTAACGCCAGGCATACGCCACACTTTTCATGCGGAACTCCAAGGTCGGTTCTATAATTTCCATGCAGCTTCCTCCCACCAGCCAGAAGCCTCTCTGTGCCACTTTCATCATATACTAGTCCTCTTCATCGTCAAATCTCTTCGATTTACTATAGAGTTTAATTGAGATTTTCAGATTTGTCAACCCAATTGACAAGCCCTTTCCGTTATGTTTTAATCAAAGAAACAAAATTTTCGCATATGGGGAGGAATTATTTTGCAAACACCTGAAATTCTATATGAAGACGACCAGATTCTGGTCTGCCACAAACCTGCCGGTGTTCCCGTGCAGACAAAAAAGATCGGCACACAGGACATGGAGAGCATTCTGAAAAATTATCTGTTCATCCATTCTTCACATCATGCCGGACATAAGCCACCTTATCTTGCCGTGATCCACAGACTGGATCAACCGGTTTCCGGCATCCTGGTTTTTGCCCGCACACCTGCGGCTGCGAAAAATCTGAACCAGCAGTTACAGAACGATCAATTTGAAAAATACTACCAGGCTGTAGTATGTGGATCCCTTCCGGACTCCGGCACTCTGACCGATTATCTGGTAAAGGACGGCCGCACCAATACCTCCCGCATCTGCAGTAAAAATACACCCGGTGCCAAAAAAGCTGTCCTTTCGTATGAAATACTGGAAACTTCCGAAGTGACTGGCTTATCCGTTGTTCAGATCCATCTCGGAACCGGACGCCATCACCAGATCCGTGTCCAGATGGCAGGTGCAGGCGCACCACTCTGGGGTGACAACAAATATAACCCGGAATTTGTAAATAAAAGAGGATATTTCCCGATTGCACTGCGGGCTTTCCGGCTTTCTTTCTGCCATCCGACCACCGGAAAACGTATGGAATTTGAAGTCCCATGTAACTGGGAACAGTTGGAAACAAAAGCAGATTAGAATGGAGAATACAAAAAATGAACTTATTAGAAGAATTCAAAAAAAATCCCGGATTCGTCTACCGAATCGGGACTGATTACTATTATATAGGAAAATGGATCTGCAAGCCATGCACAGACGAAGCCGTTACAGACTGCCATGCCATGTATGAAATGTGCATCCAGGCAAAAGAACAGGCAAACGCAGCCCTTTATTTTCAGAAGCTGCGTGCCTACAGTGAATTTGCCTTGGACATTCCATACAATCCGGCAAAGATCCTTCAGTACCAGACCGCTCTTGTCGAAGCACTTTCCGATGCTGATATCCAGTCTCTTACCGACCAGCTTCGGCATTTTCACGATCAAGCATCTTAATCACATCCAGAAGTGTAGGATACACATACCGGCATAATCCTCTCACTTCTTCATCCGGCTGTGCAAGATCCGGGATCATCACCGGAATCATACCCGCAGCCGAAGCCGAGCGGATTCCTGCCGGTGCATCTTCAAGCGCAATACTATGTACCGGCTCGGTGCCGATCGCCTCGCACGCTTTGAGGTAAATTTCCGGATTCGGCTTTGCATGTTTCACCGAATCGCCAAAAACCCCGCCATCAAAATATTTCCACAAACCGACTTTCTCAAGAGATGCCTTTGCGTGGATCTCTCTGGAGGACGTCGCAAGTCCGACCTTGTATCCGTGTTCCTTCGCATAGATAAGAAGCTCCCTTGCTCCCTCTTTTACGCCGATCCCTTCTTTGTCACAAATCCCGTAATACTTCTCCCGTGTCAGCTCATTAAACTTATCCATCGGAAAATCTTCGCCATATACACTTTTAAAATATGCTTCTCTGCGGACTACATTGAATCCCAGCGTATGATAAATATGCTCCCCGATCCGTCTGTATCCGAGCTTCTCTCCTGCATAATTCCAGGATCTCTGCACAACACGTTCCGAATCAAGGAGCAGTCCGTCCATATCAAATACCAGTGCTTCTACCTTCATCAGAATTCAATTCCCTTTCCGAGGGCATCTTTTAAATACGTGGTTACGTCTTCCAGTTTTTCCAGAATTTCTTCACGTTCTTCCCACTCTTCGCCGGTCATATCTTTGCTGACCAGTGCCTGCTTGACGTCTTTTAATTTCTTGATCAAATCTTCTGTCATAATAAATCCCCCTTTTCTTATCAATTACTGTTTTTCTATAAATTTATTTTACCGATATTGTCAGCAAATTTCAACAGTTCATCCGAAAATGTAAACAAATCTTAACATTCGCCGCTATAAAAAACTCTTAGCTAACTTCCATTTTTCTACTTCCATTATATAGCAAATGTGCTATAATAATTCAGTATGTAAAAAAGTGTTATATTCATAAGGGGATTAAGAAATTGGATGACAACAAATTAGAAGCAAAACTGCTGAAGATTAAAGCGCTTGCCGAACGGGGAGAAGGTGGCGAGAAAGAGGCCGCCATCAAAATGTATCATAAGCTTCTGAAGAAATATGATATTGATGAAAAAGCATTACAAAAAGACAAGCTCAGCAAGCACTGGTTTACATATGAGACAGATATCGAGGAAAATCTTCTGGTCCAGATTTTTTACATGGTGACCGGAGATCCCGAATATTTCCGCCGGACAAGCCGTACACGCGGAACCCAGTGCGGATGCATATGTACCGATTTTGAGAAAACTGAAATTCGTTTTTATTTTGAATTTTACAAAGATGCACTCAATCAGGAACTGGAAGCCTTTTTGATGGCTTTCAAATTAAAAAATCATCTGTTTCCGGATGAAAGTGCAAGATGCTTTGTTCCTGAGGAAGAGGAAGAGATATCAGAAATGCTGTTAAAAGCGCAGAAATTTGCAGAAGATATTGATAAGTCCAACCCGGTTCGCCGGATTGCATCTGCCGATCTTTCTGCTGATCCGGATGCACTGGAATCATAGGTATATACGCCGTTCTTTTGCGATATGCATTATAGCAAAAAAGCTGTTCTTAAAACAGGAGGGTATGACTCATATTAAATCATACCCTCCTGTTTTGATTTCTCGCGCTGTATCTGTGATAAAACTTATCTTCTGTACAATCTATAGCCTGCAGATACCGCCTTAACAACTCTTTTCCATCTGTCTGACCACCTAGGCAAGATCCCGAAGCCTTGCAATTTCTTCTTTATGCCCCGCATCATCCAGTGGCGTTTCCAGATAAAACGGCAGATCTTTTAATTTCGGGTGACGCATGACATTTAAAAGTGCCTCTATCCCAATCTCTCCGCCGCCGATCACCGCATGCCGGTCTTTTCTTGAACCAAATGGCATCATACTGTCATTTAAATGAATCGCTCTCAAAAGCTCAAGTCCAAGTACTTTGTCAAACTCTTCCAGCACCCCGTCCAGATCATTTACAATATCATATCCTGCTGCAAACACATGACAGGTATCCAGACAGATTCCGATCCGCTCCGGATGTGATACCCCGTCGCGGATTGCTTTCAGCTCTTCAAATCTCCAGCCAATCTCTGTCCCTTTTCCGCTCATTGTCTCAAGCAAAACCGTAATATTCTCTTTTCCGGTAATCGCCTGGTCAAGCCCCGCAATGATATTCTGAATTCCTGCTTCTGCGCCAATTCCGGTATGGCTTCCAGGATGAAACACCAGATTCTCAATCCCCAGTCTGTCCATCCGCGTCACATCTTCCCGGATCACCGTGCAGGCGAATTCATACACCTCCGGCTTCGCACTCGCCAGATTCATCGTATAAGGTGCATGCGCCAGAATCGCTCCAAAACCGGCCTCTCTCCTGATCCTCTGAAACTCCTCCGCTTCCTTCACCGTCGGATCCTTATAATTCGATCCCCGCGGATTCCTGCTGAAAATCTGCATCGTATCTGCATTCATCTTCACCACATTCTCTGCAGTCTTCACAATCCCTTTCGCAATCGACATATGTGTTCCTATTACCATATTTATTAGATCGCTCTCGTATACTTCTTCAGCCATTCTTTCTCTTCATCATTCAGATAAGGAGACACCTTCTCATATACAGTTGCATGATAAGTATTCAGACGTTCCTTGTCTTCTGCATTCATGATATCCGGATTGATCGCATCCAGGTCAAATGGCACATAAGTAATCGGTTCAAAATACAGGAATTCTCCATACTCATTCTTCTCGCCTTCACAGACAAGCAATTCATTTTCCAGACGCACACCGTGAGATCCTTCGATGTAGATTCCCGGTTCATCCGTAATGACCATACCTGGCTGGAATGCATCAGACTCACCGGCTCTGTAAGTATAACGGAAACCTGCCGGTCCCTCGTGGATGTTCAGAAGATATCCAACCCCATGTCCTGTTCCGTGATTGAAGTCCAGTCCTCTGTCCCAAAACGGCTTTCTTGCCAGATAATCAAAGTTCATTCCGCAGCAGCCTTTCTTGAAGATCGGACTTGCAAGGTTCAGGTTACTGATCGCAACCAGTGTAAAATGATCTTTCATAATCTGTGAAACTTCTCCAAAAGCATATGTTCTGGTGATATCAGTAGATCCTTCGTAGAATCCTGCTCCTGTATCCGTCATCAGGAAAGTTCCCTCATGAAGCTCTACATTGGTCTCCGGTGAAGAAGAATAGTGTACGATCGCACTGTGCTCCCCGAATGCAGAGATCGGTCCGAAGCTTGGACGGATAAATCCACCCATCTCGGCACGGAACTCATCCAATTTGTCAGAAGCGCTCATCTCTGTGATCGTCTCTTTGCCAACATTTTCTTTCAGCCATTTCATAAATCTGACATGAGCCACGCTATCCTTGATCTCAGCGATACGGATATTTTCGACCTCTGTCGGATTCTTTACACATTTGAATAAGATCGCCGGATTTCTCTCTTCCACTTTCTTCACATTCTCCGGAATGTTCTTGTAAAGTGCAAAGTTCAGTCTTCCCGGATCTACCATCAGGACTTCTTCTGCTGCAACCTTCTTGATGTCCTCATAAATATCATTGTATGGGTGCAGAATAACCCCGTCTGCTGCAAGATGTGCTTTGATCTCATCGCTTAATTTTTTCTCATTCACAAAAAGATCCACCTTGTCCATTCTGATCACTGCATAGGTCAGAACCAACGGAAAATATTCTACGTCATTTCCACGAATGTTCAGTGTCCAGCAGATGTCATCCAGTGTGGTAAGAACGTGTGCTGTCGCACCTGCTTCTTTCATTGCTGCACGTGTACGTGCAAGCTTGCTCTCCACAGTCTCTCCTGTGTATTTCTGTTCCAGTTCAAATACCGGCTCTTCTGAAAGAATCGGACGGTCTTCCCATACTTCATCGATCAGATCATATGCATATACGACCTTTCCGTTCTTCTCAGATGCGATCTTCTCGTATTCTTCTCCTTCTGTTACAGAAACAACACGTCCATCAAATCCTACAGTTTCGCCTTCTGCCAGAGCTGTTTCCAAATATTCCCCAATCTTCGGAACGCCCGGCTGTCCCATCTTCATCAGTTCTACTGTTGTTCCCTCCAGCTGCTTTGCCGCCTGGATAAAGTATCTTCCGTCTGTCCACAGGCGTGCTTCTGTCTTTGAAACCACTGCTGTTCCTGCAGATCCCGTAAATCCGGTAATATACTCTCTTGCTTTAAAATGCTCCCCCACATATTCGCTCTGATGAAAATCTGCAGTCGGAATAATATAAATATCTATTCCCTTTTCCTGCATTTTTGCACGCAATTTTTCAAGTCTTTCCGGTATTGTAGACATTTTAAAAAACCTCCTTTAATTTTTCCATTCTCTGACCATTATAACCCGTAAACTTTTGAAAAGCAACCTAAGAAAAGGAGTCGGATTCGGCAAGAACATCATTTTCATTCAGATCCTGTGCACTGCCTGTAAGTCCGGTCACAAGTACCGCTACACATCCGATTATCTTCACCTTTTTTGACATCTTCCATCACCTTTCGCAAATTTTCACAAATGGTAGTCTACCCGGAAAATTTGTTCTGTCTATGGGAAAAATGTGATTTTTCTGTGACATCAGGACTGATGCATTGCTGCATGCTCCTTTTCCAGTTCTTTAAAAAGTTCCGGCACAGTCCACTGACTGTTTGTGTCTGTCAGAACCGCTTTATAATCAATACGTTTCATACCCTTCTTTCGCATCATAAATAAAATCTGATCCAGATGGCTGCCTGTCACTCCGGCAAATACCATCATCTCATCTGCCAGCTCTTCACCCTCATAAATCCTGTCTGTCTCTGACGCTTCTTTCATTCCGGCAAGTACACCAACCGTCTGAAAATACTCTTCTTTTTTTATCAGCCGCACCCGAATCCTGAGTGACATACAGATCATCTGCAGCTCCTGCGCACGCTTCTTATCTTTTATATTAAATAATAATACTGTTTCTCTCATAAATTTCCTCGACTACTCCGCTTTTCTCAAACGGTTCTTTTTATGTTTATTCCACTCTCCGATTACCTCACTGACAGTTGATACCGTAACAAACGCACTCTGGTCTGTCTCATGGATAAATGCAAGAAGCTTTGCATATTCACTCTTTTCCAGAATTGTAACCACTTCTGTCTGTTCCTGATTGCCCAGTCCTCCGACTGCCGGATAAAGAGTCGCCCCTCTGTGCAGCTCATGTACAACAAACTGCTGGATCTCCGGATATTTCTTTGACAGGATACACACCCTCTTACGGATACTGAAACCATCGATAAAATTATCCAGAACAATCCCATAAAGATAAGTTCCCAGAAGGCTCACTACCAGTGTCTTTCTGTCGTAGACAAGGATAGACGTCGCAGCGGTCACAAATCCTGCGATCGTAAGACTCTTTCCAATTTCAAAATGCAAATATTTATTTAAAACTTTTGCAACAACATCAAGCCCACCAGAAGATGCATTGACATTAAACAAAATCGCCTGTCCAATGCTGATCACCAGAATATGGCACAGCATATTGATAAACATATCATCCGTGAGCGGCGGAACATTTGGTGTCACTGTTTCAAAAATACGCAGATAAACCGGGAGCATTAAAGATGTAATGACCGTCTTACCTCCGAATTCTTTTCCGACAAACACAATCCCTATGATCAGAAGTGCTACATTTAGAATCATCGTCATCGTCGAAACCTTCAGCGGAATAAAATTTGCCAGAACCATGACAAGTCCCGAAATACTTCCCACAACAAAGGAATTCGGCATCATCAGATAATACACTGATGCCGATACAATAAACATTCCTACCGTGATCGTTGCATACTCTTTCAATATGTTTTTTGCTTTGTTCTTCTCTTTCAATTTTCTTTCCTCTCTTTCATACCGGTGCCTCTTATTTCCCCAAATATGCGGCACACTATATTTTCCAACATAGCATGTTCATCATAACATACTTCTCATCAAACTTCTACGCTATGTTTCTCATTAAAAACATGAAATCTTCTTTCCATTTATAGTAGTTTCAATTATAATAAAGGAAGAGTGAATTTTTTAACAATTTAGAGAAGAGAGGGTTTATTATGAATGCTGATGGAAACGTAATCAAAATCAAACATGACGTACTGTTCGAAGTAGCAAAGCTTGCTTTTGCAGGTGAACTTGAAGAACAGCGTGATCACCTCCCGCTGAAGCTTATTCCGGGACCGACCCCGCAGTTCCGCTGCTGTATCTACAAAGAGCGTGAGATCATCCGCCAGAGAATCCGCCTCGCAGAAGGCAAAGCTCCGGGACCGGAAGATGATGGCAATATCATCCAGGTTATTTCTTCTGCCTGCGAAGACTGTCCGATCTCCAGCTACACAGTAACAGAGAACTGTCAGAACTGTCTTGGAAAGGCATGTATCAATGCCTGTAAGTTTGGGGCAATTGAACCGGGACATTACCGTTCCCACATTGACGCATCCAAATGTAAAAAATGTGGTCAGTGCGCCAAAGCCTGTCCGTACAATGCCATTGCACATTTAAAACGTCCGTGTAAATTCAGTTGTCCGGTCGATGCGATCACCTACGACGAGCATGGCATTTCCATAATCGACAAAAACAAATGTATCCGCTGCGGTAAATGTATCCACAGCTGTCCATTCGGTGCAATTGCTTCCAAAACATTTATTGTTCCGGTAATCAATGCTTTAAGAGAAGGCAAACACATCTACGCAATGGCTGCTCCTGCCACAGAAGGTCAGTTTGGTGCTGACATTACCATGGAAAGCTGGCGCAAAGCAATGAAAGAGCTCGGATTCGTAGATTTCTACGATGTAGGACTCGGTGGAGATATGACTGCTGCTTACGAAGCTGAAGAATGGGCTGAAGCTTACAAAGAAGGACAGAAAAAAGTAACCTCCTGCTGCCCTGCATTTGTAAATATGGTTCGCCTGCATTACCCACAGCTTGCTGACAATATTTCAACAACTGTTTCTCCGATGTGTGCAATTTCCCGTATGATCAAAGCACAGGATCCGGAAGCGATCACTGTATTTATCGGACCTTGCCTTGCTAAGAAATCCGAAGTTGTCGATCAGCAGATCGAAGGAAATGCAGATTATGTTCTTACATACAGCGAGATCCGTGCGATCATGAAAGCAAAAGACGTTGAACTCGAGGCCTGTCCGAACGACAACCAGACCGCTTCTACCTTCGGAAAACGCTTTGCAAATTCCGGCGGTGTAACAGCAGCCGTTCTGGAAAGTCTGAAAGAATCTGACAACTGCATCGATGCGAAAGTCTGTCGTGCAAATGGTTCTCAGGAATGTAAGAAAGCCCTCCTTCTCATGAAGGTTGGACGTCTTCCGGAAGACTTCATCGAAGGTATGGCATGTGACGGCGGATGTGTCGGCGGTCCAAGTTCATTCAATGACCAGATGGCTTCCAAGAAGAACCGTGATGCCTTGATCTCTCAGGCTGACGATCGTGGAATTCTTGATAATCTGAAGAATTACGATATGGATAAGTTCTCTATGCATAGAGACTAAAATTATAAGGGCGTGTGAAAAATGAGAAATCATTTTTCATACGCCCTTTTTAACAAAAATTCTTATTCAAATGCATCAAAAATCGTGCAGGCATCTATTTATTATCCCCTATACCACGGCAGCCTGTCCCGCAGCATCATCTTTTCCATCCGCTCCAGATTCTTATCCGAATGCTCAATCTCCCGCGAATACCGGTACACCAGCTCTACGATCTCTTCTGGTGTAAGCTCTCCTTCATTTTTTATCCACCGTGCTTTCCACAGCTCATAAATATGGAAAGTACTTATTACTGCCATCTGCACCTTCGCATAAATCCTTCCATCATAAACTGCGCCACAGAAATAAGTGAAAATGAAATACACCAGCAGCTGCTCTGCCTGGATCTGGATATTGCTCTCTTCCTTCGCCCACCTCTTAAAGTCAGACGAGATTCCTTTATACGCATCTGCTCCATGTGAATACAGAAGTTCTTCGCTCTCCATCAGAAGCATATCCCAGTCCTCACGTAGAAGTTCCAATTCATAAAGTTCCCGGAACATCTTATGCGCCATCTCCCATCTTTCCTGCACAGACGGCTTTTCTTCTTTCCAAAGTTTCCGTACAAACTTTCTGGCACTCTTTGTCTGATAACGTTCAATGACTTCCTCGCAGGAAAATAACTGTTCCCGGTTAAATCTGCCCTGCAGATCATGCGCCATTCCAAGAATCAGTCCCACTCTTATTTTTAATGAATGCTCCCGGTCCTGCAGAATTCCAAGCATTGCATCTCTCGCATCTACAAGCATAGAATACAGAAACGGATCAAATTCCTCGTATTCCTCTTCTCCTTCTTTTTCATAAGTAAGAAAACGGACCGGCTTTTTCTTCTCCATCAAAATCCTTGCCACCTCCGGACAGGATACCGACAGGGTAATCTCCCGTACATCCTCAAACTCCTCGACATGTCTCGGATACAGGCGGCAGGTTTTACACAGACTTTTCTCTCCGAGATTCGCATACATCTCACACAGATTACAGTCATTTAAAAATGCACATCGCTTTTCTTTATCCTGCCTGAAAATGCCACGGATCCAGTCCACGGATTTCAACATCGTAAACCGGAATTTTCCTTTCACATGCTTATATTTATTCAGTGATTTTTTGTCAATTACAATCTTCCACCCTGCACAACAGGTATCTTCACATTTGTCTGCGATGCAGGTGAATTCTTTATAATAATCCGGAATTGTATATTGCATTTATTTTTCTACCCCAACCTTCTTACAGATATCCGCCAGACAGCATCTGTCACAGTGCGGCTTCGTCCTTGCCGTACAAACTTCTCTTCCGTGGTACACCAGTCTGTGACAGAAATCGCTTCCTTCCTCCGGCGGAACCAGCTTCCAGAGTTCCATCTCTACTTTCTTTGGATCCTTAATCCCGTCTACCAGTCCAATACGGTTCACCAGACGGATACAATGGGTATCCGTTACGATCGCAGGCTCACCAAATACATCTCCCATGATCAGGTTCGCGCTCTTTCTCCCAACACCTGGCAGCTTTAAGATCGCATTAAAATCCTTCGGAATCTTTCCGCCATACTCATCCCGAAGCATCTTCATACAGGCACTGATATCCCGTGCCTTACTTTTCCCAAGCCCACAAGGACGTATAATCTCTTCGATATTATTTACATCTGCTTCTGCAAGTGCCTCTACTGTCGGATATTTTGCAAATAAACCTTCTACGACTACATTTACCCTTGCATCCGTACACTGTGCCGCAAGACGCACACTGACCAGAAGTTTCCATGCCTGATCATAATCCAGAGTACAGTCTGCATCCGGATATTCCTTTCTCAAGCGTTCTATTACTTCCAATGTTCTCTGTTTCTTTGTCATCTTTTTTGTCCTTCTTTATCTCATATTTTGTATAGTAAGATAATTCATCTGCTTCATTAGTTTAAGATCTTCTTTGTTAAATGCAAGAAGATTCATAAGCTTTTCTTTATTTACAATTTCTTTTTCCGAAATCACTGCTTTAAAGGTCACCGGAAGCATCGTATAATTAGAGAGACCGGACACCAGTGCCAGCTGCTGTCCCGGATTCACCAGATTATTTACACAGGAGATCATGATATGTTCTGATTTCAGAGCCTGGTTATGAAGCATATAGGTTCCGATAAATCCTTCCTTTTCATACTCACCAGTATAAAGTCCGCCACATTCCCCCGGTTCTTTGACCTCACTTACATCATTAAACAAATGCACTTTATATTTGTTATTCTTTCCTTCCACCGCCTGCTGTTCAATCAAACTTTTGACAATTACTTTTCCAATCCCGTCATAGCTGTACATGTACAATTTTTCAATTGTCTCCGCATAAGTACATTCTTCCTCTTCCTCAGCAATCTCATCTCCGATAATTGCAAGAGGTGACACCTTAAAAATCTTAGACAATTCAAGAAATGTCGAAATATCCAATGAAATATCCCCTTTTTCGTATTTAGAAACTGTCGACACACTCTTATGCAGTCTTACAGCAAGTTCTTTCAGCGTCATATTATATGCCATCCGGTATTTTCTAATATTACGCCCTACCTTCTCATCTACATTCATACCAATTTTCTTTCCTTTAAATCAATTTTTTTATGATATGTGCATAAATTTTAACGCATTTCCCCAATTTTCTAGTATGCACCATATTTTTTCTCTTTTTTCAATAATAACACGTCTGATTTTTTCGTGTCAATAAAATGCACCTCTTTTGTCTTTTCTGATTTACCCGGATAAAATGATAGCATAAAAACACAAGCCACGGAGTCATCCGTATGACAAATATGTGGAAGGAGAATACAAATGAAAGTAGAAAAAAGGTTACTCAAATACATCGCAATCAAAACACCATGCGATGAAAACAGCGATACAGTTCCAACCTCTCAGTGTCAATTTGATCTTGCAAGAATCCTTGCTGATGAACTGAAAGAACTCGGACTTGACAAGGTTGTTCTGGACGATAAATGCTTCGTTTATGGAATCCTTGCAGCAACACCAGGATATGAAAATAAGAAAAAGCTTGGACTTATCGCACATATGGATACTGTACCAGAATTTTGCGAGGCAGAAATCCATCCGGTCTGTACACCAGATTATGACGGATGTGATCTCGTTCTCGGAGACAGTGGACGGGTTCTTACAACCAAAGATTTCCCGCATCTGAAAGGATTAAAGGGACGTACACTCATCACTTCCGATGGGAATACCATCCTCGGAGTTGACGACAAAGCCGGTATTGCTGAGATCATGCAGCTTCTTGAGATCCTGATCACAGAAAAGATTCCGCACGGACAGATCAGTGTCGCATTTACACCGGACGAAGAATGTGGCAGCGGCGCTGCACATTTTGATTTTGATACTTTTGACGCGGAGGTTGCCTATACGCTGGACGGGGACGGCGAAGGCGAGATCCAGTATCAGAACTTCAATGCATGCGAAGCAAAATTTGAGATCAATGGCAAAAATGTACATCCGGGTTCTGCAAAAGATGTGATGATCAATGCCGTTCTCATTGCCGCAGATATCAACAATATGCTCCCAAGATTCGAGATTCCGCGTCATACCGAACATTATGAAGGATTCTACCATCTTCTGAGCATACACGGAGATGAAGGACATGCCGTATCCGAATACATCATCCGCGACCACGACAGCGCAAGCTTTGAAGCCCGCTGCAATACGCTCCGCCATATCGAAAAGATCTTAAATGAGCTCTGGGGCGAGGGTACAGTCACACTGACACTTACCGATGAATACCAGAATATGGAATGTATCATCAAAGATCACATGTATCTGATTGATTATGCTAGAGAGGCCTGTGCGAAAGCAAATGTTCCGGAGGATATTTCTCCAATCCGCGGAGGTACAGACGGCTGCAAGCTTTCCTTTAAAGGTCTTCCTTGCCCGAACCTTGGAACAGGCGGACACGGATATCACGGGCCACTGGAGCACGTCACCATCGAAGGTATGGAAGCAGCTGTCCGTGTCATTGTAGAACTTGTAAAAATCTTTGCAAATGAGTAAATACCAAATAGGAAACGGAGATACTGATTATGAAAAAGAAAAAAATATCTTTCCCTTCTGCGCTCACTGTATTATTTATCGTCCTTATTTTCGCTGCAATTTTAACTGCAGTGGTACCGGCAGGGCTTTATTCCAAATTAACGTACAACGCAGACCATGATGTATTTGAAATCACAACACCGGAAGGTGAAGTGACAGAAATGGCTCCTACCCAGGAATCCTTGGACGAGCTGGGTGTTACCGGAAACTTAAATAAATTCCTTGATGGAAGTATCAGCAAACCGATCGCTGTTCCTGGAACCTACGAGAAAGTCGATCAGGAACCGCAGGGCGTATTTAAAATCCTCCTTGCAGCAATCAGTGGTGTTTACGATACCATTGATATCATCCTTTTTGTATTTATCCTCGGCGGATGTATCGGTGTCCTGAATTATATGGGTGCATTCAATGCGGCAATCGCAGCACTTTCCAAAGTCACCAAGGGCAAAGAATATATCCTGATCATCCTGATCACGATTATTATCGCAGCCGGTGGAACTACCTTCGGTCTTGCAGAAGAAACCATTGCACTTTACCCGATCCTTGTACCGGTATTCCTTGCAGCCGGATATGATGTTATGGTTTGTATCGCTGCAATTTACATGGGATCTTCTATCGGAACCATGTTCCCGACCATCAACCCGTTCTCTGTCGGAAACGCATCCAATGCAGCCGGAATCAGCCTTGCTGACGGTATGGGAATCCGTGGTGTTGCTCTGGTACTCGGCACTCTGATCACTTTGATCTACATCCTTCGCTATGCAAAGAAGGTAAAAGAAGATCCTACAAAATCAATCTGTTACGACCAGTATGAACATCATATGCAGAAATTCGGTCATCAGGGCGAGGTTCCTGAATTTACCGGAAAAATGAAGCTTTCCCTCCTCGTATTCGGCGTATCCTTCGGTGTGCTTGTATGGGGACTTGTAGCTCAGGGCTGGTGGTTCGACAACATGACTGCCCTCTTCCTTGCCTGCGCGATCCTGCTTGCATTTACTTCAGGAATCGGCGAAAAGAACTTTATGGATCAGTTTATCGGCGGTGCCGCTGACCTGATGGGCGTAGCTCTGGTAGTCGGTGTGGCACGTGGTATCAACATCATTCTGGAAGACGGTATGATTTCTGACACCATCCTGGAATTCTTCTCAGGTGCGATCAGTGGAATGAATCCGATCGTATTCATCATCTTGATGATGCTTGTATTTATCGTACTCGGATTCTTTATTTCCTCTTCCTCAGGGCTTGCAGTTCTGTCCATCCCGATCATGGCTCCGCTTGCCGACACCGTAGGTGTTTCAAGATCAGCAATCGTATCTGCTTATGCATACGGTCTTGGTCTGATTTCTTTCATCACACCAACCGGTCTGATCCTTGCATCCCTTGCGATGGTGGATGTTACTTATGATAAATGGCTGAAATTCATCATGCCGCTGATGGGTATGACTACCGTCTTCAGTGCGATCATGCTGATCATTCAGTTATATGTATAAGCTTCTTGCATAAGGAGGTAAACTCTTATGGATTTTGAAAAACAAATACAGACAGACCGTGAAAGTCTGATCCAGGATATTATGAAACTGGTGTCTATAGACAGCGTGGAAACCGCACCGGATGCAGGAATGCCTTTCGGTGCAGGCGCTGCCAAAGCACTTGACTGCTTTCTCGAAACGGCAGAATCCATTGGTCTTAAAACAGAAAATTTTGATCACTATGCCGGACACGCAGATTATGGGGATCAGGAAGAAACTCTCGGAATCCTCGGTCATGTGGACGTGGTTCCATGCAGTGGCAGCTGGGTATGTGATCCGTTTAAACCGGAAATCATTGACGGAAAGCTGTATGGTCGTGGCGTACTTGATGATAAAGGTCCTCTTCTTGCCTGCCTCCATGCAGTCAAGATTTTAAAAGAAATGGGTGTGCCACTCAGCAAAAAAATCCGTTTTATTGTAGGTGCGAATGAAGAGACAGACTGGAAATGCATGGACTATTATTTCAACAAGAAAAAGATTCCTGCTCCACAGATGTCCTTCACACCGGATGCAGTATTCCCACTTATTTACGCTGAAAAAGGCGTCTTTCAGTATCAGCTTGTAACCGATGTCTCAGAGGATATCACTTTATCCGGTGGAAATGCATTTAACGCAGTCGCAGACCATGCTTCCGTCCTGCTTCCTCTCGAACTGGAAACCGTGATCCGCAAGAGCCTGCTCTCCTGGGAGACACAGACCAGATGCCATTTCACAGTAGAAAATGCGGGTGCATCCCTCCGGCTGACCGCAGAAGGTTTTGCCGCACACGCAGCACATCCTTCTACCGGAATCAATGCGATCAGCGGACTGATGTCAGCTTTATCTGAGCTTTCTCCGGAAAATGAGTTGGCAAGGATTGCCACATTTTATATGGAGCACATCGGTTTTGACCTGACCGGAAAGGGACTTGGAATCGATCTTACAGATGAGATCTCCGGCAGATTAAGTTTCAATGTCGGAAAGGTCGAAGTATGCGATCATAAGGTGATTTTCTCCATCGACAACCGTGTACCGGTTACTTACCGGTGCGCCCAGGTTCAGGAGCTCATTCAGAAACAGCTTATCGGTTCCGGATTCCGTTTTGAGAACCCATATGCAACTGAATCCATCCACGTACCTGAGGATTCTTTCCTGGTTCAGACTCTGATGGAATCCTACCGCAATGTCACCGGTGATATGTCCGCAAAACCTCTGGTAGACGGTGCCTGCTCTTACGCAAGAGCACTGGATAACTGTGTCGCTTTCGGCGCACTCCTCCCAGACCAGCCTGATCTGATGCATCAGACAAATGAATGTCTGGAGCTGGATAAACTGGATCTCTGGATGAAGATTTATCTGGATGCAATCTACCGGCTTGCAAAATAAACAATAACGTATAACTAAGAGAGAATAACGTAATGCTTTTGTTATTTTTTACGTTATTCTCTCTTTTTTTGTTCATTTTTTGTTTATTATGTATATTTTTCTATCCATTTCACATACAAATTCGATGACATCCCAGAACATTTATGGTATAATTTAGAAAATCTAATTACTTATTTGTTAAGATACCAGAGACAAGAGGTCAGAAAGCCGATGCAAGCTTGCTTGCAAGAGGATTTTTGACCTCTTGACCCGCCAAAAACATGAGTAAGTAGCCATTTTTCAAAGAAAAATGAGTGGATTACGAATGTTTTTGAGGATTGCGAGAGTGCAAAGCACGTAGCAATCTGGTATCAAAGGGGGCAAAAATACCTTTTGACCCCAACTTCTTGTTAACGCACAATATGAGGGGGATTTTACATGAAAAAATTATCACGTCATGAACTGATGCAATACGGAACGGCTATCATTTCGTTCCTTATTGTAATGACGTTCACACTTCTGATTTTTTTCTGGTTTGTACAACAGAGCGTTGATAAAAGTGTACAGAATGTTCTTCAAAAAAACACACTGCAGCAAAAGGATCACTTGGAACTGGTTCTGGAAAAAGAATATGAATTTCTGGAGAGTCCTGCTGCATACTTCGGAACAACTTCCGATCTGTTCAGCAACGATAATCTTCAGCTTCTTGCTGAACTGGCTTCTTCCAGCTCCTATCATCGGCTTATGCTTTTTTCTACAGACGGTATCGGGCACTCCAGCGATGGGAAGAAGACCGATGCAAGTTCACGGGACTATTTTCAAAAGACATTGGAAGGCAGACGCGTCATTAGTTCTCCTCTGTCAAGCAGCGTAGACAACGAAACCCTTGTTGTCCTCACAGTTCCTGTTTATGACAAAGATCAGAATATTATCGGTGTCTTTGGAGGTTCCATCGATGTCACGTAACTGACTACCATGCTTTTTGAGGATCTGTATTCGGGTTCCGGCTACTCATTTATCACAGACCCGGACGGCAACATCATTTCCATTGAATCTACGCACAACGAAATCCGGAAGAACTTTTTTACTTCTTCCTCTGACTGGGTATTTCAGACTTCGGAAGATGGCGCTACTCTTCAGGAAGATTTTAAGCAAGGACACGCAAACTGCCGCAAGATTATATCAGATTTATCATATGCACGCTATATTTCCTACCAGCCGCTAAAGTACAACGGCTGGATGCTCTGCTATATCATTCCTGCTGTCGATGCCCGTCAACCCTTTGCTTTTATCAACAACTTTGAAATCATTCTGTTCGCCTTTTTTATCTGCATTGTGCTGCTTCTGATCTTCGCACTCTGGAAGATCAACCAGAAGAATCAGACTTCGCTTCTTCGCCAGGCGCATACAGATGCTCTGACCGGACTTCTGAACAAAGTTTATGCAGAACACACGATTTCCGAATGGCTACGCGAAAAAGATTTTGAAGATTTACAGGCTTTAATGATGATCGATATGGATTATTTCAAGCAGATCAATGATACTTATGGACATGCAACCGGTGACCAGGTACTGAAAATATTTGCTGGATTTCTGAAAGAACAGTTCCGGGCAACCGATATCATCGGCCGTGTCGGTGGTGACGAATTTATGATCCTGATGAAAAATGTACGTCTGGATTACAGTATCCATCTGCATTTGCAAAAGCTCTATACAAATCTTCAAAATATAGATATCCCGGAACTAAATGACCAGAAACTTTCCTGCAGTATCGGCTGTGCTGTTGCTCCAACGGATGCTGAATCTTTCAGCCAGTTATACCGCCTTGCTGATCATGCTCTGTACACAGCTAAGCACAACGGACGTGGACGTTTTGTTATTTACCACGATATCAAGAACCAGCAGGAAACCGTTTTATCCTGATCAACGTCAGGAATTCTGGTACAGGTCAATATTCCTGTCATTTAATCTCAAAATTCCCGCCGGGCAGATCCTGTACCTGTCCGGCGGGAATTTCATTCTTCTTTATATCTCAGATATGCCCCGGCACATCCAGTCATTTTTAATCATCGTAAGTATCCAGGAAATTGTGTCTTACACCTTTTGCCTTGTAACCGACAACCGTATCCAGATTGACATTTTCCACACTCTTGAAAATATTGCCCTCCACAAACGGATTCGTCTTCTTAAGCTCTGCAATCAGCTTTTTGATTTCCATACGCTTTGACTGATTTTCTTCATTGTTGCAGGTTGTACAGGTATCGGTAAACTTACATGCACACTGGATAAAATGCAGATCATTGTAATCTCTCCATGCCTTGATGTCATCCTCACGGATCAGATACATCGGGCGGATCAGTTCCATCCCTTCAAAATTTGTACTGTGAAGCTTCGGCATCATAGTCTGCACCTGTGCACTGTAGAGCATTCCCATCAGGATCGTCTCGATCACATCATCATAATGATGTCCCAGTGCGATTTTGTTGCAGCCCATCTGCTGTGCAAAATTATAAAGATATCCACGTCTCATCCTTGCACAGATATAACACGGTGATTTTTCAATCTCAAATACCGATTCAAAAATATTGGATTCAAAGATCTGGATCGGAATCTTCATCTTCCTTGCATTTTCTTCAATGACCTTCCGGTTCTCCGGACTGTATCCCGGATCCATCACCAGGAACTTTACTTCAAAGTTAAATTTGTTGTGACGCTTTAATTCCTGGAAAAGCTTTGCCATCAGCATTGAATCTTTTCCACCGGAAATACATACTGCGATCCGGTCACCTTCTTTGACCAGTTCATATTCTCTGACAGCTTTTGTAAATTTGGACCAGATCTTCTTTTTGAACTTCTTGCGGATACTAAGCTCCACATGTTCACAGACATCATCTGCTTCCTTTTTCTTCATATCTGCCATCAGCCATCCAACATAACCGCCCTTCAGGCTGTATGCTTCATATCCCTGCTCCTGCAGTTCTTCTGCGATATCCCTGCTGATCTGTCCTCTGCTGCAGCAGATAATGATCTTCTTTTCCTTATCTTCCGGCGGATTCTCCATCAGTACATCTGCTGAGCTTGCCGTCGAATTCGGCAGGATTCCATGGGCGCGCTCAATCTCGCCACGGATATCAAAAAGCTCGTAGGACTCTGCAGGAAGCGCTTCCATTTCCTCGATCGTAATATCTATACTCATTGATTTTCTCCTTGTAAAAAGAATGTCCCCTGACACATAATCCTCTTTATTGAACAGAAAGTTCCATCTGGATTGTTGTCAAATAAAAAATGCGCATGTATCGGTACATATCATAGCATAATCTGTGCATCTGGTCAAAGGGAGATCCATCCGAAAATACTGGATTTCCGCTTATTTCCACTTATCGCACAGCATTTTCAACACTCCTGACTGCCGCAATTCCTTTCGGAAATGCAAGACTGACAAACAGTGAATAGTACCAGCCAAATCCGGCATTTTCCATCATAATCCCATATGTCATGCTTACGAAAATGTAGCTGCACATGATCGGAATGGATTTCAGAAAAACATTTTTTCTGATCTGTGCCTTTGTCATAGTGTTTTCTCCTTAAAATTTTCTGTGCACATCGAAAAAGACGAAGGTTTCGAAAAACCTCCGTCCAAAATTCCTGTGTGTATAATATTTATTTGCCCTGAACCGCTGCAAATCCACCTTCAAGATCTGCGATGATATCATCGATATGTTCTGTACCGATAGAAAGACGGATTGTGTTCGGTTTGATTCCCTGATCAAGCAGTTCTTCTTCTGTCAGCTGAGAATGTGTTGTTGTTGCCGGATGGATAACAAGGCTCTTAACATCCGCAACATTTGCAAGCAGCGAAAAGATCTTCAGGTTGTCGATGAACTTGTGAGCTTCTTCCTGTCCGCCTTTGATCTCGAATGTGAAGATAGATGCTCCACCATTCGGGAAATATTTTTCATAAAGTGCATGATCCGGATGATTCGGCAGTGACGGATGGTTCACATGCTCTACCATTGGATGGTTAGAGAGGTATTCTACTACTTTCTTTGTATTTTCTACATGACGGTCAATTCTAAGTGACAGTGTCTCTGTTCCCTGCAGAAGAAGGAATGCGTTAAATGGAGAAATTGTTGCTCCCATATCACGAAGAAGGATTGCACGGATGTAAGTTACAAATGCTGCCGGACCTGCTGCATCTACGAAAGATACTCCGTGGTAGCTTGGGTTTGCATCTGCGATTGCCGGGTATTTTCCACTTGCTTTCCAGTCAAATTTGCCGGAATCTACGATGATTCCACCAAGAGTTGTTCCGTGTCCACCGATGAATTTGGTAGCAGAATGTACAACGATGTCTGCTCCGTGTTCGATCGGACGGATCAAATACGGTGTTCCGAATGTGTTGTCGATTACAAGCGGAAGTCCATGCTTGTGTGCAATTTCAGCGATCGCATCGATATCCGGGATATCACTGTTCGGATTACCAAGAGTTTCAAGATAGATGGCTCTTGTGTTATCCTGAATTGCATCTTCTACTTCTTTCAGGTTATGTGCATCTACAAATGTAGTTGTGATTCCGTAATGTGTCAGTGTGTGTTCAAGAAGGTTGAAGCTTCCACCGTAGATTGTCTTCTGCGCTACGATATGTCCGCCATCTGCTGCAAGTGCTTCGATGGTATATGTAATTGCAGCTGCTCCGGATGCTGTTGCAAGAGCTGCCACACCACCTTCAAGTGCTGCAATTCTCTTTTCAAATACGTCCTGTGTAGAGTTTGTCAGACGTCCGTAAATGTTACCTGCATCTGCAAGTCCGAATCTTGCTGCTGCATGTGCAGAGTTCTTAAATACATAAGATGTTGTCTGGTAAATCGGTACTGCTCTGGCATCAGATGCCGGATCTGGTTCTTCTTGTCCTACGTGAAGCTGAAGTGTTTCAAATTTATAATCGCTCATATTTTTCTACCTCTCTTTTCTACTGTCTGATGTATCGTGATCTCTATAGTGATCTTTCAAATTTGATAGTTGCATTATATCTACTTTTACCTACTTTGTCAATAGGTTAATAGGGAATTATTTTAAAAACATTTAATTTCAATATGTTTTATCTGTTTTTCTTCTATCAATATAAAAAAGACGCTTTTGGCGTCTTTTCTGTATAATAACATCCACTACTGTACATCGGTGATCAGCCCGGCGATCAGTTCTACTCCTGTCACAAGATCTTTGATTGTCGTATATTCATTTACCGAATGTGCCTGGTACATTCCATTTGACAACACCAGTCCAGGAATCCCGTTCTTCGCAAAGCTGTTGTTATCACTTCCGCCAAATGTCTCTACAAGTTCTCCTGCAAGTCCCAGCTCTTTGCTTACTCTTTCAAACCGTTTTACCGGCACACTGTCTTTTGCTGTCTCATAAGCGATCAGATGAACTTCGCAGGTAAGTTCTGATTCGGCTCCGTGTTTTTCAGCCACCTTTTTGAAGGTATTTCCCACTTCTTCTACACAACGAGTCGCTTTTTCATGAGAATAGCTCCGGATTTCTCCCTTTACAATACATTTTTCCGGAACAATGTTCGTTCCGCTCCCACCTTCGATCAATCCGATATTGCAGGTTGTCTCTTCATCCACATGTCCCTGACTGATCTGCGTGATCGCTTCGGATGCAATAGCGATCGCATGAACGCCGTGCTCCGGATCAAATCCGGCGTGGGATGCCTTCCCGGTTACTACCACCTGATAAGAAATCAGAGACGGTGCTTTATATGCCGCGCTTCCAACCGGTCCGCTGATATCCAGTACATAGGCTTCTTTTGCACGAACCTTTGAAAAATCAAATACGCTGCTACCCTTGATATAAAGCTCTTCTGCAATTGTAAAAAGAATCTCGATATCCCGGTGTGGTACTCCCGCTTCTTTTACACTGCGGATTCCTTCCAGGATCTCCACAAGTCCTGCCACATCATCAGCTCCAAGAACTGCTTTTCCTGCGGAACGGATCACACCGTCTTCTCCGATGATCCCTTTCTTGCCTTTGGACGGCTCAACCGTATCCATATGGCCGGACAAAAGGACCGAATCTCCCGGAAGATCTCCCGGAAGATATGCATATAAGTTTCCGGCGTTTCCTCCGAAATGTTTTCCAGCATTGTCTTCCTCTACTTCAAAACCAAGTTCTTTTAATTTCACGATCAGCCGATCTGCCATCTGACGCTCCCCAAAGCTTGGTGCATCGATCGCAGTCAGTTCCTGAAATTCATCGACTGCCCGCTGTTCATTTACCTTTATTTTACTCATTTCTGCCACTTCCTTATCTGCACGGTCATATTCCATCTGCCGGCTATCTGTCCGTTAATACACCTTCGGTCACAGATATCTTCCGCTTTATACACAATTCTATTTGATTTACTTTAATACAGCTTCCAGATCTGCGATCAGATCCTCTGCTCCCTCAATTCCAACAGATAATCTCAGAATCCTGTCTGTAATTCCGTTCCGGTCAAGCTCTTCTCTGGAAAGATCCGCATGCGTCTGAGTAATCGGATAAGTGATCAGAGTCTCAGTTCCTCCGAGGCTTTCCGCAAACTGGATCAGTTTTACATTTTCCAGGATGTGATATGCTCTCTCTTTGGAATCTACTTCAAAGGTCAGGATTGAACCAAATCCTCTTGCCTGCTTTTTCATCAGTTCGTAGCCCGGATGTGATTCAAGCCCCGGATAAAGCACCCTTGTCACATACTCCTGCTTCTCCAGAAAATGTGCGATCTTCAGTGCATTTTCCTGTGCCCTGTCCATACGGACTCCAAGCGTCTTGATCCCTCTGAGGATCAGCCAGCTGTCCATCGGTGCAAGGGTTGCTCCTGTCGTCTTGATGATAAAACGAAGCTGTTCCTGAATGTCCTCGCGGTTTGTTATCAGAAAACCTGCAAGTGTGTCATTGTGTCCACCCAGATATTTTGTCCCGCTATGCACAACAATGTCAGCACCAAGCTTCAGCGGATTCTGGAAATATGGTGATAAAAAGGTATTGTCCACGATCAGAAGAAGTTCATGTTTTTTTGCTTTCTTTGAAAGTTCTTCCAGATCGGATACACGCATCATCGGATTGGTCGGTGTCTCTGCATAAATTGCTTTTGTGTTATCCTGGATATAATCCTCTACATCCACACTGCTTAAATCCACGCTGGTAAATGTCAGTCCATTTTTCACATTGATGCTGTGGAACAGACGGATGCTTCCTCCATAAAGATCCTCATCAATGATGATGTGATCGCCCGGTTTGAAAATCTCCATCAGAGCTGTGATCGCTGCCATTCCTGTCGAAAATGCCAGTGCATCGATCCCTTCTTCCAGCGATGCTACGATCTTCTCAAGATGTTCTCTCGTCGGATTCTGTAATCTGGAATAGTCATAACCACTTCCTCCGCCTACTCTGTCTCTTGCAAATGTTGCAGACTGATAGATTGGATAACTGATCGCCCCATATATTTCATCCTTATTATCGTCAGCCAGATGCTGACATCGTGTATCAATTCCGTACTTCATTCTTGTCTATCTCTCCTGTTTCTATAAATCAATGTCGCTATTTACTGTACAATATCTTTCTGCCAAAATCCAGTTTTCTTTTCATAAATTTACGCAAGTTCTTTCTCCGTCATCACACATTCAAACTCTCCGGAGCCGCTTACCTGTGAAAAATCTGCGGTATAGCCAAGCTTTTCATAGAATCCAAGTGCCGCTTTTCTGGAATTGATATAGATTTTTGTCACACCTTTTTCGCGCATCCAGTTTTCCGCCTCAATGATCCCTGCCTGTCCGTAATGTTTTCCCCTATAGGATTCCAGTGTTGCCACGCGCTCAATTTTTCCGGTATGTTCATCCAGATAATGCAGCCTGCAGGTGGATACCGGATAAATTCCGTCCATCACCAGAATATATTCATCTTCCGGTGTGTCATCTGAAAATTCTCCCTCAAGCGGGATCTTAAATCCCAGGCACATTGCCTGTGTCCGCACATAGTGTACGCCGGCTCTCTGCCATTCTTCTGTCACTCTGACTGCTTTCATCATTCATTCCCCTCTTTCTTTATTTTCCGGATAATTTTTCTCTTCCGTGTGGTGTCATCCATAAGGTTTCATCCGGTCCATTTGGCACGATCGCAAATTCATTGGACGGGCAGCAATCGATATGATAATGCTTCTTGATCGCCGCAAAATTCGTTGTGTCGCCAAATCCCGGTGTCTGATACAAATCTCTTGCATATGCCCACAGATTCGGATAATCGCGGAGAAGCTTTTTATTCAGACGAAATACCGGATAATATGCACAGTCAAATCGTACCAGTGTCACATAAAGACGCACATCAGATTCAGTCAGTCTGTCACCAAATAAGTATCTCTGGTTTGCAAGCCTTTCTTCCAGCCAGTCCAGACGGTTAAATACCATATTGTAAGCACGGTCATAAGCCTTCTGTTTTCTTGCAAATCCGGCTTTATAGACACCATTATTTACCTCACGGAAAATGATATCATTCAGCTTATCGATCTCTTCTCTTAAATCTTCCGGATAAAGATCCGGTGCTCCCTCTTTGTGATAAGGCTTCCATGCCGTCTCAAAGTAAAGTGTCAGGTTGAAATAATCATTATTTACCACCTTACCGGACGGGATATCCACAAGTGCCGGTACGGTAAATCGTCCGGTATAATCCGGATTTGCTGCAAGATATGCCTCACTGATATAGTGGATTCCAAGAACCGGATCCACATCTCCTTCGTCCAGTGTAAATGCCCAGTCGCTTCTCGGCACATCCGGTCTCTTTGGATCTGCGGTTCCAAGACTGATCACATCCTCCAATCCCAGAAGTCTTCTTACAATCACACTGCGGTGCGCCCACGGGCATACCGGCGCCCACAAAAGGCGATAACGTCCCGGCTCTACCGGAAGCTTTCCTTCTCCCTCACCAAACGGTGTTTCAAACTGATTCTTCTGACGGTTGAAATTTCCTTCACTGTCTACTTCTTTATTTACCCATTCTGTCGATGTATTTTCTCTCATAATCTTTTCCCTTTCCTACGCTGTCTGATTCTGTTTTTCCTGCTCTTGTCTGATACTCATTGCTTTCGCTCCCTTCTTTTATCCTGTTGGAAAAAATCGACTGATCCCTCAGCCGATTTTGTTTTTTCTCTTAAATTGAATAATCCGGTTCTTCCATCCGGTTGATCTTTGTAAAAAACTCTTTGACACGTTCGTTCTTCGGATTTCCAAACACTTCTCTCGGCGTTCCGTCTTCCAGGATCTTTCCTCCGTCCAGGAAGATCACTCTGGTTGCAACGTTTCGTACAAAGCTCATCTCATGGGACACCAGAAGCATTGTATATCCTTCATTTGCCGCTTTTTTGATCGTATCCAGAACTTCTCCGACAAGCTCCGGATCTAGTGCAGATGTCGGCTCATCCAGAAGCAAAAGCTTTGGCTCCATCGCAAGTGCTCTTGCGATTGCAACTCTCTGCTGCTGACCACCTGACATATGTCTCGGATAATGGTTTGCATGATCCAGAAGACCTACATTTTTAAGCTGCTTTCTCGCAATCCTTTCTGCTTCCTCTTTTTTCATCTTCTTTACCACGATCAGCCCCTCCATTACATTCTGAAGTGCTGTTTTCTTTGAAAAAAGATTGAAATTCTGAAAAACCATGCCGGTCTTTTTCCGAAGCTCTGTCAGATCTTTGCCATGAATATGTGCAAGATCCTGTGTCTCACCGTCAATCGTTATGGTTCCGGTTTCCGGTTTTTCCAGTCTGTCCACACATCTTAAAAATGTGGATTTTCCTGTTCCAGAAGGTCCGATGATCGCTACGACATCTCCCTGATTGATGGTAAGGTCGATTCCATCAAGAACCTTATTATTTTTAAATGTTTTTGATATATTTTTGATTTCGATCATACCTTATTCCACCTCTGTATCTCTGATATCTAAAAGTGCCGGTGCATCTTCCGGTACCCGGAGCTTTTTCTCAAGATAGCTGATCACTCTCTCAAGTACGAAAGTAATTACCCAGTAAATAATTGCCAGTGAGATATACACTTCAAAGTAACGGTAATTTCTTCCCGCAAGAATCTTTCCTTCTGCGGTCATCTCCACTACGGAACAGACAAATGCAAGAGAAGTTCCTTTGATCAGTCCGATAAATGCATTTCCAAGGGATGGGAGTGCTACCACGATTGCCTCCGGAAGGATGATCCTTATCAATGCCTGGAAATAATTCATTCCTAAAGCGCTTGCTGCCTCAACCTGTCCTTTATCTACTGATTCAAGGGACGCACGGATGATCTCTGCGTTAAATGCAGATTCATTGAGTGCCAGAGCAACGAATGCATATACGATTGGTGCGACTCCATTGACATTGTAGTTGGTTCCACATTTAAAGTTGATATATTTCAGGAGCATCGGAATACCGAAATAGGTCACATATAACTGAACCAGGATCGGCGTTCCGCGGATAACCGAGATATAGATACTTACCAGCTGTTTCAGTACCGGTACCTTTTTAATCTTCACAAGTGCAAGGAGCAGTCCCAGGATGAGACTAGCGATCATTGCTGTGACAGCCAGTTCCATTGTGACCGGAAGATATTTTAAAAGTAGCGGTATCTGTGTAAATACCAGTTTTCCATCAAATAATTTACCCATTAGTTAATCGTCTCCTCGAACTTATCATCCTCCGGTGCGGCATCCTGACCATACCATTTTTTACTGATCTCAGTCAGGGTCCCGTCTTCCTTCAGCTCCTTCAGCGCTTTGTCTACCTGTTCTCTTAAATCTTTCTGATCCTGTGGGAAAATATAATATGCATAAGAGTTTTCTGCAATCATTTTTGCTTCATCTTCCGGAATATCATTTTTCTGCACATCATAGTTAAATTCTTCCATGTAAGAGTTGTACATTGCCAGATCGATGATCGTAAAATCCTGCGATCCGTCTGCTACATGCTGTAAAAATACAGATGTATCTGCATCCGAGTAAGTAATATTGATCGCTTTATCCGGATTCTTTTCATTCCATGCTTCTACTGCATTGGATACGCTGATTCCTGTACCACCTTCAAAAGAAAGTCCTGCTGCATCTTCAAATGATTTGATCTCTTTTCCACCTTTCTTTGTTACGAATACATAGCTGATCTTGTCATATGGATAAGAGTAAAGATAACTTGCTCCACGGTCTTCGTTGTAAGAGAAGTTGTTGACTCCGATCTGATAATTTCCACTATTCAGTCCGGAAAGTACAGATCCAAAATCAGTCACTTCGTATTCCAGTTCATAATCCGGAAGTTTATCAAAAACTGCATTCAGTACATCCACATCGTATCCTGCCGGCTTGTCATCATCGCCTACATAGACATATGGTTTTGCGTTTGCTCCGGTTGCTGCTTTGATTACTGTCTTTCCACTGTCTGAAGAGCTGTCCTTTGAAGCACTTCCTGAAGAAGATCCACATCCTGTAGCCAGGACTCCTGCTGCCAGTGTAACTGCTAAAATGCTTGCCAACTTTTTCATAATATTTTTCCTCGTCTTTCGTCTGTTATTTTTCTGCTTTAAATTTGTGTGCCGGATCTTTACTGAGTGATTCTCTTCCTGTCGGTGTCTTCCAGATAGTATCCCAGTCTGTTTCCTGCACCACGATATCATAGTATGTATTTTCCCAATACTCTTCATCTGCTTCATTCAGATCGACAGATGCCGCAAAATCCTTAAAATATGTGTTATGTCTGAATGCCGGGATCTGATACAGATCTCTTGCATATCCCCACAGATTCGGGTAATCTACCAGACGGTGTTTGCAAGGTCCGATATTTCTTGAATAAGACACATCCAATCTTGCGATGGTTGTATAAAGACGGATATCACTGTCTGTCACATAATCTCCGAATAAGAATCTCTTGTCTGCAAGTCTTTCCTCCATTGCATCAAGCCCTGCGAAAAATGTCTCATATCCATCGGCAAATGCCTGTAAGGATTCAGCGAACTGCGCTCGATAAACAGCGTTGTTTACATTTTCAAAGAGCCATTTGTTCAGCTTATCGATCTCCGGTCTTAATTCTTCCGGGTAAAGATCCGGCGCTCCCTTTTTGTGGAACGGCCTGAACGCTGTTTCCAGATGATTTGTAAGCCAGTGGTAATCATTATTTACCACTTTCTTTGTCTTATAATCTACAAATGCCGGAACGGTTGTACGCCCTGTGTATTCTTCATCCGCATTGTAGTAAAGCTCACTTAAGAACTGTGCGCCCGTTTCCGGATTGATATGATCCGGGGAATTTACAAATTCCCATCCAAGATTCTCTTCCCGGTCTGTCCAGTCTACGATCTCAACTTTCACTGCATCCTCAAGTCCGAGAAGCTCTCTTGCGATCGCTGCCCGATTGGACCAGTTGCATCCTTTTGCCCAGAAAAGAATATATCTGTCTTTTTCTACCGGATTTTTCCCTTCTCCAAAACCTTCCGTGAAGCGGTTTGGCTGACGATGGAAATTTCCATATTCATCAATTTCCTGTGCAGTTTCTCTCGGTCTTACTCTGATCTGTCTTCCATTTACATCTACATATTCAAAATCTGCCATAATTCGTTCCTCCTACTGTTCTTCTGCCTTAAATTTATTGCCCGGATCGCTGCTTAAATGTGCACGGTCATGCGGTGCACCCCAGTATGCATCAAAATTGATCTCATCCAGAAATCTTGCATTGAAAGATTCAAAAAATAATGCGCCGACCTTCTTGTTGTTTGGATTTGCGAAATCCTTAAAGTAGGTGTTGTTTCTGAATGCCGGAATCTGATACAGGTCTCTTGCATATCCCCACAGATTCGGATAATCGATCAGGCGGTGTTTGGTATGTCCAAGCTGCCAGGTGTAACGAATATCCAGTCTCGCCAGCGTCACATACAGTCTCACATCACTGTCTGTCACATAATCTCCAAAGAGAAATCTCTGATTTTCCAGACGTTTTTCCAGAATATCCATTGCTGCATAAAAAGAATTATAGGCATCCCAGTAAGCTTCCTTTGATCTTGCAAAGGTTGCTTTATAAACTCCATTATTAATGTTATCAAAGAGCCAGTCATTCATCTCATCGATATCTTTTCTGAGTTCTTCCGGATAAAGATCCGGTGCTCCTTTTTTGTGGAACGGTTTAAAATCTACTTCAAAATAATTGGTAAGCCAGGTGTAATCGTTATTTACAACTTTTCCTGTCTTTGTATCGATCAGAGCCGGTACCGTTGTTCTTCCTGTGTAATCATCATCAGCTTTGTAATAAGCTTCACTTAAGAACTGGATTCCAAGGACCGGATCGATATGATCTTTGTCGTATACGAATTCCCATCCAAGATTCTTCTCATGCTTTGCATGATCAACCATGTTGACACTGATTGCATCTTCCAGTCCAAGAAGTTCTCTTACGATCGAAGCTCTGTTAGACCAGTGGCAAAGCTTTGCCCATACCAGATGGTATCTGCCTTTTTCTACCGGATTTTTTCCTTCTCCAAATCCTTCTGTAAAATGATTTGGCTGGCGGACAAAATATCCATTCTCATCTATCTCCGATACAACTTCCTGCGGACGTACACGGATCTTTCTTCCATCTACTACTTCATAATCAAATTCTGCCATTATTTCTTCCTCCGTTCATATTTATCAGTACTGGTTATTTTGTATAACCTTTATTTCCTATCAATTTAGTTGGTATAATATCATCTATTACCTACTAAGTCAATAGGTTATTTTATTTTTTTGTTTTTTTCTTGAAACACATATAACCCTACGGTATAATAGGTAAAAAAGCACCAGGGTTCATAAACTCTCTGGTGCTGCTATTGTACATATAAAAAAATGGGGGAAAACTAATTATGATTTCTACAAAAGGACGTTACGCACTCCGCGTGATGATTGATCTCGCCCAGCATAAGGACGAAGAATATGTTCCGCTTAACGAGATCGCAATCCGCCAGGAAATTTCCGAAAAATACCTGGAAATTGTCCTGAAAATTCTTGTAAAGAAGAAACTCTTAAAAGGACGCCGTGGCAAAGGGGGCGGATACCAACTTACCAGGGAATCTTCTGAATACACTATCGGCGAGATTCTTGAACTTGCGGAAGGCAATCTTGCTACAGTCGCCTGCCTGGTTCCAGGTGCCGAGGTCTGCAGCCGTGAAGAGCAGTGCATTACGCTTCCTTTGTGGAAGAAATTTGATGGAATGGTACATGATTTCTTCTACGAGATTACATTGGAAGATGTGTTAAACGGAAATATTTAAGGAGATTTTTTATGAATACTTCGAATTTTGAATGGCCAGTTGATAAAAAGCCACTGTATTCCCTGCTTTCAATCCGCCTCCGCGGTCTGATTGACGGAATCCCTCACCAGATCTCAAATCTGGCAAATGCATCGGCCCTTCTCGGTGATGCGCTTCTGAACATCAACTGGGTTGGTTTTTATCTGATGAGAGAAGGCAGGCTCGTCCTTGGTCCTTTCCAGGGCAAACCTGCCTGTATTGAAATTGAAATCGGTAAAGGTGTCTGCGGAACCGCTGTGGCAAACGATCAGGTTATGCTGGTAAAGGATGTCCACCAGTTCCCGGGACATATCGCCTGCGACAGCGCCTCTAATTCCGAGATCGTGATTCCGCTTCATAAAGGAAATGAAATCGTTGGCGTTCTGGATATCGACAGCCCTGTTCTCGCCCGTTTTGATGAAGAAGATCAGGAAGGGCTGGAACACTTTGTCAGAATCCTGGAATCTATTTTTGACAAATAAGCTGTTCTTCCAGATAGCTTACGATCACCTCAGCTGCATATCCATGTGACTTTTCCCCCGGATGCCGGAGAGAACCCACTTTTTCCTCCGGCGTATCCGGGAGTTCTAAAAATCCATAAATCTTTTCATAGCGTGATGGCACATTATGATCCGGATTATTATCACATCCTGACAAAACTCCCCATCCTCTCTGCGAAACAGCCCGGAATTCTACTATTTTCCACACTTGACATTTTCCTTTTCTGCTTATACATTATTACATTAGCAAAACTATTTTTATTTGGAGAGATTAAGATGAATGAATTATTAAAAAA